>JANXWH010000009.1 GCA_025351245.1 Chloroflexota bacterium | reverse complement strand
CAGCCCGCCGCCGCCGCACCTGCTCGAGGAGCTGTTGGGCCGCTACCGGGCCATCGGCGGCGGCTCGCCGCTCTCGCGGATCGTGGAGGAGCAGCGGGCCGCGGTGGAGGCCGAGCTGGCCAAGCGTGGCCGGCCGTTCCGGGTCTACGCCGGGATGCGCCACATCGAGCCGCGCATCGGCCAGATCATCGAGGGAATGGCGGCCGACGGCGTGGAGCGCTTCGCCGCGATCGCGCTGGCGCCCCAGAAGTCCTCGAATGCCGCCGGCTACCGGCGGGCGGTGGACGCGGCGCTCGCCGGCCTCGGCGCGGGCGCGCCGACCGTCTCGTTCGTGGACTCCTGGTACGACCAGCCCCGCTTCATCGAGGCGCTGGCCGAGACGACCCGCGAGGCGCTCGCGCGCTTCCGGGAGCCGGCCGCGGTCCGGGTGATGTTCACGGCCCACAGCCTGCCGGCCCGGGTCGTCGCCGAGGGCGACCCGTATCCGCAGGAGCTCGCCGGGACCGCCGCGCTCGTCGCGGACCACCTTGGCCTCGCGAGCTACGACTTCGCGTTCCAGAGCGCCGGGCGGACCGGCGAGCCCTGGCTGGGGCCGGACATCCTCGACGAGATCCGGCGGCTCGCCGCCTCGCGTGTCCGGGAGCTCGTGATCCGGCCGGTCGGCTTCGTCGCCGATCACCTCGAGGTCCTCTACGACATCGACATCGAGGCCCAGGCCGTCGCTCGCGAGGCCGGCATTCACCTGGAACGCGCGCGCTCCATGAACACCGACCCGATCTTCATCGCCGGCCTCGCCGACGTCGCGGAGGCGGCCCTGGCCGCGCCCGCCTCGATCGCCTGACCCCAACAGGGAGGAACCCCACCATGGTCGACGTCGCGAACCCCGCGCAGGTCCCGGCGCGGCCGGCCGCCCACCCCGGCGGGCATCCCGGCTCGCTCCCCGGCGCGCTCCCCGGCGTCGGCGCCGTGAAGCCGCGCGGCCTCGTCTACGACCGCGCCCCGATGCTCGTCTACTGGGAGACGACGCTGGCCTGCGGCCTCGCCTGCCGGCACTGCCGGGCGACCGCCGCGCCGGATCGCAGCCCGCTGGAGCTCAGCACGCACGAGGGCCTGGGGCTGCTGGATCGCATCCTCGACTTCGGCGAACCGCTCCCGCACGTCGTCTTCACCGGCGGCGACCCGCTCCGCCGCCCCGACCTCGAGGAGCTGGTCGCGGGCGCCACCGAGCGCGGGATCGGCGCCTCGCTCGCCCCCGCCGTCACGCCGGACTTCACCAAGGCCCGCCTTGCCTCGCTGAAGGCGGCCGGCATCCAGACGATCTCGCTGAGCCTGGACGGTTCTTCGCCGGAGCTCCACGACGGCCTCCGGGGCGTGCCCGGCACGTTCGGGATGACGATGGAGGCGGCAACCTGGGCCCACGAGGTCGGCTTCCCGATCCAGGTCAACACGCTCGTCACGGACACGACCCTCGACGACCTTCCCGCGATCTACGAGGTCGTCGGGCGCATGGGGATCCTCCGCTGGAGCCTCTTCTTCCTCATCTCGGTCGGCCGCGGCACGGTCCTCCAGGAGATCACGCCGGCCCAGAGCGAGAAGCTCTTCGGCTGGCTCTACGACCTCTCGAAGGTGGCCCCGTTCCAGATCAAGACGACGGAGGCGACCCACTACCGGCGGGTCGCGACGCGCCGGATGGAGCAGGACGGAATGACCGAGGAGGAGATCCTCCGGACATCTGTCGGCCGTGGCTTTGGGGTCCGCGACGGAAACGGGATCATGTTCGTGGCTCACGACGGCAGCGTCTACCCGTCGGGCTTCCTGCCCCTCGCGGTCGGCAACGTGCGCACCGACGACATCGTGACGCTCTACCGGGGGCACCCAGTCTTCACCTCGCTGCGCGACACGAGCCAGTACAAGGGCCGCTGCGGCGCCTGCTCGTACGTGGAGCACTGCGGCGGTTCGCGGGCCCGTGCCTTCGCCTGGACGGGTGACGTCCTGGAAGCGGATCCGCTCTGCCCGTTCGTCCCCGGCCGGGCCTGAGCCGCGCACGTGGCGGTCGTCGTCGCCGGCGGCGGCATCACCGGGCTGGCCGCCGCGTGGGAGCTGGCACGTGCCGGGATCGCGGTTGAGCTGTACGAGGCATCGGATCGCCTCGGCGGCAAGATCCACACGGAGCACGTCGACGGCTTCCTCGTCGAGGACGGCCCCGACTCGTTCATCTCGTACCGGCCGGCGGCCGCCACCCTCGCGCGCGAGCTGGGCCTGGGCGGCGAGATCATCGGCACGACCGATCCCCGGACGGTTCACGTCCGGACCGGCGGGCGCTTCGTTCCGCTCCCCGACGGGATCGGGCTCGTCCTTCCGACGAGGATGGCGCCGTTCCTCATGACCGGGCTCTTCTCGCCGCTGGAGAAGCTGGCCATGGTCCGCGACCTCCTGCTCCCGCGGTCGCCGGCCCACGAGGATGTCTCCATTGGGTGGTTTCTTCGCCGTCGCCTGGGCCCCGCGCTCGTCGCGCGCCTGGGCGACCCGCTGATCGGGGGCATCTACGGCGCGTCGGTGGACGAGCTGAGCCTGGACGCGGTTGTCCCCCAACTCCGGGCGGCCGAACGCGAGCACCGCAGCCTCCTTCTGGCCAGCCTCGCGCAGGGCCGGGCGCGGGCGCGCGCCGCGGCGGCCGGGAGTCCGGCCCCGAAGGGCTCACCGTTCCTCAGCCTCCGGGGTGGGATGGGCTCCCTGATCGACGCGATCGCCGGCCGGCTCGCTGACGACCCGAACGTCCGGATCCGGCTGGGTGTCGGCGTCGAGGAGGTGCGGCGGGGGACCGGCGGGCTCTCGGTCCGGCTCGCGGACGGCGGCGCTGTCCGGGCCGACGCGATCCTGCTGGCAGGCCCCGCGCGGGCCTCCGCGGCCGCGCTGGCGCATCTCGTACCGGCGGCCGCCGCCGCGCTTGGCGGCGTGCCCCACGGCTCCACCGCGGTGGTGAGCCTGGCCTACCGCGCCGACCGGCTCGCCTCGCGGCCGGGCCATGGATTCCTCGTCGCCCGCGACGAGCCGCTCGCCTTCGGCGCGTGCACCTGGAGCTCCTCGAAGTGGGCCGGCCGGGCCCCGGACGGCTGGGTCCTGGCCCGGGCGTTCCTCGGGGAACGCTCGCCGGGGCTGCTGGGCCGCCCGGACGATGAGGTGGTGGCCGCCGTTCACGCCGACCTCGCGCGGGTCGCGGGCATCGCGGGCGCCCCGGCCTTCTCCCGGGTCGCCCGCTGGGCCGAGGCCATGCCGCGCTACACGATCGGCCATCTCGGGCGGGTGGCCGCCCTGGACGAGGCGATGCGGGCACTGCCCGGCGTGGTCATCGCCGGTGCCGCCATCCGCGGCGTGGGAGTGCCGGACTGCGTGGAGCAGGGCCGCGCGGCGGCCCGGCGGATCGCGGCAGTGCTGGGAGGCTCGGCGACCGTCGCGGCCTGAGACGGCGCCTGGGGCGGATAAGCGCCTCTTCCGCCTCAAGGCGCCCCGGTCCACGGGACACGACCCTCGACGGGCGTTGCGCACAGTCCAACAGATAGCCCTCAACGGCAGCCTACGTGGCGCCGGCAGCGGGTCCGGAGGGTGGCCCAGGCGCGCTTGTTGCGGCCAGGGCAACAACCTCGGGAGCGGACGCGAGCCAGGGCGGCGCTGCCTCACTCGAGGTGCGCGCAGGGCCGGTTTGCTGCGCCCGGGGCAACGTCGCCAGTTCGAACGTGCGCGACGAGGTCGTGGGGCACGGCCAGGGCCGGTTTGCTGCGCCCGGCGCAACGCCGCCGGATCGACCGTGCGCGACGAGGTCGTGGGGCACGGCCAGGGCCGGTTTGCTGCGCCCGGGGCAACGTCGCCGGTTCGAACGTGCGCGACGAGGTCGTGGGGCACGGCCAGGGCCGGTTTGCTGCGCCCGGGGCAACGTCGCCAGTTCGAACGTGCG
>JANXWH010000071.1 GCA_025351245.1 Chloroflexota bacterium | reverse complement strand
CGACCGTGGGGACGGCGGTCAAGGCGTACCTGGCCGGGCATCCCGTCCCATGGCTGGACTGGGAAGACGCGGCCGACACGCCGGGGGCCGCCCCTCGCTGACCGCGCGCAGGGAAGCCCGCGACCGCTGTCAAGCCGCGCGAGGTCAGCCCCAGAGCGCCTCAACCGAGAGGTACCGCTCGCCCGTGTCGTAGGCGAAGGTGAGGATCCGGGCGCCGTCGGCGACCTGGGGAAGGAGCTGCGCCACGGCTGCCAGCGAGGCGCCGGACGAGACGCCGACAAGCAGCCCCTCCTCGCGGGCAGCGCGACGCGCGTACGCCATCGCGTCCTCCGGCGCGACCTGGAGGATTCCATCGAGCAGCTCGGGTCGCATCACGCCCGGAATGAATCCGGCGCCGATCCCCTGGATCGGGTGCGGGCTGTGCGTGCCGCCGGAGAGCACCGGCGAGAGCGTCGGCTCCACGGCGTAGACGCGCAGGTTCGGCCAGAGCGGCTTGAGCACCTCGGCGCAGCCCGTGATGTGGCCGCCCGTTCCGACGCCGGTCACGAGGTAGTCCAGGCCGTCCGGGAAGTCCCGGAGGATCTCCGCCGCGGTCGTGCGACGGTGCGCCTCGACGTTGGCCGGGTTGTCGAACTGCATCGGCATCCAGGCGCCGGGAATCTCCGCCACCAGCTCCCGCGCCCGGGCGATCGCGCCCTTCATGCCGAGCTCGCGCGGCGTCAGCTCCAGCTCAGCGCCGTAGCCTGTCATCAGCTTGCGGCGCTCGATGGAGAACGACTCGGGCATGCACAGGATCAGCCGGTAGCCCTTGACGGCGCAGACCAGGGCGAGGCCGATCCCGGTGTTGCCCGAGGTGGGCTCCACGATCACCGAGCCGGGGCCGAGGATCCCGCGGGCCTCGGCGTCCTGGATCATCGAGAGCGCGATCCGGTCCTTGATGCTTCCTCCCGGGTTGGCGCGCTCGAGCTTCATCCAGACCTCCACGCGGGGTTCGAAGAGGCGGTTGATCCGGACGTGGGGCGTCTCACCGATCGTGGCGAGGATGGAATCGGCCTTCATCGGCTGGTCTCCTTCAGATGACGAAGTCGGAGTCCTCGAACCCATCGCGGACGCGACGGACGCGGACCTGGCTGGTCTGGTAGACGACGGAATCGGGCGGCAGGCTGCCGGTCAGGAAGACGTTCCCGCCGACTACGCTGTCGTGGCCGACGACGGTGTCGCCGCCGAGGACCGTCGCGTTCGCGTAGAGGACCACGCGGTCCTCGATGGTCGGGTGGCGTTTCGTGCCGGCGGCGCTCTTCGCAACGGAGAGCGCGCCGAGGGTGACGCCCTGGTAGAGCTTGACGTCGTTGCCGATGACCGCCGTCTCGCCGATCACGATCCCGGTCCCGTGATCGATGCAGAACGATCGACCGATCGTGGCCCCGGGGTGGATATCGATCCCGGTCCGGGTGTGGGCCACCTCGGCCAGGAGTCGCGGCAGGATCCGGACCCCCAGGCCGCACAGCTCGTGGGCGATCCGGTGGATGGCGATCGCGAGAAAGCCCGGATACGCCGCGATCACCTCGTCGAGGCTCTCGGCGGCGGGGTCGCCCTCCGCGATCGCCTGCGCATCCTGCTGGAGGCGGTCGTGGATGGCGGGCAGGGCGGCGGCGAACGCGTCCACGATCCGGCCGGCCTCGCCCGGCTCCGCCAGCGGCGCCACGAGATGGCGAAGGTCGTGCACGGCGAGCGTGAGCCGAGCCTGCAGCTCGTCGGCCGTGCCGGCCGCGCCCTCCGAGAGCTGTCCGAAGAGGATTCCCAGCAGCTCGTCGACGAAGACGGCGACGTCGCGCTTGAGCGGGAATCCCCGATCACCCGCCAGTCGCTCCTCGGCAAGGAGCGCGGCAAAGGCATGGACGCGGTCGTGAGGCTGGCTCATGGGCATCGACTCCGGGGAAATTCCGTCCGCTTACCGCGAGACGCCGGCGCCGACGAGCTGATCGGCTCGTGGGTCGACCTGGTGGGCGGGTGGGGTGAGGACGCTGGACACGGACGGGGACCTCCGGGGAACTCGGGCCGATGAGCGACGGCATGCGCCACTCGTGGGGCAGAAGGAGTCGCGAGTCCCGGTGGGTGTGTCCGGCGGTCAGCAGCCGACCGCGCGCGCACCCTGCACCGGCACTCGCCGGCAACAGGAGCATCGGGGTCCGATCTGCGAATCGCGGTGGCTCACGGCGCGAGCATACCCGGCCTGCCGCGAGCGCGCCACGGCGGGTCCCGGAGGTGTGAGCCCCGGAGGCCGACGAACCGCCGGGCCCGTCAAGTGCCGCGCCGCATCACGTCCCGGTCTCGACGCGGGCGATTCGCGCCAGCCACGCGTGGATGCGCCCGTCCGGAAGGCGCGTGTCGAGCCACTCGGGGTCGACCGCCTCCACCCGCCAACCATCCCGGAACGTCGTGCGGATCTCCTGGGGCGAGACGCGTCGTGGGCCGCGCCCGAACGGGTTCCGGTCGCTCCAGCAGAGGAGGAACGCGCGGCCGCCCGGCCGAAGCGCCGCGCCAAGGCTCGCCGCGTAGCGCGGACGCTCTGCGTCCATGAACGTGTGGAAGAGCCCCACGTCGAGGACCGTGTCGAACGTCCGACCCAGCACCGCGAGGTCCAGCGCGTCCGCGACCAGGAACTCCACGGGGAGGCCGCGGTCCGCCGCCTTCGCAGCCGCGCGTTCGATCGCTGCGGCCGCGAAGTCCACGCCGAGCGCGGGGTGCCCCTGGGCCGCGAGATAGAGCGCGTTCTCGCCCGTCCCGCAGCCGGCGTCGAGCACGGTTCCCACGATCAGCCCGCTCGTCGCGAGCCGGACGAGCGCGCCCTGCGGCCGCCCGACGTCCCAGGTTGGCGTTCCGCCGTCGCGGTACGCGTTGTCGAAGAACTCGACCATCCGGTGCCTCCCGGCGGAACGGTACCCGGTCGGGGAATCGAACGACCCGCGCTCTTGCGAGCGCGGGTCGTGATCCCCCAGGGCGGTGATCAGCCGAGGCGCTTCCCTTCGGCGAAGGTGCCGGGCTTTGCGTGATCCGAGTGCTCGTCCTCCTGGCCATGGGCGAAGCTCCCGGTGTGCTCCTTGTCGGGGTGCACCTTCTCCTGCCCCTCGCTGAAGTCTCCGCCCTGCTGGTCCCCGGCGTCGTGCGGGAGGGTGGCCTGGCCGTCGCTGAAGTGGCCGTGGTCCGGCTGCTGGTCGCTCATCATCGTCCCCCTGGGTCGCTGGCGGATCCTCCGCCTGCATCTGCCGGGACGGTCTCCGCGGCTACCGGCCGCGTTACAGGCTGCGGGCGGAGATCCTCGAGCGGGGCGGCGTCATGCCCCGCGAGCGGACCGGTATGCGGCGATCAGGCCATCCAGCGTGGCCGGCGCGACGCGCTCCACGTCCACGTGGCCGGCGGCCGCGATGGTCGCCCGCATCTGCTCCAGGTAGATGTCGCACCCGTCGCAGTCGGCAAGATGCGCCTCGAACCGGGCCCGGACGGCGGCGTCAAGCGCTCCCTCCAGGTACTCGGTGACGAGCTCGACCACGCCCGCGCAGGCATCGGGGTCCGGCTTCGCGAGCGCGCCGGTCGGGGCCGCCATCGGGGTCACGTCACTGCTCATCGAATGGATTGTCTCCCTCCAGCGGCCGGCCGTTACGCCGGTCCGGCCGTGGCAAGGTGCTGCTCCAGCGCCGCCCGCACGCGGGAGCGGGCGCGATGCAGCAGGACCCTCTGGTTCCCGGCTGTGATCTCGAGCGCGGCGCAGACCTCGTCCGTGCTCCAGCCCTCCACGTCGCGCAGGGTCATCACGATCCGCTGGGCCGGTGCCAGGCTCTCGAGTGCCGCCGCGATCAGTGCGCGCGTCTCCTTCGCCAGCAGGTGCGTCGCCGCGTCGGGCGCCCAGCGTTCGGGCGGCACGGCCCAGTGGCCGGCCCATTGTTCCCCGGGTGCGAGGAAGCGCTCCAGGTCGACGGCAGGCCCGCCCGGGCCCTCGGTAGGATCGAGGAGCGCAGAGAGCGGGATGTCTCGTCGCTCGCGTCGTCCGCGCGTCATGGCCCGGTTCGTGGCGATCCGGAAGACCCACGTGCGGAAGGTCGCACGCGCCTCGAACCGGTCCAGGCCGCGGAACACGCCGAGCCACGTCTCCTGGACCACCTCCTCCGCCGCCGCGCTGGTCGGGACGTAGAGGCGGGCCAGCCGGAGGAGCGGACCGTGCAGCTGCGCGACGATGGTCGCGAACGCCCGTTCGTCGCCGTCGCGCAGGGCCGCCACGAGCGCGACGTCGTCCGGCGTCGGCTGGAACGCTGCGTCCTGGGTCGCGGCCACGGCGGCAGCATAGCGCGAGGTCACACCGGGTTCGCCGGACGCCACCGAGGACCATCTCGCTGACCTGGCCTCGGCTGGGGGTCGCAGCGTCCCGTAGCATGGCGACCGTGGCCTTCCCGATCGCGCGACGTGCGACCCGCCTCTCGCTGCCGCTGGTCGGCGCGTTTACTGTCGGCGCGATCGCCTACGGCGGCCTGTACACATTCCCGGCGATCTCGGTCGCGTTCGCGAACGAGTTCGGGATCAGCCGGACGCTCGCCGTCACGCCCTGGACGATGTTCCTCGTCGTCACGGCCGTCGCGAGCCCGCTCCTGGGCCGGGCCTACGACGAGTGGGCCGACCGCGACCTCCTGACCGCCTCCATGGTCCTCCTCGCCGCGGGCTGGCTGGCGGTCTACCTTGCGCGCGACATCTCGCTCGTGATCCTCGCCTACGCGGTCTTCATGGCGCTCGGGCTGCAGCTCTCGTTCATCGGGACCTCCACTGCGATCGCCCGGCGATACGCCGGCATGTCGGGCCTCGCGCTGGGGATCGCCTACGCCGGCCCGGGGATTGGGGTCGCGATCGCGCTGCCCATCGCCGGCGGGCTGATCCAGACGGCCGGCTGGCGGTCGGCGTCACTCGTCTTCCTGGCGACCTGCCTGGTGGGCGTTGCGTTCGTCTGGCTGATGACCAGCGGGCCCGCGATTGTCGTGCCGGCACGCCGCCCCGACCGGCGCCGCACCCTGGCACCCTCCGACGTGCGCGGCGCCGCCCCGGCTCCGGCACCCTCGTCGGCGCCTGCAGAGGCGTCGATGACCGCCGAGCGTCGGCCCATCGCGGTCGGTGAGCCGCTGAGCGCGGGCCGGCCCAGCACGCGCGCGACGGAGGCCGGTCTCGCGGCTCGCGCCTCGGGCCTGCACGAGCCATCGGCCCCAGGCGCTGTCTCCGCCGCGCAGGAGGTCCTCCCGATCGGCAGCGGCGAGCACGCGCACAGCGTCCGGCGCGTCGTCCGCACGCGTCGGTTCTGGCTCCTCTTCGCCGGCGCTGCGGCGATCGGCGTCTTCGACGAGGGCCTCCTCCAGGCGTTCATCCCGAGCGCGGTCAAGAGCGGCCTCGGCGCCGAGTGGGCAGCCGCCGCGCTGGGACTCCAGTCGCTGGCGTACGTCGGCGGCCAGATCGTCGGGGGCGGGCTCTCCGATCGAATCGGCCGGCGGATCGTGGGTGTTGTCGCCGCCATCGCGGTTGCCGGCGGGGTCGTCGCGGCCCTCGGGCTCGTTGCCTCCGCGCCGGGGCTCGCAATCGGCGGCGTCATCCTCCACGGCATCGGAACCGGCGCGACGATCGCCGTCCGGTCGGCGGCCTTCGGCGACGTCTTCGGCGGGCCGAACTTCGGGTCGATCTTCGGGCTGCTCGGGGTGGCCTACCCGGTCGGCGGTACGCTGGCGGTGTACGTGGGCGCGATCGCCTTCGACACCACCGGCTCGTATCTCCCGCTCATCCCGGTCGTCATCGCCGCTCTGGGGCTCTGGTCGGTGGCGTTGTGGATCGCGGGCCCCCGACGCTCGCCGGTGACGGTGACCGGAGCGGCACCGGGCGGACGCCCAGCCTGACCCGCGCTCAATCGCCGACCGGTCCGCAGGCGCGGATCGCGCCGCACCGGGCGACGTCGGACCGGCCGGGCGCGGGCTCGTTCGAGGGGGCCACCGCGCCGACTCGGCCGCGCCGACTGCTCGACGCTCGGGAGGCTCCCCCAGCTCGGCGAGACCGCCCTGACCGACCTGGGCCGCCTGCTCGGCTCGCCACCTCCGCCCAGGACCCGTGAGCCGAGCAGACCGGCGCCGTCGATTGGCGGAGCCGGTACGCTTCTCTGCCTGCTCATCCTGCCACCGCTCATCCTGGATTCAGGTTGAGGAGCGACAAGGTCGAGATGCCATCGTCCAGTCTGCGTCCGCGCCTTCTCCCCGGTCCGAACCAGGTGATCGGCGGCACTCGACCCCCACGCTACGACCTCTCGTACCGCGACAAGTTCTGGCCCGCTCGGGCATACGAGGATCGCTGCGATCGACTGGCGGTCCGCGCGCTCCTGCCGAGGGGCGGAGGCCACCTCCTCGATCTTGGGGCGGGGTTCGGCCGACTGGTGGACGAGTACGATGCGTTCGAGGCCGTGACGCTGGTGGACGCCTCGCCGGCGATGATCGAGGCCGCCCGCGAGCGCGTTGGCTCGGATCCTCGGTTCTGCGTCATTGCCGCCGACGCGGCGCACCTGCCGATTCCGGATGGCTCCGTTGACGTGGTCATCGCGGTTCGCCTGCTCGTCCACCTCCGCGATCCGAGCGGAGTGTTCCGGGAGATCGCGCGAGTTCTGCGACCCGGCGGCCGGCTTATCGTCGAGTTCCCGAACCGGCGGCATCTCCTCGCCGCCGTCCGATACTTGACCGGCCGACAATCCTGGTCGCCGGTTGCCCGCCAACCGCACGAGTACCTCGCAGGGCATTTCGCGCATCAGCCGGCGACGATCGAAGCGCAACTCCGCGCGGCAGGCCTGGAGCCCGACGCTCGACGCACCGTTTCGCTCTTCCGATCGGCACGCCTCAAGCGCCTCATCCCGGCCCGCGTCCTGGCAGCGATCGAGGCTCCGCTGCAGCGGCCGCTCGGTCGGATGGCGCCCGGCCCGTCGATCTACGTCGGGTCGATCCGATCGGATGCGGGTACGATCGGCAAGATCGCGCCCGGCCATGTCCGGAGGCGTGGCACGGAGGACGATCCCTGCGGATCCTGATCGTCGAAGACGAGGCAGCCATCGCGGGCGCGGTCAAGGCAGCGCTGACGGCCGACGGCCATGCGGCGGACGTCGTGGGCGACGGGCGTCATGCCCTCGACTGGGCGGAGGCCTACGCCTACGACCTCGTGATCCTCGACGTCATTCTTCCCGGGCTCGACGGCTTCGTGACCTGTTCGGCGCTGCGGAACAAGGGTTTCTCAGCGGCGATCCTCATGCTCACCGCCCTCGACAACGTTCAGGATCGCATCACCGGTCTCGATCGCGGCGCCGACGATTACCTCGCCAAGCCATTCAGCATGGACGAGCTCCGCGCACGGGTCCGGGCACTCGGTCGGCGCAGGCTCGAGGAGCGAGCGCCCCGGATCCAGGTCGGCGACCTTGAGCTCGACCCGGCAACCCTCGGCGTCTGGCGTGCCGCCCGCCAGATCCACCTCACCGCGCGCGAGTTCGCGCTCCTCGAGCTCCTCGCGCGACATCCCGGCCAGATCTTCCCTCGGGACCGCCTCATCGATGCCCTCTGGAACGCGGACTTCGCGGCGGAGTCGAACATCGTCGAGGTCTACATCCGGAGCCTTCGACGGAAGGTTGACGAGGGCCGACGCGACGGGCTGATCGAGACGGTCCGCGGTTCCGGGTATCGACTTCGCGCGATCGGAGCCGCCTGATGTTCAGGCGTGCTCGCATCCGCCTCACCGTCCTGTACATCGGGCTCTTCGCGCTCGTCCTCAGTGTCTTCAGCGTGGTCTTCTACGTCGGGTTTGCGACCGCCCTCGCGCCGACCTTCGACGTCGGCCCAGAGCTCACGAACGAGCAGGTCGCAGACGTGGCCTACCAGGCGGCGGTCGAGCGGATCGGGCTCGCCCTCCTCGTGGCCGATCTGCTCGTGGTCGCACTCGTCGGCGTCGCCGCCTGGGTCCTCGCCGCCCGCACGCTCCGGCCGATCCGCGAGGCGCACGCCCGCCAGCGCCGATTCGTCGCGGACGCGTCGCACGAGATGCGCACGCCGTTGGCCGCCATTCGGTCCTCCGCGGAGGGTGCCCTCGCGGGAGCAGACTCCGCCGACGAGCTGCGGCGTGCACTCGCGGTCGTCGCGAGCTCAACGAGCCGGTTGACGCGGATCACGAACGACCTGCTCCTGCTTGCCCGGAGCGATGAGCTGCCGAGCGATCGCCAGGAACCGATCGATCTGTCGGTCATCGTCGCCGAGACGGTGGAAGCCTTCGCTGCGGCGCACCCCGAGCTCCCGCGTGCCCGGATGGCGCTCGGCGCCGACCTCCCGGTGTCGGCCGATCCGAACGAGATCGGTCGGATCGTCGCCAATCTCCTCGACAATGCATTCCGATACGGCGGCGGTCCGACCGCGAACCCAGCGCGGATCGCGACGAGGGCCGCCGACCGCGAGACCCTGCTCGAGGTCAGCGACGATGGGCCCGGGATCGCGGCTGCCGATCTCGAGCGCATCTTCGAGCCCTTCCACCGGGTGCACGCCGATGGAGGCACTCCCGAGGGCAGTGGTCTCGGCCTCGCGATCGCGCGCAGCCTCGCGCAGCGGAACAGGGGCCGTCTCACAGTGACGAGTCAACCTGGATCCGGAGCGACATTCCGGCTCTCCCTGCCGCGCTTCAGGTGAGGTTCATCTCCGGAGGCGACAACTCGCGCTGAGACGCCGGGCACCGGCCAGCCACATCGTGCGAGGTTCCCTGCGGATGCGCAATTCGACGCCAGGTCAGCGGCTGCGACGGCTGCTCGTCGTCCCGGCGATCACGCTCGTCGTGACGGCCTGCGGCAGCGCCGCGCAGTCGGCACCGAACGCCAGTGTCGTCGTGACAACCGGTCCGACGGAAACGTCGTCGTCCGCGACCAAGGGTCCGACCGAGTCCACTCCCGCCGAGGCCGGCCCGAGCGGATCGCAGGTGCCCGATACGGGCGGCGGGACCAGCCACGGCGACATTCCCGACAACGCCGTGTTCCTGACGATACACGGCACGAACCCGGCGTTCTCGATCCAGTACGTCGAGGGCTGGCAGGTCAGCCAGCAGCCGGACGGGGTCGTCATCCGCGACAAGGACAGCAGCGAGACGGTCTCAATCGTCGCTCCACACACCGATGTCCCGGGATACGTCGCGTCCACGGACCTGCCGGACCTTCAGGCGAAGCCGGGTTTCAAGTTCGTCAAGCAGGACGCGGTCAAGGTCGGCGGCTCGAGCTACGCCCACATCGTCTATCACGTCCCAGCTCCGCCGGATCCGGTGACCGGCAAGCAGGTGCCCTCGACGGTCGACCGGTACTACGTTCCCGGCCCGAACGGCCTTGCGATCGTGAGCCTTTCGACCCCCGATGGCGTGGACAACGTGGACGCCTTCCGCCAGATGATCGAGAGCTTCCGGTGGTCGTGAGCACCCCCGGTCGACCGGAGGCGTCGGGACGGACCGCCCACGCCATCATCGAGTTGTCGGACGTCATCCGAATCTATCGAGAAGCGGACATCGAGACGATCGCGTTGCGGGGGATCGACCTTGAGATCGCACCCGGCGAGTTCGTCGCGATCATGGGTCGCTCGGGTTCCGGGAAGTCGACCCTGCTGCAGCTGCTCGCCGGGTCGGATCGACCCACCGCCGGTCGTGTGGTCGTGGACGGCGTCGACCTGTCACGGGCCGAGGAGGACCAGCGCGCCGGCCTGCGCGGGGCGCACGTCGGGATCGTGTTCCAGAGCCAGAACCTCGTCCCGTTCCTCACGCTCCAGGAGAATGTCCTCCTGGCCTCCGTGCTCGCTGGACGCTCGGTGGACGGGCTGGCCGCGGTCGCGATCCTCGCCCGGGTCGGCCTCGAAGGCCGAGCCGATCATCGACCGGCGCAACTTTCCGGCGGCGAGCAGCAGCGGGCCGCGCTGGCGGCCGTTCTGGTGACGCGCCCGCCGATCGTCCTTGCGGACGAGATCACCGGCGAGCTCGATTCGGCGAGTGCCGGCCTGCTCCTGGATCTCCTCGAGGAGATCCACGCGGCGGAAACGATGACGCTCGTCCTCGCGACCCACGACCCGGATGTCGCGCGCCGGGCGGATCGCATCGTGGAGCTCCGGGACGGCCGGGTCGCCGGCGATCGGAGGCTGTCGTGACCGTCATCACCTGCCGGTGGTTGACCCGCCGCTACGCGCAGCGCGGGATCGATCCGGTCGTGGCCGTCGATTCCGTCGATCTCGAGGTCGAAGCCGGGAGTTTCGTGGCCATCGAAGGACCGTCTGGCTCAGGGAAGACGACGCTCCTCGGCCTGCTTGCGGGCCTCGAGGCGCCCGACGAAGGCTCGATCACGCTCCTCGGTCACGACCTGTCGCGTCTCTCCGGCGCCGAACGCGCCCGGCTGCGCCAGCGTCGGGTCGGGATCGTCTTCCAGTCCTTCGGGCTGATCGCGAGCCTCCGGGTCGGGGAGAACGTCGGGTTGCCCCTGGCGCTCGCGGGCCTGCCCGAGGCGGCGCGACAGGCACGCTCGCGGGCCGTGCTCGAGGAGGTGGGGCTTGGATCCGCCTTCGGGGCCCGCATCGACGAGCTCTCCGGAGGCGAGCGGCAGCGGGTCGGGATCGCGCGAGCGCTCGTCATCGAGCCGGCCGTCATCCTCGCCGACGAACCGACCGGGAGCCTCGACGAAGACAACGCCGCGGGAGTGCTCCAGCTCCTCACCGACGCGGTGCGTCGACGTGGGGCGAGCCTGGTCCTCGTGACCCACGACCCCGCAAGCGCTTCGCGCGCCGACCATCGCTATCGGATGCGCGACGGTCGTCTGACCGCAGGAGTCCCCGCATGAAGCTGTTCCGTCACGCACTCCGCCTTGTCATTCGCGAGCCACAACGGTCCCTGGCTGCATTGGTCGGCGTGGCGATCGCGTCAGCCTTGATCACGAGCGTCCTGCTGTTCGGGACTGCGTCCGGGGCCACCGTCACGCGTCGCGCTCTCGCCGACCTCCCGGTCGATGCGCAGGTCGTGCTGAGCCCTGCCGCGGACGCCGACGGCGTACTCGCGATCCTGAAGGCCGATCCAACCGTTCGCACGGTTTCGGCCTTCGAGCTCGCCCACTTTGAGAGCGCCGCCACAAGCAGGTCAGGGACGGCGACCCAGACCAGCGTCGGGGTCCTGGTCGGTGTCGATGCGTCCTATGCCGCGACCACCGGGCTGTTCGCGCCGTCGTCAGGGTCCATCGCGCCTGGCGAGATCGCGATCAGTCGCGATCTCGCCTCGAACCTCGGCGCCGTGCCTGGTGACTCGATTGCCTTCGCCCTGCCGGGTGGCAAGTCGGTGACGGTGCGGGTGTCGGGGATCGTCTCGATCGCCGGCGCCGACCTCGTCCTCGGTCCGATCGATGCGGCCCACCGCGCCGCCGGGGCGAATCCACCGGTCAACGTGGCCGTCATGAGCCGCACGGACCTGGAGACGCTGGTTCTGCCGAAGATCCCGGCCGCTGCGACCGCGGCGGATCCGGCCCCCGTCGGCTCTGCTCCCCCAGGTGTGACCACGCCCGTCTTCGCAGCGGACCCGGCGGTCCGCCGCGAGCTGCACGTTCAGCTCGATCACGCGCAGCTCCCGGGCGACCCGGTCGCCGCCCAGGCGTGGCTCGACACTGTCCGCCGACGCGTCGAGCGCCAGGGCGCCGGCAGCTTCGTGTGGGTGGATGACGCGAGCGCGTCGCTCGAGCCGCTCGCGAAGGACCTTGCCTGGGGCCAGATCCTGTTCATCTTCCTGGCCCTGCCGGGGATTCTTCTCGCGCTCGCCCTGTCCCGGCTCGCCGCGGACGCGACTGCCGATACAACCCGTCGCCACGCGGCGCTGCTCCGCGCGCGTGGAGCGGGTCTGCGACAGCTGCGCACCGTGTTCATGGGCGCGACCGTCCTGGCGGCTCTGGTTGGATCAGCGCTCGGGGTCGCTTTCGGAGCGGCCATTGGGCTCGCTCTCTTCGGCGCGGAGCTTGCCTCAGCTGGACCGGCCGAGACACTCCTCCGGAGTGGGGCAGTCTCGATCGTCCTGACCACGATCCTGGCGACCCTTGCGGCCATCCTGCCTCTGCGGGGACAGCTCCGTGAGGAGATCGCCTTCGGCCGCCAGGAGCTGCAGCGGAACCGTGCTCCGCTGTGGCAGCGCCTCTACCTGGATGTCCTGGCGCTCATCGCGGGCGCCCTGGTCTACGTTCTCGCGGGAGGCTCGGGGATCCATCCGGTCTTGAACGCAGAAGGGAACCCGACGGTCACCCTCGCGCTGACGTCGTTCGTGGCGCCGCTTCTCTTCTGGTCCGGCGGAACCCTGCTGCTCCTGCGCGTGGTCGGAGCGCTCCTTCGGCGTAGCTATCGCCTGGCTCGCGCCCTGGGTCGCCTGCTCGGTCCAGGGGGCGAGCTCGCGGGTCGATCCCTGACCGCGCGCGCGGTGGCTGCCTCGCGCGCCATCGTCGTCCTTGCCCTGGCCGTGAGCTTCGGAACCAGCGTGCTCGTCTTTGATGCGACCTACCTCCAGCAGCAACGGATCGACGCAGAGCTCACGCTCGGGGCTGACGTCAAGGCTGTTCCCAGCGACCCGGCGACCGCGGCGACCGTCGCGCACCTCGCGGGCCCCGACATTGCGGCATCGACGCCATTCGTCGATCGGGTCGTCTACGTTGGGCCGGAGGCCCAGGACCTCCTCGCGATCGATCCGGCGACGCTCCCAGCGGTCGCGCCGCTTGCGGATTCGTTCTTTGGGGGCTCGAGCGCGACCGGCGCGATCGACGCCCTGCGGGCGCGACCCGACGCGATCCTCGTGTCGGCCGAGACCGCCAAGGACTACAGCATCGTGCCGGGTGACAGGATCCGGATCCGGGTGCCGGACGCCGGCGGCACCCTCAAGACCGTCGACTTCACGATGGCCGGGATCGCGCTCGAGTTCCCGACCGCGCCGAAGGACGCGTTCCTCGTGGCGAACCTGTCGTACGTCGTGGCCCAGACGGGCAACGACCGGATCTCGTTCGTCCTGGCCCGCGCGGATGGCGACGTTGGGGCGGCGTCGGCAAGCCTCGCCCATCGCCTCGGAGCCGGCTGGCAGGTCACGGACCTCAGAACGACGACGGCCCGACTGGCCAACAGCATCACCTCGGTCGACCTGTCCAGCCTCGCGTCGCTCGACATCGCCTTCGCCGTGCTCATCGCGGCCGTCGGGGTCACGCTGTTCCTCCTGGCCGGACTCGCCGAACGCCGACGCGAGCTCGCGACCCTCATCGCGATCGGAGCAGAGCCGCGGCAGATCCGAGCCTCGTTGATCGGCGAGACGCTCTTTGTCGGCGTCGCCGGTGTCGCCACGGGTCTCCTGACCGGCGGCTTGGTCGGCGTCGCGCTCCTGCAGATCCTCGCGGGCGTGTTCGACCCTCCGGCTGATCTTCCGGCCATCCCGTTGACACTGATCGGAGCGATGACGGGTGCGATCGTGCTGGCGCTCGTTGGGTCACTCGCGGTCGCCGATCGAGGTCTTTCGAGACTGAGCGTGGTGGCCGCGCTGCGGGAGCGGTGACTGGCGCCGCCCAGCGGGGTCCCATCGAGCCGCCGGACAGGTGCCGTCCGCGGTCGCTCGTGCCGCCGGTCCACTACGGCGCGCCCTGCACGAGCCATCTCGGTCACCTCGGGTAGGCTCTCGCGATGCTCACCTTCTTCCAGGCGATCGTGCTCGGCGTCCTGCAGGGTGTCACCGAGCTCTTCCCGGTCTCGAGCCTTGGCCATTCGGTGATCCTGCCGCAGCTCCTGGGCTGGACCGGCGTGGTCGCCGCGCAGTCGGCGTCGGAGTCCTACTTCCTGGCCTTCCTGGTCGGCCTCCACGTGGCCACCGCGCTCGCGCTCCTGGTCTTCTACCGCGCGACCTGGGCGAGGATCGCGCATGGCCTGATCGCGTCCGTGCGGACCCGCGGAATAGAGACGCCCGACCAGCGCCTCGGCTGGCTGCTTGTCGTGGCGACGATCCCGGCGGGGCTCGTCGGCCTGCTCCTCGAACACACGCTCCGGGTCGTCTTCGCGAACCCGCTTGCAGCTGCCGGGTTCCTTCTCGTCAACGGCCTGATCCTGCTGTTCGGCGAGTGGATCCGCCGGCGGGCCGAGGTCCGCAGGGTTGTGGCGACGCACGCGACCACAGCCGCTGGCCACCGCCGGCTCGACACGCTCGGCCTCCGCGAGGCGGGCGCAATCGGCGCGGCGCAGGTCTTCGCACTCTTGCCCGGCATCAGTCGCTCGGGGATCACGATGGTCGCCGGACTTGCCCGCGGGCTCGACCACGAGGATTCTGCGCGCTTCTCCTTCCTGCTTGCGACGCCGATCATCCTCGCGGCCGGCATCTACAAGCTGCCGGACCTCCTCGGGCCCAACGGGGACGGCGTACGCATCCAAGTCCTCGCCGGAAGCGTCGCGGCCGGCCTGGCCGCATATCTCTCGGTCCGTTTCCTGACCCGCTACTTCACGTCCCGAACGCTGACGCCCTTCGCGGTCTATTGCGTCGTCGTCGGGATTCTCGCGATCGTGCGCTTCGCGTAGGCGCAGCCGCCCCGGGACCTGTCACCACGGATTGGCCGGGTCGGCCGGTCTCACCGGCTGGACGAGACGGCCGCGGCCGCCGTCCTGGCCGCTTCGGCCCAGCGGACGCCGTTGACGAACCCCTTGGCGGCATAGGCAGCGCGGGCCTGCTCGGCGGCCTGGAGCGCCTCGGGCCTGCGGCCGGCCAGCGTGAGCACCTCGGCTCGGGCCAGCCACGCCTCCCCGATCACGCCGGAGTCCGTGCTGGTCGCCATCTCCGTCCCCTCGAGACTCACTCGATCGGCGTCGCCCGTCTCGCTGCGCCCAGCCAGGACCACGCTCGCGACCGCGCGCCACAGGATCTGCGACACGGCATCGTCGTCGGCGGCGAGGCGGCGGCACTCCTCGGCCAGCCGCCACGCCTCGGCGTCGTCGCCGGACTGCAGGCAGACCCAACCGGCCAGTACGACGACGGTCGATCGCATGCCGGTCTCGCCGGTTGTCGCAAGGCGGGCCTCCAACCGACGCGCCACGGGCAGGGCGCTCGAGAAGTCTCCGAGCGCCCGCTCGATCTCCGTCCGGCGGAAATCGGCGAACGCCATCGGCCGCCCCAGCTCCTCGTAGGTCGTCGTGAGGCTGTTCCATGCGGCGTCGACGCCCGCCCGGTCATCGGCATAGGCGCAGAGCTGTGCGGCACACGCGTAGAGCGCTCCCAGGACCGATCGGCGGGTCGTGGTCCGGAGCAGCTCGTCGATGGTCGTGAGCCCGTCGGCCACCGGGGTGGAGCCCCAGACCACCGCGTTCGCGAGCCAGGCCGCGAAATGCCGATGAGGCGATCCGACCCATTTCCATGAGTCGATCTTCCCGCGGCCCGATGAGTGCAACCCACCGCCTGTGCCGACCCGCCGACCTCGCAGCGGGGGGAGGAGGCGCCCGCAGGGCGTAGGTTGTCGGGTTATCGGCTGAGCCGATCATCCGGAGCCGTGGCGTGCTCGGAAACGCGGCCAACCTCGCGATTCGCCGCGATTCCACGCTCACCGAGGACGATCCTGATCGTGTCATCCGATCACGGCGTCGCCGGTCAGGGTCGGCGGCGTCGCCGGGCATTGCAGTCCCCAGTCCGGGCCGTCTGCCGGGGCCGCAGTCCGGGTCTCCCGGGTCTCCCGGGCGCCCGAGGGATCCGCACCGAGATCGGGATGCCTCTATATCCGAACGCGTCGCCACGCCGCGGGGTCAGGACCCCGCGGGCCCAGGGTGCGCATTCCGCCCAGATCGGCAACTAGCCCAGGACGACCCGGACCCGGTGCGTGGCCCCGTCATTGGCAAGCGGGATCGCGGCGCCGCCGTCCGGCAGCGGCTGTCCGTCGAGCTCCGAGGATGCCACCCCACGACTGACCCCCTGCGGGTTCTCGACGACGATTTCGTACCTGGCGGTGTGATAGCGGAAGTCGATCTCGAAGCCCGGCCAGGCGCGAGGGATGCAGGGATCCAGCAGGAGCGTCGTCCCGCGCAAACGGAATCCCAGGATCCACTCGACGCCAGCCTGGTACATCCAGCCCGCCGAAGCGGTGTACCAGGTCCAACCGCCGCGGCCGACGTGCGGCGGTTCGGCGTAGACGTCGGCCGCCATGACGTACGGCTCCACCTTGTAGCGCTGGACCCCGGCCCGGGTGCTGGCATGGTTGATGGGGTTCAGGATGGAGAACAGCTCGCCTGCCTTGTCGCCGTCGCCCAGCGTCGCGAAGGCGAGGACCGACCAGATGGCTCCGTGCGTGTACTGGCCGCCGTTCTCCCGGATCCCCGGCAGATACCCCTTGACGTAGCCCGGATCGACGTCGGAGTGGTCGAACGGCGGGGTGAACAGCAGGACGAGACCGTCACCGCGTCGGACGAGGAACTCCTCTACCGCGGCCATCGCCCGCTTCGCGTGGGGAGGATTGGCGGCTCCCGACAGGACAGCCCACGATTGGGCGATCGAATCGATTCGGCACTCGGCGTTGATGGCGGAGCCGAGCGGGGTGCCATCGTCGAAGAAGGCTCGGCGGTACCAGTCGCCGTCCCAGCCGTTGCGCTCGAGCGCCCGCCGGAGCGCCTTCATGTGGGCCCGCCAGCGCTCCGCGCGCGGACGCTCCCCGCGGGCGTCCGCGATCGGCGCGAAGGCGGCCAGGACGGTGTGCAGGAACCAGCCCAGCCAGACGCTCTCGCCCCGGCCTTCCCGACCTACCCGGTTCATGCCGTCGTTCCAGTCGCCCGACCCGATGAGCGGCAGCCCGTGGGCGCCCACCGCCAGGCTCCGGTCGAGAGCCGCCACGCAGTGGTCGAAGAGCGAAGCCGACTCCTGCGAGCGTTCCGGTTGGAAGTAGGCGTCCGCCTGGTCCGGCCGCAATGCCGGTCCCTCGAGGTACGGGACGGTCTCGTCGAGGACCGCCGTGTCGCCCGTGACCGCGAGGTAGCGATCGACCGCGTACGGCAGCCAGAGGCGATCGTCCGAGATCCGGGTTCGGACGCCCCGACCCGACGGCGGATGCCACCAGTGCTGCACGTCTCCCTCGACGAACTGGTGTGCGGCGGCCCGCAGGAGATGTTCCCGGGCGAGCTCGCGCTTCGAGGTCACCAGGGCGACCACGTCCTGGAGCTGGTCGCGGAACCCGTAGGCGCCGCCGGCCTGGTAAAAGGCAGTCCTTGCCCACAGCCGGCACGCGAGCGTCTGGTAGATGAGCCAGCGGTTGAGCATGATGTCCATGGAGCGATCGGGTGTCCGCACCTGGATCGTGCCCTGGATATCGTCCCAGTGGCTCGCCACGCCGCGCAGCGTCGCCTCGTGGTCGGCCGTTCGCCCTCGCCGGATGAGGTCGGCCGCCGCCGTGGCCCCGTCTGCCTCGCCGAGCAGCACCAGGACCTGGGTCCGCGATCCATTGGGAAGCTCGAAGCTGGTCTGCAGGGCGGCGCACGGATCCAGGCCCGCGCCGGTAGCTCCCCGCAGCCGGTAGCCGCGGTCCAGGCCGGCGGGCCGGTCCGGAGCGCCATTGCGGCCCAGGAACTCGGTCCGATCGGCCGTCCACGCCGTCTGCCGCCCGCCGAGGTCGAGGAAGGCGACGCGGCCGCCGAATTCGGTATTCCACGGGTTGCGCACGAGGAGCGCCCGAGTCTCGGGATCCAGTGCCGTCACGATCCGGGGGGCGCTGTCCCCGCGCGAGGTGCCCAGCGCCCACTCGGCATAGGCGGTCACGGACAGGCGCCTGGAGCGCCCGGATCGGTTCTCGATGGTCAGCACCGAGATCTTCAGGGGGTCGTCGAGCGGGACGAACTGGACGAGGTTGAGCGCGATGCCGTCGTGCAGATGCTCGAACCGGCTGTATCCGGCACCGTGACGGGCGACGTACGTCGATTCCTCGCAGCGGATCGGCTGGGCCATGGGACCCCACAGCTCGCCGCTTTCGTCATCCCGGACGTAGATCGCCTCGCTTACCGGGTCGCTGACGGGGTCGTTGGACCATGGCGTGAGCTGGTTCTCGCGGCTGTTCCCGGACCACGTATAGCCCGACCCGGACTCGGAGACCTGGAACCCGAACGACGCGTTGGCGATCACGTTCAACCAGGGCGCCGGAGTGGATTGTCCCGGGCCGAGGATGGTGACGTACTCGCGCCCGCCATCGGAAAAGCCGCCCAGCCCGTTGAAGAACTCCAGCTCCGGACGCGGGGCGGCGGCCTCGATCCTGGTCTGCCTCGCCGCGGGCGGCGCTGCGGGCGGGGCCATCCTCTCGGCGGGTCGCTCCAGGCGGATGACCTGATCGGCAAGACTGCCCCGCCGGCTCAGAAGGACGGCCCGGGCGGCCGCCAGGAGGAGCGTGCGGTCCTGGGTGGAGAGTTGGTCGCCGCGCAGGATGTACACGCCGCCGTGGCCCGCATGGCCCTCCTGGGCCAGGGTGGACTGGCTCGTCCGCACCAGCGCCTCGAGCGAATCCTGGAGGTTCTGGGCGTAGGTGGCGCCATGCTCGTTGAGGATCACGAGGTCAACGTCGAGGAGCTTCAGCCGCCAGTACTCGTGCGCGCGGAGCAGCTGTCGAACGATGTCGAGGTCCTCGGTTTCGTCGATCCGCACCATGACGATGGGCAGGTCGCCCGAGATGCCGTGGGCCCACAGGCCGGGTGCCCCCCGATCGTTCTGGGCCAGCAGGCCTGCCGACGGCCGCAGCGACGGGTCCGAGAAGAGGATCCGGTTGGCCAGGCGCTGGAAGAGGTGGGCCTCGTCGGCCTCGATCCCCAGGTGATGGAGCTGGACCTGGGCCTGGGTCCAGGCCAGGGTCGCCGCCCGTTCGAAGGTGGCCGACTCACGGTACTTGTCGGCCAGGTCCAGGACGTCCTCGCGTGACTCGGCGACGACCGTGGAGAAGATCGCGTGAGCGGTCGCGCCGGGGGCGAGCTTGACCCGGCACCGGAGGCTGAAGATCGGATCCAGCACCGCGCCGACCGTGTTTGAGAGGGGGCGGCCGTCGACGACCGAGACCGGCGAGCGGGCCGACCGGCCCCGGCCGAGGAAGCGGGCGCGATCCGTTTCGTACTGGATGACCCCGCCGCCGGTTTCGTCCTCGACCGCCGCAACATGTGCGGCCCAGATCGGCTGCTCGCCGCTGGATCTTGGACGGCGGGTCGCCAGGAGCGCACCGATTTCGGGGACGAACTCGGTCTGCACGAACAGGTTCTGGAAGGCCGGGTGAGCGGCATCGGCCGCCTGCGGCGCGAGGGCGATCTCCGCGTACGACGTCAGCTCGATCTGGCGATCGTGCGAGCCGAGATTGGTCAGCGACACGCGGCGGAGCTCCGCGTCGTGCTCCGCCGAGACGACAATGGTCAAGCGGGTCGCGATCGAGCCGTCGCGACGGGAGAACTCGGCGTGATCCTCCGAGTAGGTGACCTCGTAGCTGTCGGCTTCGATGCCGCTTGGCTGGTGACCCGCCGACCACACCGCCCCAGTGTGCATGTCGCGCAGGAAGAGATAGCTGCCCCACGCGTCACGAGTCACATCCTCGCGCCAGCGGGTCACCGCCACGTCGCGCCAGCGGCTGTAACCGGATCCCGCGGCCGTCACCATGACCGCGTACCGCCCGTTCGACAGGAGCTGTGTCCGCGGGATGGCGTCGTGGGGCGAGGTGAAACGACGGAGGATCGGCGGCACGATATCGCGCACGTCGGCGGCGCTCTTCACCTCTTCGGCGCGTGGCCGGGCCACGAGCACGTCGCGCGGCATCCGCTCCTGGAGCAGCAGCTCCGTCGCCTCGACGATCGGGTCGGCATGGAAGCGCTCCACCATCGCGCGGTCGTTGAGGACGTTGCCGAGGGCCACCAGGGCCATCCCCTGGTGATGTGCCATGTAGCTCTTCACGATCGCGACCGACGCCCCGTCGGGGAGCCGTCGCGCCGTGTAGTCGAGCGCCTCCCGGAAGCCGTACTGCCCGCTCGCTCCGGCGTTGCTCAACCGGGCGAAGTTCCGGACCGCGGCCTCGGGCTGGATCATGGCTGCCAGGGCGGTCGCGTATGGGGCCACGACGACATCCTCGCTCAGGCCACGCTTCAGGCCCAGGCCGGGCACGCCGAAGCTCGAGTACTGGTACGCCTGTTCGAGGTCACGTGTGTTGAACGCTGATTCGGAGATGCCCCACGGTACGCCGAGCTCGGCGGCATAGCTCATCTGGCGGGCCACGACCAGCCGGTACGTGTGGTCGAGCAGGCTGTGAGCGGGAGCGCGCATCACGAGGGCCGGCATCAGGTATTCGAACATGGACCCGGACCACGAGATCAGGGCGGAGCCACGACCCACGGGCGTCAGCGCGCGACCGAGCCTGAACCAGTGGTCCGGGGCGACATCCCCCTTGGCGATCGCCAGGAAGCTGGCAAGGCGAGCTTCCGAGGCCAGGAGGTCGTAGTAGCTCGGATCCAACGCGCCGTCCCGGACCCGAAACCCGATCGAGAAGAGCTTGCGGGTCGGATCGAACAGGAAGGTGAAGTCCATCTCCCGGAAGAGCTGCTGGGCCTGGTCGGCGATCGCCTGGAGTCGTCGAACGAGCATCGCCGCGGCCGGCGATCCGTCGCCAGGTCCGCGGACCGGCGGATCGGACAGCTCGGCGATCGTCGGGAAGGCAGTCACCTGACGAGGCGGTTGGAGCAGCGCGAGGTCTCGAACATGGCTGCTCACGGCCAGCTGAGCTGCCGCTGCCCACGTCACCAGGTCGCCGTCCGGACCCTCCCCGCGCTCCGCGGTCAGGGCCGCGGCAACGTCCGACAGCGTCCGGGCGTATGCGGACAGTTCGCCCAGGCGAACCGACCAGGCCTCGGGCGTGGCGGGGACGACGGCACTGGCCCCTCCGGGCAGCTCCAGAGCTTCGTCGAGGTGCCGCCGGGTGAGCGTCTGGCTTCTCCGGTCGTCGCCGATTGCGCCGGCAGCCTTGCGGGTCAATGCGATCCCGTCGCCGATCCCGGCCAGCGCGGCCGCGACCGGAAGCGGCTGGTCGATCATCTGGCGGCAGGCGTTGGACAGCGCGAGCAGGTGGCCGGCGAGATTGCCACTGTCGACCGACGACACGTACGCCGGCTCGAGCCGGTGCAGGTCCCGCGTGTCGTACCAGTTGTACAGGTGCCCGCGGAAGCGTTCGAGGCTGCGGATGGTCGCGAGCGTCGCCTCCAGGCGCTCCACCATGTCGAGCGTTCCGAGCCACCCGAAGTCGCGAGCCGTCACGGTCGCCAGCAGGTACATCCCGATATTCGTCGGCGAGGTGCGATGCTCGACGACCGGCCTGGGATCGTCCTGGAAGTTGTCAGGCGGCAGCCCATGGTCCTCCGGACCGACGAAGGTCTCGAAGAACCGCCAGGTCCGTCGGGCGGTCAGGCGGAGTGCCGCGACGTCGTCGGCCGAAAGCTGCTCTGCGGCCGATTCGGCGGGAGGCAGGCTGACCCACCGGGCGACGAGGGGCGAGAGCAGCCACAGGATGACGAACGGCGCGGCGATCCAGCCCGCGCCCGGCTCCACGGCCAGGACGAGGATCGCTACGCCGGCCGCGATCGCGACGCCGCCGGCCATCTGCCGGTAGAACCCCGCGAGGTTCAGGTCGCGGCTGGCCTTTGCCTGCGCGGCGGTCATCCATTCCAGGAGGTTCCGCCGAGTGACATACATCCGCGCCAGGGTTCGCAGGATCGCGTCGACCATCAGCCAGGCCTGGTGCGCGAGGAACGTGAAGCCGAGGCCAACGTGGGCCGCGGCGAGGGCGACGTCCGCGCCGACGGCTCGCAGGTGGCTGCGCTTTGAGATGCCCTGCCGTTGCGGGAGCAGTCCCGCCAGGACGGGCAGTGCCGCGGGGACGATTACGGTGGCCAGGACGAACGACGTCCACACGACGGCCGAGGCCGAAGGGAGCGTCCAGGCCGCGACGAGCGTGGCCAGCGTGAGCGGGGCGGACATCGTCCGCCGCAGGTTGTCCACCATCTTCCAGTGGGCGATGGCGGGGATGGAGCTCCTGCTCTTCCCGCCCGTGGCGTCGCGGGCCCGGCCAAGGATCCAGGGCAGGAGCTGCCAGTCGCCCCGCGCCCACCGGTGCTGACGGGCCGCCGAGACCAGGTAGTTCGAGGGGAATTCGTCGAAGAGCTCGATATCGGTCACCAGCCCGGCCCGGGCGAAGACGCCCTCGAACAGGTCATGGCTCAGGAGCGCGTTCTCGGGTACCCGGTCCGCCATCGCCGCGTCGAAGGCGTCCAGGTCGTAGATCCCCTTGCCGGTGAAGCTCCCCTCCTGGAACAGGTCCTGGTAGACGTCGGAGACCGCGGATGCATACGGGTCGATCCCGGCCGATCCGGAGTAGATCCGCTGGAACGCCGACCCCCCGTGCTCAGCAGGGAGGGTGGAGGTGATCCGTGGCTGGAGCACGCCGTAGCCCTGGGTCACCCGGCCGGCCCGCGAATCGAAGGTCGGCTGGTTGAGCGGATGGGCGATCGTCCCCACCAACCGTCCCACGGCGCCCCGGGGCAGCCGCGTATCAGCGTCGAGCGTGACCACGTAGCGCACGTCCGTCGGCGGGGTCGACGCAGCCCGCCCGGTGGTCAGGATTCCGGTCGTCGTCGAGCCGCGCAGGAGGGCATTCAGCTCGTGGAGCTTGCCGCGCTTGCGCTCCCAGCCCATCCAGCAGCCCTCGGCCTCGTTCCAGCGTCGCTTCCGGTGGAAGAGCAGGAACCGGGCGCCTCCCCCTGGGGCCTCGCCGTGGCGCTCGTTGAGCCGGTCGATGGCCGCGGCCGCCGACGAGAGGAGCTCGTCGTCGCCGGGGACCTGCTCGGTCGGGGCGTCGAGCCAGTCCGACAGCAGGGCGAACCGAAGATCGCCCTCGCGGTTCCCCAGGTAGTGGACCTCCAGGCCGCCGACCTGGGCCTCCACGTCCGCCTCATTGGTGAGGAGCATCGGCACGACGACGAGCGTTCGCAGCCGGGACGGCACGCCCTCGTCCAGGTCGAGCCGCGGCAGCGCTCTCGGGCCCAGCGCGTTGGTGACCTCCTGGTTGACGAGGGCGATCGCGAGGTCGGAGGCTGGTGCGAGCGCAAGGATCGCGACGACGAGGATGCTGGCACCTGCGGCACCCACATCCGCGGACAGCAGGAGCGGTATCGCGAGGATGAGCGCCGTGACCAGCGCGAGCGTCCCGAGGTAACCACCATTCCCGGCGGCCCGAACATAGGCGCGCCGCAGTCGGCGCGCCAACGGCACCCGAACGTTGAGGGCGCGTTCGAACGCGGAGCGGCCGTCGGAGATCAGGTAGTAGCCGGGATCTCGGTGTCGAGCTGCCACGGACGGGTGTCGAGCTGCCACGGACGGTTCGACGTCGTCAGTCGACGGCTCGCCGTCCGCCATCGCCGCGGCCTTCTGGGCGACCTCGACCTCGGTCAGGCCCGAACCCTCTGCCAGCTCCTCGATGGCGTGCCGGTATCGATCTCGAGTTGCGAAGTCCATCTCCCCGAACGAGCTTCGGGCACGGAGGACGTCGTCAACCAGGCTGACGCTCTCAACGAACTGGGCCCAGTCGAACCACGAGATGAGGCGCATGCTCGTGATCACGTTTCGGACCGTCACGTTCATCGTCGCCTGGCGCTGGTGCTCGAGGCGGACCATCTCCTCCGTCGTGGTCCCCTGGGCCGCAAGGAGCTCGTCCAGCCAGTGGAGGGCGGGGGTGACCGCAGGGTCCTGGTCGCGCAGGCGCTGGAAGAGCTGGACGCGGGCCGCCGTCGGGAGCGCCGCACGGGGCAGCCGACGCAGCGATGCGGCCGCGACCTCCGGACTGTCCGCGCCCAGGCCGAGCAGCCCATCGGCGAGCCCGTCTGCCCTCTGCCGCGCTGCCCGGCTGCGCACGATCTGCTCCGCGAGGCGGCGGAGGTTGTCGACGAGGAGGATCCGGAGGCTGATCGCGATCGCCCACAGCTCGCCGATCGTCAGCGGCTCCACCTCCTGGTAGGCGCGCACCATGCGCCGCAGGCTGTCCGGGTCGAAGCGGCTGTCCGTGTGCGCGATGTAGGCCCAGGCGAGACCCAGGACCCGCGGGTAGCCCGCGAGATGGCCCTCGGCCAGCTTGGGAAGCTCGCGGTAATAGTCCGGGGGCAGGTCGTCGCGGATCTCGCGGAGCTGCTCGTCGACGATCGGGAAGTTGTCGACGAGCCATTCAGCGGCCGGCGTGATCCAGCGTTCGTCCTTGATCGCACGGGCCAGGACGCGGTACGACGCCAGCAGGACGCGGCCATTCTCGGCAATGCGGGGCGCGACGGCGTGTCCCCGACGTGGCGTGTCGGTGACCGCCTGGGCGGCGGCAAGGGTCTGCGCGTGCTGCTCCAGCCGCTCCACGCTGAAGAGCTCCGCGAGGATCGGCTCTTCGAGCTCGGCCTGCGGGCCAACCCGCCGGCGGCCGCGACCGGGCGGGTCCCGGAGGGACTGGTTCGATTTCATCTTCCGCTTTCAGCGTGCTCCGAAGCTGCGGGGAACCCGTCCGCACGCGCGGAGCGAAGCATGGCGCGCTCCGACCAGAGCATGACGCCCGCGGCCTCCTCGCGAGAGAGCCCGGCGACATCCGTGAGCCAGACCAGTGCCTCGATGCCGACGGCCGAGCGGATCGCAAGGGCGAGCCGGTGCAGGCCCGCTTCCGACATCGTCTCACGAAGCGGCGCGAGGGCGTCCTCGATCCAGCCGATCGCCCGCCCGCCTCGCACGAGTAGCTTCTGGCGGTGCGATGGGTCCGGGTCCAGGGAAAGGCGAAGAGTCGACCGGAGCTGGGGCTCCGTGTCAAGGGTGATGCGCGTGAACTCCTCGACGACGACTGCAAGCCGGGTTTCGAGGTCCGCTGGAGGAGACGCCGGCAGGAGCGACGCCCGGTCGACGTGCGGGTGGGCCGCGATCGGCAGCAGGTGCTGGTTCGGGAAGTAGCGATATGCGGTGGTCCGCGAGAACCACCTGCTCACGAGGGCATGGCGGAGCGGCCCATGGAGTACGACGTGGAGCGGGTCACTGCTCTTGCCGTGAAGTACGGATGGGACGTGGTGGGTCCGCCGATGGCATTGAGGACAGGCGGTTGTCCGCTCGCGTCAGGCGGGTGGGGGAGCGGCGGCCGCATCGGGCTCCCCGGGCCCGACCTCGGGGGCGCCGACGTCGGACGAGGCGCGGCCATCGATGTCGAGCAGGTAGCCGATTCCCTGGAACGTCTTGATGCGGCCCGGCTCACCGGGCGCCGCGCCGAGCTTGCGCCGGACCCGGCTCACCCAGACGCGGAGGTACTGGAGGTCGTCGCGATACTCTGGTCCCCACACCTTCGTGGGCAGCTCCGTGTGCAGCACGACCTTCCCGGCGTTGGCCGCCAGGTGCTGGAGGAGCAGCCATTCGGTGCGCGAGAGCTGGACCAGCTCGCCTGCGCGCATGACCATCCGCCGCTCGAGGTCAATCTCCACGTCGTCGAAGCGGATGACGCCCACCCCGGGTGAGGCTCCCGTGCTGCGGCGCAAGACCGCGCGAACACGGGCCGCCAACTCGTCGGGGTGGAATGGCTTGGCGATGTAGTCGTCGGCACCCAGGTCGAGGCCCTTCGCCTTGTCCGCCGTGGAACCCTTGGCGGTCAGCAGGATTACCGGTACCGGTCGCCCTTCGCGGAGCTGCCCCATCACCTCGATTCCGTCGAGGTCGGGCATGACGATGTCGAGCAGGACGACGTCCGGGCGGTATTCCTCCGCCTTGCGGATCGCTTCCTCGCCGGTTGCGGCCGTGATGACCCGGAAGCCCTCCTCGGAGAGGGCGATCCTCACGAGCTTCGTGATGCGGGGCTCATCGTCGGCGACGAGAACGAGCGGTTGCGACGCCACGATCACCTCCGGTACGGCCTGCTCAACGAGCCACGATCACCGCGGCCCTTGGAACGCCTCATCGTCAGGATGACGATCCCCTGGTGCGCGATGCGGCATCCTGCGCAGCGCTGACATTACATCGACGTTGCAGACCGCGGCCCGAGTGACATGGAAAGCCGGCGGGACGCCGCGTCCGAGCCCGCGTCCCGCCGCTATCGGTCCAGCCGTTAGCGGGGCCGGTTTGTGTCCGGCGCCGGGAGGGAGGGATCGGCGACCGGGCGAGGGCGCTCACGGGCAAGGTCGTCCCCGAGATTCCCGACGTCCTTGCGAACGTCGTCGCCGAAATTGCCGACCTTGTCGGCAAGATCCTCACCGTCGCGCTTTCGCCACGCCTCCTTGGCGGTCTCCTCTGTTTCGCGGTAGGCGCGCTTTGCGTCGTCCATCGCAGACTCCCTGGTGGCGGCCGCCCGGTAGGCCCGGGCCGGCTCCAGACGAGCATTGCAGCCCACCCATTACGCATCGACTGCGGTTCGGCGTATGGACTTGCGGGTCCGTTGCATCGCCAGAGCGGGGGAATCGCCAGAACGCGGGGACATGAAGACGCCGGCCCGCGGGGCGGGCCGGCGTCGAGGTGCCTGAGGCTGCTGCGCCGTCAGACCCGGCTGCGTCCCGTACGCGTGCCGGTGAGCGCGCCGAAGACGAGCACCACGATGATCGCGCCGATCGTGGCGGTCACGATCGAGCCCACGTCGAATGCCCCATCGATCGGGTGGGTGTTGAAGAGCACGCTGGCGAGGAATCCGCCGACGAGCGCGCCGACGATCCCAAGCACGATGTGCCCGATGACTCCGAGGCCCTCGTCGCCACGGACCAGGAAGCCCGCGAGGTACCCGGCGATGGCACCGAGAACGATCCAGGCAATGATGTTCATGGCTGTCCTCCATCCTTCCGCGGATCGCTCGACCGAGCGCCCGTGTCCGAAGCGTGGGGGACGTCGCGGTTCGGCGGCGTCTCGACGCCAGTCCGGCGCCTAACAGGTGCATGACGATCCGGCGGCATGCCGCGTGGGTGCGCGCCGGGTCCGCGTCAATCGCTCAGCTCACCCTGGTAGAAGGGCAGGACCACGGTGAACTCGCTGCCGCCGCCGTCCGCAGCCGAGACCGAGATCCGACCGCCCATGGCGTCCACAAGGCGGCGCGAGACGTACAGGCCAATCCCGGCGCCCCCCGCCATCTTCGCGGTCTTCGGCGAGCGGTAGAACGGATCGAAGAGGCTCTCGGCCTCGTCCGGATCGATGCCGGCTCCATGGTCGCGCACCCTCATAGCCACCCCACCCGGGGCGGCCTCGACGCACACGTCGACCACCGCACCGGCGGCACTGTACTTGGCCGCGTTCGAGAGGAGGTTGCGCAGGACCTGCTGGACGCTCGTCTCGTCGGAGCTCACGGCCGGCAGGTCCGAGGCGACCGCCACGGCAAAATGGATCGACGGCCACCGCGAGCGTTCCTGTTCGACCACCGTGGGCACCAGGTGTTGGAGGAGCCCGGGCTCGGCGCCCAGGTCGAGTCCCTCGTCGAACCGGGCCAGCACGAGGAGGTCCTCGACCAGGCGGTAGAGGCGGTTGGCCTCGCCGGCGATATCCGCCAGAATTTCGGCTCGCGTCCCATCGCTTATCGCAGCACCAGGTCGAGTGAGGACGCTGGAGCCGCCATAGATCGTCGTCACCGGCGTCCGCAGCTCGTGCGAGAGCAGGCTGAGGAATGCTTCCCGGAGACCCTGCCCCTGACGGAAGGCGGTCACATCCCGACACACGACGACGGTCGTCGGGGTCACCGCCTCGGCGGACTCGGCGACCGGGTAGGCGACCACCTCGACCCACGCGTTCGGGCGATCGCGCAGCTGGAACTCGGCCGAGTCGGCAGGGAGCTCGCCGGGCGCCCGCCCGGCCCCGTCGCGGAGGCGGCCGAGGAGATCGGCCACCGAGTCGACGCGGCCACCCAGCAGGCGCGCCGCCGCCCCATTCACCGAGCGCACCGAGCCGTCCGGCTCGATGACGATGATTCCCTCGCCGAGCGCGCCGATGACCGCTTCCAGGTCGGCGGCGTGCCGACTCTCGCCATCGGAGAGCCGCGCCCGTTCGAGAGCACCCGCCCCGAGCCGGGCGATCCCGGCGATGAACGTTCGCCGGTCCGCCGGGAAGTCATGCTGTTCATTCCACGTGAAGGCAAGGACGCCAAAACGGCGGCCCTCGAGGTCCAGGGGCACGGCAGCCACGGCGCGGGGCTCGACGCGGACGCCGCGCGAGCCGAGCGACGCGCCGTACCGGGCCGCGTACCCCGCAGGATCCTCGAGGTACACGGGGTCCCCGGTCCGGGCGACGTCGGTGGCCGCGGTCGGAAGATCCAGTGGCAGCCGGGCGAGTGCCTGGGCCCGCGCCGACTCATATCCGCGCCACGCGATTGCCTGCACCTCATCGCCGCCAGCCTCGACGACGAAGACCGCAGCGCCGTCCGCCTGGAGCGACGCGATCCCGTGCGTCAGCAGCGCGTCGGTGATCTGATCCCGCGTCAGTGCCCCGGCAAGCTCCGCGGCGAGCCCCTGGAGGGCACCCAGGCGCCGCACCGTGAGGTCTGTCCGCTCCTGCGCCTTTTCGGCTTCCGCGCGCGCCCGAAGCGCGTTCTTCTCGGCGCGGTCCCGAAGCCATGCGAGGGAGCTGGTCAGGAGCCCGATCAACCCGAAGAGCACCAGCCGCGCGCGGTCGCTCCCGACGGCCACGTCGAGGCGACCAGGCGGCCCCATGAACAGGTACGCTTCGAGGAGAATCGACGCGCCGGTCGCCGTCAGACCCGGAACGAAGCCTCCGAGCCAGGCCGAGACGACGACCGCCGCCATTGCCGGCAGGAAGCCGATGTCCTGGCCGAGCGGCGTGTTCAGGGCCGACTTGAGCATCACGGCGGCCAGCGAGGCGACGACGGACAGCGCAATCACCAGCGCCAACCGGGCGGCGCGCCGCGGCGTCACGGCTCGGAGGGGAGCGAGACGTCCATGCTTGCCATAGCGCTGCAAGGAGTCAGACGCGGGTCGTGATGCGCCGGCGGTCGGCCGTGGACGAGTATCGGCCAAACCTCATTGGGGGAGGAACCGGTGATCGAGGAACCGGTGATCGTCGAACCGACCGACCACGCCCCGCGAGCCATCCAGCCGCCGGCACGGGACGAGCTATCGATGCTCAACCTCGAGCTCGCCATCGCCGGGGTCGCCATCCAGGTGAGCCTCCTCTTGTCGCTGGCCCGGTGACGGGGATCACCCGCCCAGCGGCACCCGCACCTGCCAGCGCTCTGCGCATTCTGGCGCGTTCCGCCTTGCGCGGCAGCGGCCATCCGCTTGACTGCGGCCATCCGCTTGACGCCATTGCCCGACCCGACCCGGTGGGATCCGGACGTCGCCCGGGAACCGGGCTCCGGCTAGATCCACCGTCGCACGCGAACCATCACGAGCGTGAAGACGGCGATCGCCGCGATGACGACCACGACGATCCAGAAGATGGCTGGGTCGTCGAGCGAGAATGGCGGCTTGGAATTCATGCCCATGAAACTCGAGATGACGCCCGCCGGGAGAAGTATCACCGACACGATTGTGAGCGTCCGCATGATCTCGTTGGTCCGTTGCGAGGTGCGAGTCATGTGGATGTCGAAGGTGCCGACGAGCGAGTCGCGGCTGCCGTCAATGGCGTCGATGGACTGGTGGTACCGCTCCGCGAGGCTTTCGAAGTAGGAGGTTGCCGAGGTTCCCGCGATCGCCGCGAAGTCCGCGCGGGCAAGCGCGGCGACGACCTCGCGGTGCCCCACGAGCGTCCGCCGCGCGGCTGCGATCCGGTGTCGGAGGGCGACCATCTGCCCAAGGAGGTCTCGGCGGCCGGCCGCTTCGAGGGCCTGCTCGTCGAGGCGATCCACCGTTGCCGCGAGCTGGTCCGAGAACTCGAGATAGCTCGTGACGAACCCGTCCAGCAGCACCGCCGCGAAGGCGCCTGAATCGAGCACGCCGACCGCGGTATCGCCTTCCAGGCGCTCGCGGAATTCGGCGAGCGACTGGATCGGCTCCGGGTGGATCGTGACCACGAAGTTCGTGCCGGCGATCATGTCGAGGGCCGTCGGGTGGTCGCGGCCCTTGATCGTGTTGATTGCCAGGACCCGAAGCTGGAAGTAGGTGCCTGACAGCCTGAGCCTGGGCTGAAGCGTCGAGCTCCAGAACCGCTGCGCCGCCTCGCCGTCGATCGGCAGCAGACGCAGCAGCGCCCCGACTGCCTCGCTCTCGGCATCATCGCGGATGTCGATCCAGAGGAGCTGGCGGTCCTTGACCTCCGCCGCGGTCGTGGCCGTGAACTCGACCGACCGGTCGGTGCGGTCCGCGTCGAAGAGCCGCGCCTCGTGGGGAGGCAGGCCGGCGGCGAGGGCTTCCTTCTTCGTGCTACCGCGGCGCGCAGTCACCGGCCGACGGCCGGCGGCGAGCCACCGCGCGCGGGCGTGACGGCCCAACGCGAGTCGATGCGATTCGGAATCCGACGCGCCATGGATGCCCTCCTGACCTGTGCCGTTGACCGATGCGGCGGCCCGGTTTCAATCATTGCCGCACCCCCGAGATCGATCCGGGCGTGAGCCGCTCGGCGCTGGATCTGTA
>JANXWH010000069.1 GCA_025351245.1 Chloroflexota bacterium | reverse complement strand
CCTCCAATTGCGCCAACGAACGTGCCGCCCTCACCTCCCCCCGTGATCCTCGTAAAGGCCGACGTTCGCGACACGCGGCGCTCGGCTCGAGGGTAGGAACAAAATGAGCAGGCTCCTCATCTCCGGCTGCGAGGCCGTGGTCACCATGGACGACGCCGGGACCGAGCTGGCCGGGGGGTCGATCCTGCTCGAGGACGGCGTGATCCGCTGGGTCGGCGCGGGTGTCCCGCCTGCCGCCGCGATGGCCGGTGCCGAAGTCCTCGGCGGCCGCGGGTGTGTGGCGATCCCCGGCCTGGTGAACACCCACCATCACCTGTACCAGACGCTGACCAGGGCGCGCGCCCAGCAGCACGGCCTGTTCGGCTGGCTCACGGAGCTCTACCCGGTGTGGTCCGGGCTCGACGCCGAATGGGTACGGGTGGCCGCCGCGACGGGCCTCGCCGAGCTGGCCCTTTCGGGCTGTGCGACCTCGACCGACCATCACTACGTCTTTCCGGCGGGAGCCGGCGACCTGCTCGAGGCCGAGGTCGAGGCCGCGCAGGAGATCGGGCTGCGATTCCATCCCTGTCGTGGCTCGATGGACCTGGGAGCGTCGAAGGGCGGTCTCCCCCCGGACAAGCTTGTGCAGGACACCGACTCCGTGCTGGCCGAGACCGAGCGAGCCGTCCGCAGGTTCCATGACCCGTCGCCGGGCTCCATGCTGCGCGTCGCGATCGCGCCATGCTCACCGTTCTCGGCCAGCGAGCGGCTGATGCGCGAGTCGGCGGTGCTGGCGCGCCGGCTCGGCGTCCGGCTCCATACGCACATCGCCGAGACGGCGGACGAAGAGGCGTTCTGCCTGGACCGCTTCGGGTGCCGTCCGATCGAGCTGCTCGAGCGCCTGGGGTTTCTCGGGGACGACGTGTGGCTCGCCCACGCTGTGCACCTGTCGGGAGAGGACATTCGCAGCGTGGCCGCGGCCGGCACCGCCATCGCTCACTGTCCCACGTCGAACCTGCGGCTCGGCTCCGGCATGGCCCCGATCCGGGAGCTCCTCGATGCCGGGGTGCCCGTGGGGCTCGGGGTGGATGGCGCCGCGTCCAACGACGGTGGCCACCTGCTGGGGGAGGTGCGCCAGGCTCTGCTGGTCGCGCGCGGCCGTGGCGGGCCCGGCGCCATGGGTGCGCGCGAGGCGCTGCGGCTCGGCACCCGCGGCGGCGCCGCGTGCCTGGGTCGCGATGACCTCGGCTCGATCGAGCCCGGCAAACGGGGCGACGTGGCGATGTTCGACGTGAGCGGGCTGGCCACCGCAGGGGTGGAGGCGGATCCCGTCGCGGGAATCGTCCTCGCCTGGCCGCAGCGGGTGCGCCACCTCCTGGTGGACGGCAGGTTCGTGGTGCGGGACGGGGCCCTGGCGACCGCCGACGAGGCGGCCCTCGCGGCGGACGCCCACAGGATGGCCCGCCGGATCGACGGGCGGAGCGAGGGAGGTCGGTGAGGATGCAGACGGCAACCCGCGGACCAGCCGTCGCCCAGCGTGCCGGGGGTCGCGTCGGCATGTCGGCGCCGGGCCTTTCGGCCCCTTCCGCCGCAGGGCGGGATGGGGCCGTTTCGATACCGGATCGCAACCCTTCGGCCCTACCCCGCCGGTCGGCGCGGGCAGAGTCTCGAATCCACAGAGCCGGGCAGGAGGTTCCAACCGAATGATCGCCGTGGCAGAGGACTCCCTCGCATTACCGGGCGCGGAGTTGCCGGCCCCCGCCGGCCCCGCGCCCGGGACATGGAGCCCTCTTCACATCGCCACTGACCGCTGCAAGGGGTGCGGCCTCTGCCTTGGGGCCTGTGCCAAGGGAGCGCTGGCACTCGACGAGACGCGCGTGAACATCCTTGGCTACCACCCCGTCCGGCTGATCGACCCCACCGCCTGCACCAGTTGCGCATTCTGTGCCCGGGTCTGCCCGGACTGCGTCCTGACCGTCTACGCGGCGCCGAAGCCACTCCGGGGGGCCGCGCGATGACCACCGCCACCATCCCGCCGGCCCCGCTTCACCACGGCCACCGCGTGCTGATGAAGGGCAACGAGGCGATGGCGGAAGCCGCCATCCAGGCCGGCTGCGACGCCTACTTCGGCTACCCGATCACGCCCCAGGCAGAGCTGCTGGAGTGGATGGCGCGCCGGATGCCCGAGGAGGGACGTCCGTTCGTCCAGGCCGAGTCCGAGCTCGGCGCGATCAACATGGCGCTCGGCGCGGCGGCGACCGGCGCGCGAGTCCTGGTCTCCTCGTCATCCCCCGGGATCAGCCTCATGGCCGAGGCGATGAGCTACATGGCCGGCAGCGAGATCCCCATGGTCCTCGTCAACGTCATGCGTGGCGGTCCCGGCCTCGGGGGCATCGGACCCAGCCAGGCGGACTACTTCCAGGCGACGAAGGGACACGGCCACGGCGACTACCGCGTTCCGGTCCTCGCACCGTCCTCGATCGGCGAGGCGATGGCGCTCATGGCAGACGCCTTCGAGCTTGCCGAGAAGTACCGCACGCCGGTCTTCATCCTTGCCGACGGCACGCTGGGCCAGGCGATGGAGCCGGTGGAGCTGCAGTTCCGCACGCCGCCCCGGGTCGCGGCAGACTGGGCTGTCACGGGCGCCGACGGCCGCCCACCCCGGGTCGTGAAGTCGATGCACCTCGAACCGGAGGACCTCGAGGTGCACAACCGCCACCTCCAGGCCAAGTTCGCCCAGATCGCCGCCCGCGAGGTCCGCTGGGCCGGTGAGCACCTGGATGGCGCGGAGCTGGTGATCGTGGCGTACGGGACGGCCGCGCGCGTCGCGCGGACGGTGATCGCCCGGGCGCGCGATGACGGGCTGCGGGCCGGGCTCTTCCGCCCGATCACGCTCTGGCCGTTCCCCTCGGCGGCGCTGGCCGAGGTCGCTGCGCGCGCCCGTGGCGTCCTGGTCGTGGAGCTGTCGGCCGGCCAGATGGTGGAGGATGTCCGCCTCGCCATCGAGGGCCGAACGCCCGTCGCATTCGAGGGCCGCACCGGCGGCATGGTCCCGACACCCGGCGAGGTCCTCGACGCGCTGCGCCGCCTTTGGGCGGCGACCACCGCGGACGCCACCAGGCCGACACGGGAGGCCCGGCCATGACGACCGACACCCCGGCGGGGGCGCGCGTCATCTTCGAGCGGCCGGAACTGCTGGCCGATCGCAGCACGCACTACTGCCCCGGCTGCGGTCACGGGGTCGTCCACCGGCTGATCGCCGAGGTCCTGGGCGAGCTGGGACTGGGCCCACGTACCATCGCCGTGGCCCCGGTCGGGTGCGCCGTGTTCGCGTACGACTACATCGGCGTTGACTTCGTCGAGGCACCCCACGGGCGCGCCCCGGCTGTCGCGAGCGGCATCCGGCGCGTCCGGCCGGACGCGTTCGTGCTCACCTACCAGGGCGACGGCGACCTGGCTGCGATCGGCACCGCCGAGATCGTCCACGCCGCCGGCCGCGGCGAGCTGCTGACGGCCGTCTTCGTCAACAACGGGATCTACGGGATGACCGGCGGCCAGATGGCCCCGACCACCCTCCTGGGCCAGCGATCCACCTCGTCACCCGGCGGACGGGAGGCGTCGTTCCACGGCTACCCGATCCCGATGACGGAGATGCTCGCGATCATGCCGGGCGTGGCGTACGCGGCCCGGGGCTCAGTCGCGGACGCACCGGCGATCGGCCGGACGAAACAGTACCTGCGTCGCGCGTGCGAGATCCAGCTCGAGGGTCGCGGGTTCGCGATCGTCGAGGTGATCAGCAACTGCCCGGTCGGCTGGGGCATGACGCCCACGCAGTCGATGGAGCGGCTCCGCGAGGTGGTGGCGAAGGAATACCGGCCCGGCGTCATCGTCGACCGGACGAAGGAGGCCTGACCGATGGAACGCTCGGTGGTCTTCGCCGGCTTCGGTGGCCAGGGGCTCCTCTTCGCCGGGCAGGTCCTGGCGCGCGCCGCGATGGACGAGGACCGCGAGGTCCTCTGGATTCCGACCTACGGGCCCGAGATGCGGGGTGGCACGGCCGCCTGCACGGTGATCGTGGGCGACGAGCCGATCGGCTCCCCGGTCGTGGACGCGGCCTGGGCTGCGGTCGTGCTGAATCCGCCGTCGCTCGCGAAGTTCGGACCGCTCGTGGCTCCGGGTGGCACGCTGGTCGTGAACGCCACGCTCATCGAGGCCGAGTCCGGCCGTGACGACGTGGACGAGCTCCGGGTCCCCTGCACTCGGCTGGCGCGCGAGGCCGGCGATGACCGGCTGGTGAGCGTGGCTGCGCTCGGGGCGCTGGTCGGGCGGACCGGCATCGTGGGCCCGGACGCCGTGATCGCGGCGCTCCGCGAGATCCTGGGTCGCAAGCACCCCGAGGCGCTGGAGGCGGACCTCGCGGTCTTCGAGGGCGGCCTTGCCTTCGGTCGGGCGGCCCGGGCGAAAGTGGGGCCGGCAGCGGTCGGCTGAACCGCCCCGGTCCGGGGCCTCACCCGAAGACGACCGCGGCCCCGGACAACCAGGAGAACGGCCGCGGGGCTTGGGCCCCGCGGCCGTTTGGCGTCTTCTTCCCTGCGCCGGCGAGACCGAGCACCGGCTCGGCCAGAGCGCCGGCTCGGCCCGAACGGTCAGGCGGTGGTGAGATCGCGCGGGGCGGACCATGAGCGCAGCGTCCGCATGTAGTTGGCACGCTCGAAGGCCGAGGGGTCCTCCACCGACGTCCGGCTCGCGCTGCCGCGGAGCTGGCTGACCGACTCGTATTCGTGCTCGCCCATCCAGGCCCGGAGCCCGGCCTCGACGGTCCGGATCTTGTCCGGGCCGTTGCGCAGGATCGCCGAGGTCATCATCGCGACGTCGGCGCCCACCATGAGCGCCTTGACGACGTCGGTCGCGGAGCCGACGCCGGAGGTGGCAGCCAACGACGCGTCCGGGCCGAGCTCCGGTCGCAGGATCGCGATCCAGCGCAGCGGCAGGCGCAGCTCCCAGGGCTGGCTCAGGTCGAGCCGGGCGACGACATCGAGCGTGTCGAGATCGAGGTCCGGCTGGTAGAAGCGGTTGAACAGGACGAGCCCGTCGGCACCGGCCTCGATGGCGTGGCGCGCGACGTTCGCCAGCGACGAGTAGTAGGGGCTGAGCTTCACGGCCAGCGGGATGCTGACGGCGGCGCGGACCGCGACGATCAGCGCGAGGTCGGCAGCCTCGATGTCGGCGGCGGTCTTCACGGGATCCGCGGCGACGTGGTACAGGTTGAGCTCGAGCGCGTCGGCGCCGGCATCCTGCATGAGCTTCGCGTAGCGGACCCATCCGCCGGCGGTCGTCGCGTTAAGGCTGGCGATCACCGGCACGGCCGATTGGGCCTTGATCTGCCGAAGCCGGGCCAGGTAGCGATCCCCGGCGCCCGCGAACGACTCGATGTTGGGGAAGTAGTCGAGCGCCTCGGCGAAGCTCTCCGAGCCGGCCTCGAGCGACCGGTTGATCTGGATCTCCTCGAAGACGATCTCCTCCTCGAAGAGCGACGGCAGGACGATGGCCGCCGCGCCCGCCAGCTCCAGCAGGCGGGCGGAGCCGGGCTCGCCGGTGAGTGGCGAGGCGGAGGCGACGATCGGCGAACGCAGCTCGAGGCCGAGGTAGCGGGTGCGCAGATCGACCGTCACGCCAGGTCTCCCTTATCGTCGTAGCGGTAGCCGGCGTCGCTGTCGACGTCCTGCTCCACGTCTGCGTCGGGCTGGTGGGCGTGGGGCACGCTTCGGTGCATCGCCGCCAGCTGTTCGTAGTAGCGCCAACGCTCGTCGACGTCGGCCTGGGCCAGCGCCGCGAGCTCAACGGCCCGCTCCGGATGGGTTCGGGCAAGGATGGCGAAACGCGTCTCGGTGGCCACGAAGTCACTGACCGGGATCGACGGCGCGTGCGAGTCGAGCTTGAAGGGCTGGCCCTCCTCGATCTCGCTGGGCTGGAAGCGGTACAGCGGCCAGTAGCCGCTCTTCACGGCGTCCTTCTGGTGGGACATGGACTTGGACATGTCGATGCCGTGCGCGATACAGGTGGAGTAGGCGATGACCAGGGACGGCCCCGGCCAGGCGTCCGCCTCCAGGAGTGCCCTGGTTGTCTGGACGTCGTTGGCGCCCATCGAGATCTGGGCGACGTAGACGTCGCCGTAGGCGCGGGCAACCGCGCCGAGGTCCTTCTTGCGGGTCGCCTTCCCGGCGGCCGCGAACTTCGCGACGGCGGCGCGCGGGGTTGCCTTCGATGCCTGGCCGCCGGTGTTGGAGTAGACCTCCGTGTCCAGGACCAGGATGTTGACGTTGCGCCCGGAGCTCAGCACCTGGTCCAGGCCGCCGAAGCCGATGTCGTACGCCCACCCGTCGCCCCCGACGATCCAGATCCCCTGGCGCACGAGGTCGTTGGCAAGGGCCAGCAGGTGTCGCGCGTCGGCGCGCGCGTCCCCATCGACTTTCTCGAGGACGTCGCGGAGCCGGCGCACCCGGTCGCGCTGCTGCGTGATCTCCGCCTCGGTCTCCTGGACACTGTCCAGCAGCTCGCGAACGAGCCCCTCCCCGATGATCGGCGCAAGGCGTTCCACGAGCCGGCGGGCCTGGTCCGTCTGGGCGTCGAGCGCGAGCCGCATGCCCAGGCCGAACTCCGCGTTGTCCTCGAAGAGGGAGTTTGCCCAGGCCGGTCCGCGGCCCTCGGCGTTCACGGTCCACGGGGTCGTCGGCAGGTTGGCGCCGTAGATCGACGAGCAGCCGGTGGCGTTCGCCACGATCATCCGGTCGCCGAACAGCTGGGAGACGAGCTTGAGGTAGGGCGTCTCGCCGCAGCCCCCGCAGGCCCCGGAGAACTCGAACAGCGGCTCAAGCACCTGGGAACCCTTGACGGTGTCGTGCGGCAGCAGGCCGCGATCGAGCGGCGGGATCGACGTGAAGAAGTCCCAGCGCGTTCGCTCGACGTCGCGATGGGCCGCCACCGGCTCCATGTTGATCGCCTTGTGGCGCACTTCGGTCTTGCTCTTCGCCGGGCAGACGTCCACGCAGACGCCACAGCCCGTGCAGTCGTCCGGGGCGACCTGGATCGTGAGGCGGTGGTCGGCGACCTCGCGGGACTTGAAGTCCTTGCTCGGGAAGCCGGCCGGCGCTCCGGCGACCGCGGCGGCCGGGAAGACCTTCATCCGGATGGCAGCGTGCGGGCAGACCATGGCGCACTTGCCGCAATCGATGCAGATGGCGGCGTCCCAGATCGGGATCTGCAGGGCCACGGCCCGCTTCTCGTACTTCGTGGTCCCCGTGGGGAACGTGCCGTCAACCGGGAATGCGCTGACCGGCAGTCGGTCGCCGTCGCCGGCCATCAGGACCGCCGTGACCCGCCGGATGAAGTCCGGTGCGTCATCGGGCACGATCGAGGTGATCGAGTGGTCGCTGGTTACCGGGCCGAGCGTGACATGGCCGAGCCGCTCCAGGGAGTGGTCGATGGCCGCGAAGTTGCGGTCGATGACGGCCTGACCCCGCTTCGCGTACGTCTTCTGCACGAAGCCCTTGATCCGGGCGATCGCGTCCTCCGGCGGCAACACGCCGGCCAGGTGGAAGAAGCAGGGCTGCATGATCGTGTTGATGCGGTTGCCCATCCCGACCTCTTCGGCAACCGCGAACGCATCGATCACCCAGAAGTCGATCGCCTTGTCGACCAGCTGCTGCTGGACGTCGCGGGAGAGCTGCTCCCACACCTCGTCGGGCCCGTAGGGCGAGTTCAGCAGGAAGGTCGCGCCCGGCTTCGCATGCTCGAGGACCTTCGTCCGATCGAGCAGCCCGAACTGGTGGCAGGCGACGAAGTCCGCCTGCTCGACCAGGTAGGTGGAGCGGATGGGCGCCGGCCCGAAGCGGAGGTGTGACACCGTCATCGACCCCGACTTCTTGGAGTCGTACACGAAGTAGCCCTGGGCGTAGAGGTCCGTGCCCTCGCCGATGATCTTCACGGAAGCCTTGTTCGCACCGACCGTGCCGTCCGAGCCGAGCCCGTAGAAGAGGGCCTGCACCTCGCCGGCCGGGCGGGGAGCGTGGAAGTCCGCGTCGATCGGCAGGCTCAGGTGCGTGACGTCATCGTAGATCCCGACCGTGAAGTGCCGCTTCGGCCGGTCGGCCGCAAGCTCCTCGAAAATCGGCTTGATCATCGCCGGCGTCATCTCCTTCGAGGAGAGGCCGTAGCGGCCGCCGATGATCCGGGGCGCAACCGCGAAGGGAGGCGTGTCGGCATCCATTTGCTCGATGATCGCCGCAACGACCTCGAGGTAGAGCGGCTCGCCGACCGCGCCCGGTTCCTTGGTCCGATCGAGGACCGCGATCGCGCGCACCGTGGACGGCAGCGCGGCCATGATCTCCTCCACCGGGAACGGCTGGAAGAGCCGCACCTGCAGCATCCCGACCCTCTCGCCCGCCGCGACGAGGGCGTCGACCGTCTCCGCGACCGGACCGGCAGCCGACCCCATGACGACCACGACCCGGTCTGCGTCGGGGGCGCCGTGGTAGTCGACCAGCCCGTAGCGGCGCCCTGTTCGCTCGGCCAGCTCGTCCATGACCCCCTGGACGACCCCGGGCACCGCCAGGTAGAAGGGGTTGGACGCCTCGCGAGCCTGGAAGAAGGCGTCGGGGTTCTGGGCCGTGCCCCGCACGACCGGCGCGTCCGGCGTCAGGCCGCGGGCACGGAAGGCGAGGATCTCCTCGTCGCGCACCAGCGCCCGCAGGTCGTCCTCATCGAGAAGGGCGATCTTGTTGACCTCGCTCGAGGTTCGGAAGCCGTCGAAGAAGTGGAGGAACGGGACCCGCGACCGGAGCGTGGCGGCATGCGAGACCACGGCGAGGTCGTGGGCCTCCTGCACCGAGCCGGCCGCCAGCATCGCCCACCCCGTCGCCCGGGCATGCATGACGTCGCTGTGGTCGCCGAAGATCGACAGGGCATGCGTGGCGATGGAGCGTGCCGCCACGTGGATGACCGCCGGCGTCAGCTCCCCCGCGATCTTGAACATGTTCGGGATCATGAGGAGGAGGCCCTGGGAGGCCGTGAACGTGGTCGCCAGCGCGCCCTTCTGGAGCGCCCCGTGCATCGCGCCTGCCGCGCCCGCCTCGGACTGCATCTCGATCACGTCGGGCACCTTGCCCCAGAGATTCGGTCGACCCGCCGCAGCCCAGTCGTCGGCGTGCTCGGCCATCCCGGAGGCGGGCGTGATCGGGTAGATCGAGATCACCTCGCTCAGCGCGTAGGCCACGCGGGCCGCCGCTTCGTTGCCATCCAGGCACTGGCGGTCTTGGTCAGTCTTCTGAGCCAGGGTCATGCGGGGCCTCCGATCGCCCGAAGACGGCTTGCGAGACTGCCGCCTTCAACGTGCTTCAGGATTGTCGCGCCGATGCCCGCTGCCCGGGCCTCCCGGGCTTCGTCGGCACCCAGGTACGCGGCGAGAACGACGATGTGATCTCGGGGAGTGACGCCGTCGAGGGCGTCCGCAACCGCCAGCCAGCCGCCCCGGAGCGCGCCGTCGACGAGGACAAGGTCGGGCGCGCACGTCCGCGCCGCGAGGGCCGCGGATCCGGCGGACCGGACCTCGCCGACGACGGCGAAGCCGTGCCGGTTCAGGTGCGCGGCGAGCGCATCGGAAGCACCAACGTGGTCGCTCACGATGAGAAGCCGGCGCACCGGTTGGGGATGGGGCGGGAACATGCAGGTAGCGTCGCCCCGTGCCTCCGGACCGGGCACCCGCGCACCGGCCCCAAGAAGGGGGCCATTCGGCCCTGCCAAGGGTCGCGATCTGCCAACCACACTGCGGAGCGTGGTGGACGTCGCAGGGGACGCGCGATGTCCACCACTACCTGTCTCCGGGGCACCCGGCACGGCCCCGATGAGACGGCTCCCGAGGTGGAGGAAATCCCCGGCGCCCTGCCGCCGGACCTCGTCTACAGGTAGTGCGTTCGACGCGACTGGACGGTCAGCTCGTCACGGAAATCCGGGTGCGCGATCGCGATGAGCGCGGCGGCCCGCTCGCGAATCGACTTCCCGTACAACTCCGCGACACCCCACTCCGTGACGACCGTCCGGACGTGGGCCCGGGTGGTCACCACGCCCGATCCCTCGGCGAGGAACGGGGTGATCCGCGAGACCGTCCCGCCGGCCGCGGTCGAGGGGAGCGCGATGATCGGCCGACCCTGCGTGGCGAGGGCCGCGCCGCGGATGAAGTCCATCTGGCCGCCGACGCCGCTGTAGAGACGCCGGCCGATCGAGTCGGCGCAGACCTGGCCGGTCAGGTCGATCGCGATCGCCGAGTTGATCGCGATCATCCGGCTGAAGCTACGGATCACGTGGGTGTCATTCGTGTAGTCGGTGGCGTGCATCTCGACCATCGGATTGTCGTGGACAAACCGGTAGAGCTTCTGCGTCCCCATCATGAACGTGGCCACGATCTTGCCGCGGTTGCGCTCCTTGGCAAGCCCCGTCACGGCGCCCGCTTCCACCAGGTCGACGACACAGTCGGTCATCAACTCGGTGTGGATCCCGAGGTCGCGCTTGTCGCGGAGGCACAGGGCGACGGCGGTCGGGATCGCCCCGATCCCCATCTGGAGGGTTGCGCCGTCGGGGACCAGCTCCGCCACGAACTCGCCGATCCGACGCTCCACCGGGCCGACCGCGCCGTCCGGACGCAGGTAGGGCGGCACGTCCACCTCCACCGCGTAATCGATCTGCGACACGTGGATGAAGCTCTCGCCGAGGGTCCGCGGCATTGCCGCGTTGAGCTGGGCGATCACCGTCTTCGCGGAGCGGATCGCGGCCTGCATCGCCTCGACGGACGTCCCGAGCGAGCAATACCCGTGCGCATCCGGCGTCGAGACGTTGCAGAGCACCGCGTCGAGCGGAAGCAGCCCCGCGTCGAAGAGCTGCGGGACGTCTGACAGGAAGACCGGCACGTAGTCGGCTCGGCCCTCATTCACGGCGGCGCGGGCGTTCGGGCCGATGAAGAGCGCCGTATGGCGGAAGTGGCCGGCCATCTCGGGCGCCAGGTGCGGGCCCGGTCCCTCGATGTGGAGATGGACCACGTCCACGTCCCGCAACTCGGGGGCGCGCGCAACCAGCGCGTCCAGCAGGTCGGACGGCGCCGCGGCCGCGCACTGGACGTAGACCCGGTCGCCGGAGCGGATCTCCGCGACGGCCTCGGCGGCGCTGACGATCTTCATGGCGGCAGTCTACGGACGCCGGCATCGGGTTGGGACGATCCGTCCGGCCCGCTCGCGGCGGACGTTCGGCCCCGGCCACCGGTGGCGGCGTGCGGCCACGCTGGCGGTCGGGTTGACGAACTGAAGGCGGACCGTCCAGCATTGCCGGCGTGGCGCCACCGACCGACCCGTACAAGCTCCTCCAGGTGGACCCGGAGGCGGATCCGGAGATCATCGTCGTCGCCTACCGGAAGCTCGCCCGCCGCTATCACCCCGACGTCGCGCCGGGCGCCGAGGCGGCCGCGATGATGGTCGCGCTCAATCGGGCGCGGGACCTCCTCCTGGACCCGGCCCGGCGCACGGAGCACGACCGGCTGCGCGGCGCGACTGCCAGCGGCTCCGGGGCCACCGGCTCCCCACCCGGCGGTGATGCGGGCCGGCGCCACGCCGATGCGGTGCCGGCAGGCCCTCCGCCCGGGAACGCGTCGGGGAGCAGGCTGGATTTCGGCCGCTATGCCGGCTGGTCGCTGGGCGAGATCGCCCGCGTCGACGTCGCGTACCTGGAGTGGCTCGACCGGATGTCGATCGGGCGCCGGTACCGCGACGAGGTCGATGTCCTGCTGCGGCGGGCCGGGCGCCGGGGCGAAGCGAAGCGCGTCGAGGAGCCCCGCGGGCTGTTCCGCCGACGCTGAGCGACAGCGGCGCTGGGCGCCGAAGTTGAAGGGCGCTGGGCGCCGTCCCGGCGCTGGGCGCCGACGTTGAAGGGCGCTGGGCGCCGTCCCGGCGCTGGGCGCCGACGTTGAAGGGCGGTCCCGGCGCTACGTGCCCGAGCCGGGGAGGCGGTGTTTCGCAACGAACGCCGCCGCCTGGGCGCGTCGCTGCAGGTTCAGCTTCGACAGGATGGAGCTGACGTAGTTCTTGACCGTCTTGTCGGAGAGGAAGACTTCCGAGGCGATCTCCTTGTTCGTCTTCCCCTCGGCGACGAGCTGGAGGATCTTCTGCTCCTGGGCGGTCAGCTGGGCGAGCTCGTCCGTGTAGGTTCCCGACGCGATCCGCCGGACGCGCTCCAGGACCTTCTCCGTCACCGCCGGGTCGAGGAGCGACTCGCCACGGCCCACTGCCTCGAGGGCATTGATGAGGTCCCGGGCGCGGATCTGCTTGAGCAGGTACCCGGAGGCGCCCGCGATGATGGCCGAGAGGACGGCCTCCTCGTCCGGATAGCTGGTCAGCATCACCACGCGCGTCGCGGGCAGCTCGGCCCGGATCTCGCGGCAGGCCTCGATGCCGGAGCCGTCCGGGAGGCGGACGTCCATGATCACGAGATCAGGCTGGAACCGGCGCGCCGCGTCAAGGGCCTCCTCGACGGTGCCCGCCTCGGCCACCACCTGGAACTTCTCACGGCGGTCGATCAGCGCAACCAGACCCTGTCGCACTACCTCGTGGTCGTCGACGACGAGCAGGCGAAGGGGACGCGGCTCGGACTGCTCCGTCATGGTGGGGGTGGGCCTCCGTTCCGGTTCATGCCTCGGGACCGTCCTCTGCCTCGCCGACTGAGGAGTCACGGGGAATTTGCACGATGATACGCGTCCCGCGGTCGCGTGAGCTTTCGATGGCGAGCTTGCCGCCGATCCCGGTCGTCCGCGCGTCCATGTTCGCGAGCCCCAGGTGACCGAGCCCGCGCGGCGCGTCCGGATCGAACCCCATGCCGTTGTCGATGATCGTCAGCGTGATCCCCCCGCCATCGCCAGCCGTCGCAACCAGGACTTCCGCCCGCGTCGCCTTCGCGTGCCGGGCGATGTTGCTGAGCGCCTCCCGCGCAACCGAGAGCACCTCGAGCGTCCGCTCCGGGCCCAGCGGGATCCCGTCGACCTCCTGGCCCGCCCGCAGCTCCACATCGACCATCGTGTTGACGCGGAACTCGTCGGCGAGCGCGGCGAGCCCCTCGACGAGCTCCACGCCGTCGAGCAGCTGGGGACGCAGGCCGAAGATAAAGTTGCGGATGTCGCGGATCGTCTGGTCCAGGCTCTCGATGGCTCGCTCGACTCGCCGGCTCGCCTCGGCTGGCTCCTCCACCATGAGGTCGGGCACGTCCTCCAGGGAGAGGCCCACGGCGTAGATCGACTGGATCACGCCGTCGTGGAGGTCGCGGCCGATCCGCTCGCGTTCTTCGACGATTGCGAGGCGCTGGACCTGATCGTGGAGCCGCGCGTTCTCCATCGCGATCGCCGCGTGGCCGGCGAAGAGCTCCACCAGCTGCTGGTCCGCCTCGCTGAACCCGCCGTCCTTCTCCGTCAGGTACAGGTTCCCGATGGCCCGGCCGCGGATCGACACCGGCACGCCAAGGAACGAGTGCATATCGGGGTGGTTGGGCGGGAAGCCGTGGCGCCGGGGATCCTGCATCAGGTCCGCGATCCGGTACGACCGTTCTTCGCGGATGATCAGGCCCAGGATGCCATGCCCGCGCGGGGGCGGACCGATCCGGGATCGTTCCAGGCGCGACATCCCGCTCGTGATGAACTGCTCGATGACCCCCTCGCCGTCCACGATCCCGAGGGCCGCATAGCCGGCACCCACGAGCTCGCGCACGCGGTCCACGATCACCTGGAGGACGCGGTCCACGGCCAGGACCGCCGCCATGGCGCGGATCGAGGCGTCGAACGCAGCGAGTCGTTCGTCGCCGAACGCCACGCCGACGAGCCCGTTCGCGAGGTCGGGATCGCCCGCGACGGGATGCGCCGACTCAGCCTCGCCGGAGCGCTGGCCGGGCGAGGGCAGATCGGGATCGGCGGCGCGGGGAGCGGCGGCGTCGGTCACAGCGGCGAGGGTAGCAGGCGGCGGCCACGGCGGCCGGGTCCGGGAGCCCGGGGCCACGGCGGCCGGGACAAGCGGCGGCCACGGCGGCCGGGACAAGGCGGCGGCCGAGCCACGGCGGCCGGGG
>JANXWH010000031.1 GCA_025351245.1 Chloroflexota bacterium | reverse complement strand
TACCTCCTTTCCTTCAAGAGTCTCCCGCCCCGCGGGAGCTGGTGGGCCGGAGCCCGTCGGGTCCCAGTGATCCGTCTAGCCAGGCGCGCCCGGGAGGCCGGCCGATGGTGCCTGCGGGCGCCGCCAGCCGCGCCGGGGCTCTTGACAGGCGGCATCGCGGCTCGTAGCCTTCGCGTCCTTCGTCCAGCGGGTCGGCCTGGGAGCTCGTCTCCCGGCCGCGATGACGGATCACTGGGACCCGACGGGCTCCGGCCCACCAGCTCCCGCGGGGCGGGAGACTCTTGAAGGAAAGGAGGTAACACCACCATGACTCGTCTGTATGTCCTCATCACGTCGCTCATGACGCGCGACGAGGAGGGGCAGGGCCTCGCCGAGTACGCCCTGATCCTCGCCCTCATCGCGATCGTCGCGATCGTCGCCCTCATCTTCCTGGGCGGCCAGGTCTCGAAGATCCTCAGCAACGTCGGCAACTCCGTCTAGGAGACCCCCCTGCGAGGGCCGCTGGGCGAGTCCCGGTGGCCCTCGCGGCATGATCGGCAACTCCGTCCACATCCAATAGCCAACGGAACTCGAGCCGGCCGGCCTTCCTGGCCCGTCGGCTCGCTGCGTTTCAGGGTCCGCCGGGACCCCTGGCTGCGGGACCGGGTACGCGTTCCGGCAACGCGCGCGAGCTGCGGCGCCCACGCACGATTTCCGACCAGATCTTTCCGGTGGTCCTAGCCCATTGGTATAGTCGCGCGGGCATTCCGCGATGCTACAGTGGTGCCGCCTGTCACCTGGCAAGGGGAGAAAGAACCTTGAAGCGGAGCAACCGGCTCATCCTGCTCATCGGCGTGCTGCTGGCGGCGATGGCATTCGTTGGGGTGATCATGCTCACCGGGAGCAGCTCGCCGGGCGGCGGCACCCCTACAATCACGCCCAAGCCCACGACGGCCAAGGTCGTCAAGGCCACGATCGACATCGCGGCCGGCACGACCGTCACCGCGTCCATGGTCGAGCTGAACGAGGTGCAGATCGCGGCCGCCGGGCCGGACACGATCCCCGACACCGGGCTGGCCATCGGCAAGACGATCCGCCGAGCCGTGACCAAGGGGCAGACCCTGGGCTACTCGTTCTTCGTCAGCACGGGCGTGGAGAACAACGTCACCGACGCACTGCCGATAGGCCTCCGCGCGATGGCCATCCAGGTCTCCCAGGTGACGGGCGTCGGGACGCTGATCCAGAACGGCGATCACGTCGACGTCATCATCTCGCTCAAGATCCAGAACGTCATCCCCGACCCGAAGAACCCGGGCCAGATCATCAAGGTGGGTGACCCGGGGCCGTCCGTCAAGTTGGTTCTCCAGAACGCCCTGGTCGTCGGTACGCTCCTGCCGCCGGCGGCAGCGCCGACCGCCCAGCCGTCGCCGACGCCCGCACCCTCGGGCCAGACGAGCGGGGGCGGCCAACAGCCGGCGACCAGCCTCAACGGCCAGTCCGAGATGGTCATGGTGGCCGTCTCGGCCAACCAGGCCGAGGTCATCCGCTACGCCCAGCTGTACGCGGACCCCGCGGCCGGCGACAACATCTCGCTCGTCCTCCGCTCGCCCAGGGACTACGTCCAGGTGGACGCGGACGGCAAACCGGTCATGGACGCGAGCGGGAACCCGGTCATCGTGGTGCCGCCGCTGGAGAAGACCGACGGGGTCACCCTCAAGACCCTCATCGATAAGTACCTTGTCCTTCCGCCGGACATCCTCAACAAGTAGGAGCCAGTCGGTCGCGATCGGCGCCTGAAAGTCGGCCCGCCCCTTCCGCGGAGGCGGGCCGCCCTGCCACCATCGCCCCGCAGACGAGAATCATGGCCGACCAGATCCGCGTCCTCATCGTCGACGACATCTCGGAGACCCGCGATCACCTGGCGAAGCTCCTGGGCTTCGAGAAGGACATCGAGGTCGTGGGTGCCGCCGCGTCCGGCGCGGAGGCGCTCCAGATGGCGGCCCGGCTCCTGCCGGACGTTGTCCTGATGGACATCAACATGCCGGACATGGACGGGATCACGGCGACAGAGCTGCTCTCCGTGCAGGTCCCCACCACCGCGGTCGTGATGATGTCCGTCCAGGGCGAGGCGGACTACCTCCGGCGCTCCATGCTGGCGGGGGCCCGCGAGTTCCTCGTCAAGCCGTTCAGCTCCGACGAGCTGACGGCTGCCATCCGCCAGGTCCACGCGCGGGAGCACGAGAAGCGCGTGCGGTACGCCGCACCCGCTGCCGCCGCGGCCCGCGCGGCGGCAGCCGCCCACGAGCCGGGGCGGGTCGTGGCCGTCTTCGCGCCCAAGGGCGGCGTGGGGCGGACCACGATCGCCGTGAACATGGCCGTCGCGGCCGCGTCCGAGCCCGGGAGCCGCGTGGCCCTCGTGGACGGCTCCTTCCAGTTCGGCGACGTCGGCGTGCTGCTGAACCTCAACCCGAAGAACAAGTCGATCGCCGACCTGGTGCCCGAGCTGGAGGCCGGCGGCGAGCCGGAATCGCTGGACACGTTCCTGATGACCCACTCGTCGGGACTCAAGGTCCTCCTGGCCCCTGCCTCCCCGGAGCTCGCCGAGGCGGTGACGCCGGCGGCGGCGAAGCGGGTCCTGGAAGTGCTCCGGGGCCGCTATGACGTGGTGGTCGTGGACTGCGCGTCCTCGTTCAGCGACGCGACGCTGGCCATCCTTGACATCGCGGACACGATCCTCACGATCCTCACGCTGGAGATCACGAGCATCAAGAACATGCGACTCTTCCTGGAGGTGGCCGACCAGCTGGGCTACGCGGGCGACAAGATCCAGCTGGTCCTGAACCGGGCCGACTCCGCCCTGGGGATCCGGGTCGCGGACGTGGAGCACTCCATTGGCCGCAAAGTTGACCACACGATCGTCAGCGACGGCCGAAGTGTTGTATACGCGCTCAATCGGGGCGTACCGTTCTTCCTGAGCAACCGCGAGGCGCAGGTCTCGCAGGACATTCTTCGCCTGGCCCGGTCGCTGACCGGGGAGCCGGAGAAGACACGCGGCGGAGCCCGCAAGCAGGCTCCGCGCAAGTCGCTGTTCGCATGGCGCTAGGAACGCCGGAGATCGTCCCCTCGGGGGCTGAAGGGGTGGTTGGAAGATGTCCCTGCTGAAGCGAATCGAGAGTGCGCGGCCCGGGGCAACGGGACCCGTGAAGCCGACCGCGCCCGCCGGCGAACCGGGCGCAGGGCAACCCACGCCCCCGCCGACCGTTGCGCCCAGCCAGCGGCTCATGTCGTCGGCGCCGGTCCGCGAGTCCTTCCGCGACGTCAAGTTCCGGATCCAGTCGCGGGTCATCCAGGACCTGGACCCGAAGCTGGACCTCGCGAACCAGGTCGAGGTGCGCCGCCAGATCGAGGAGATCTTCGGCAAGGTCATCGACGAGCAGGGCCTTGCCCTCACCCGGGCCGAGCGGGTCCGAATGCTGGAGCAGATCACTGACGAGATCATCGGCCTGGGCCCGCTGGAGCCGCTCCTGCGCGACGAGTCCATCACCGAGGTGATGGTCAACGGCCCGCGCCAGGTCTACATCGAGCGCAGCGGGAAGCTGGAGCTGACGAACGTCGTCTTCCAGAACGACGACCACGTCATGCGGATCATCGACCGGATCATCGCTCCGATCGGTCGCCGCGTGGACGAGTCCAGCCCGATGGTGGATGCCCGGTTGACCGACGGGTCCCGCGTCAACGCGATCATCCCGCCGCTCTCCCTGGTGGGCCCCGTGGTCACGATCCGGAAGTTCGCCGCCTCCCCCTTCACGGTGGACGACCTGATCCGGTTCGGGACGGCGACCCCGGACATGTTCGACTTCCTCAAGGCGTGCGTGGAGGCGCGCCTCAACATCTTCGTCTCCGGCGGGACCGGCTCCGGCAAGACCACGACCCTCAACGTGCTCTCCTCCTTCATCCCGAACGATGAGCGGATCATCACGATCGAAGACGCGGCCGAGCTGCAGCTCCGCCAGGAGCACGTGGTGACGCTGGAGTCGCGGCCGCCCAACATCGAGGGCAAGGGCCAGGTCCCGATCCGCGAGCTGGTCCGGAACTCCCTCCGGATGCGGCCCGACCGGATCATCGTGGGAGAGTGCCGCTCGGGCGAGGCGCTGGACATGCTCCAGGCCATGAACACGGGCCACGATGGATCGATGTCCACCGGCCATGCGAACAGCCCTCGCGACATGCTCGCCCGCCTGGAGACCATGGTCCTGATGGCCGGCGTCGACCTCCCGCTTCGTGCGATCCGCGAGCAGGTTGCCTCCGCCGTGGACCTCATCGTCCACCAGGCTCGGCTGAAGGACGGCACCCGCCGCATCACCAACATCACCGAGGTCCAGGGGATGGAAGGTGACGTGATCGTGATGCAGGACGTCTTCGTGTTCGAGCAGACAGGGATCGTCGAGGGGAAGATCCAGGGTCGGCTCAAGCCCACCGGGATTCGTCCGAAGTTCGTCGAGAAGTTCGAGGTGCAGGGGATTCACCTTCCGCCCGGACTCTTCGGCTTCGTCTTCTAGGGCGCAGGCCGGGAGGCTCCATCGTGTCGCCTACGATCCTCGTCGCCGCCGTCGCAGCGCTCGCGATCCTGCTCATTGCCCTGGGCATCGCGACGTCCGGCCGTGGAACCGACATCACCGCGCGCCTGGAGCGCTACGCTTCGGACCGCAAGGACGCAGCCAAGCCGGCGTCCACCGGCCAGGGACCGATCAGCGACCTGATCGCGCAGTCGTCCGCGATCGCCGCGCTCAACCGGGTCGTGGAGCAGCGCGACTTCGGGGCGAACCTCTCCCGCGAGCTCGCCCGCGCGGACCTGAAGCTCAAGGTAAGCGAGTACCTCTTCATCTGGGCCGCCGCGATCGTCGGGGTCCCCGTGGGCATGTTCATCTTCGGGTTCTTCTTCCCGGCCCTGCACAACCCGATCGTCCTCCTCATCGGCGCGGTCCTTGGGTTCTTCCTGCCGCGCTTCTACGTCAAGCGGCGACAGGGAGGGCGGCTCAACTCGTTCAACAAGCAGCTGCCGGACACGATCACGCTGCTCGCCAACGCGCTCCGGGCGGGCTCGTCGTTCCTCCAGGCTATCGAGCTGGTGGTCCGCGAGTCGCGGCCGCCGATCTCCACGGAGTTCCAGCGAGTCATCCGCGAGGTCAACCTGGGGCTCCCGTTCGAGCAGGCGCTGGAGAACATGGTTCGGCGTGTCGAGTCCGAGGACCTGGACCTGATGGCGACCGCGATCTCCATCCAGTACCAGGTGGGCGGCAACCTCGCGGAGATCCTGGACTCGATCGCGTACACGATCCGCGAGCGGGTGCGGATCAAGGGCGAGATCCGAACGCTCACGGCCCAGCAGCGAATCTCCGGCTATGTCGTGGCGTTCCTGCCGATCGGCCTGGCCGGCTTCCTGTTCATCATCGCGCCGAGCTTCATGCAGCCGATGTTCGACCCTGCCGTCAACATCAGCGGGATCCCGACGGGCATCATCCTGATCGGCGTGGGCCTGACGATGATGTTCATCGGCTTCATGTTCATTCGGAAAATCGTGGACATCGAGGTCTAGCGCGATGGGCCCGCTTCTCCCCGTCGTCATCGCAGCCGTCGCCGCGCTCGCCATCATCCTCATTGCGCTGGGGCTCGCCGGCGGCTCCGCCGTCGATCCCGTCCAGGCCCGGTTGACGCAGCTCGGGACCATGCAGGCCAGGAACCTCGAGGAGATCGAGCTCCAGCAGCCGTTCTTTGACCGGACGATCAGGCCGCTCGCCGGCCGCCTCTCGGACAGTGTCTCCCGCTTCACCTCGGCCTCGTTCACGCAGACGACGCAGAAGCGGCTGGCGATGGCCGGCAATCCCGGCGACCTCCGGGTTGCCGACTGGCTGGGGATCAAGGCGATCTCGGCGATCGTCTTCGCGATCCTCTTCTTCCTGGTCTTCACGTTCCTGCTCGCTTCCGGCCCCGTGGTTGGGTTGCTCCTGGGCCTGGCCGGCATCCTGTTCGGCTACATCGCCCCGGAGTTCTGGCTGGGCCGGCGCGTGCGCGGCCGCCAGCATGCGATCCTCCTCCAGATCCCGGATGCGCTTGACCTCCTGACGATCAGCGTCCGGGCCGGCCTGGGCTTCGACGCCGCGCTCTCCAAGGTGGTCGAGAAGATGAACGGCCCGCTGACGGACGAGTTCCGGCGCGCGCTGGCCGAGGTCCGGATGGGCAAGGCGCGCCGTGAAGCGCTCCGCGACATCGTCCCGCGGACCGAGGTGACGCCCCTCACGAACTTCATCGGCGCGATCATCCAGGCCGAGCAGCTGGGCGTCTCCATCAGCAAGGTGCTCCAGGTGCAGTCCGAGCAGCTCCGCATCGAGCGGCGCCAGCGCGCGGAGGAGATGGCCGCAAAGGCGCCGATCAAGATGCTCTTCCCGCTGGTCGGGTGCATCTTCCCGTCGCTTTTCGTGGTCATCCTGGGACCCGCGATCATCCTGATCATCAAGAACCTGGCCGGCCCGGGCGGCCCTGGCGGCGGCTGATCGTCCGGCGGCACGGGCAAATGGCGGCGGGGCGGGCCGCGTGAGGCCGACGGCGGGCCGGC
>JANXWH010000242.1 GCA_025351245.1 Chloroflexota bacterium | reverse complement strand
GCGAACAGGGCGCCGGTCCCGACCGCGGAGGCCAGCACGAAGCCGGCGATGACGGCGAAGATGAGGCGACCGAACGGGAAGCGGCGGGGCGCGGTGGGCATTTCGGTGCTCGGTGCGGATGGATCGGAGCGCGAATCTAGCCCACAGCCTGTGTGCGCTTGCTGAGCGGGACGTGAGCCACGCCTGAGACTTGCCGGCCGGCGGGTTGCGGAATCCGACCGTCGATCGCGGACGATTGTCCGATCCCCGGCGCTCCGCCCTGACGGCTGGCGAGTCAGGCCGTCTATCGTGCGGCGCCCTCGGACGGCTGGGGCGCGCTGGCGACTGAAACGATCCCGACTCCGACGAGCACGGCCGCGATCCCGGCGAGCTCGACGGGCGCCGGACGGTCCCCGATGAGGATCGCAGCCACGACACCCGTGACGGGGACGAGGAACAGGGCCGCTCCGAGCCGCACGAGGGAAACGCGGTCAAGCAGCCAGAACCAGGCGACGTAGGCGAGACCCGTCCCCAGGACGCCGAGGACGAGCAGCCCGGTCAGCGTTTCGGGCGACCAGCTGAGGGCTCCCCACGGCTCGAGCAGGGCACTCATGGCGACGAGGATCGCTCCGCCGACCAGGAACTGCGCGCTCGTCGTCAGCAGCACGTCGACGGTTGGTGCGATCCGGCGCATGAGAACGGTCCCGGCGGCGGGCGCGGCCGTGGCGAGCAGCGAGAGGGCCACGCCATCCGTGCTTGTGGCACCCGAGCTCGTCGTCGCGACTAGGACAACGCCGGCCATTGCGACGGCGAGGCCCGTCACCGTGCGCATCGAGGCCTGCTCGCTGAACAGAGCCCAGCCGGCGGCGGCCAGGATTAGCGGCTGACCGCCCGCGAGGATCGAGGCGACCGCCGCCTCAGCTCGGCCAGCCGCGAGGTACATCGCCCCGAAGGCGAGCACGGCATTGGTGAGAGCCAGCGCGACGAGCCGGGGAATCGATGGCAAGCCGGTCCGCCAGGGGTGAGGAACCGCGAGCCCGGCTTCTCGGCGCCGGGTTCCCGGCCACCACCGGCGCAGTGCGATCCAGGCGGCGAGGATGCCGCCACCGATGAGGGCTCGCAGCGCCGCAAGGAGGAGCGGAGCCGGGCTGGGCAGCGAAGCCTGGATGAGGACGAAACACAGTCCCCAAATGGTCGCCACGAGCGCTGCCAGCCCCGCCGATCGACTGCTCACCCGTCGAACGATACCTGCACGTCGTGCTTCAGCAGCAGCTGTGCTCTCGCCCGTGCGGGTTCGTGGCGTCGTCGGCCTGCGGCGAATGCACCCCGTGGCCCGGATCGGCCCAGGTCCATGAGCGTGATCTCCGTCAGGCGAGTCGCTGTCAATACGGCTCAGGGCCGGCCACGCTACGCGACCTTCCGGTGACGATGAGGGCCGGCTGAGATCCTGGCGAGCACCTCGAAACTTGTGCGTCGCATCGAGTGTCGCCCAACGCGGCGCCAACTTCTCAGCTGACATACCGGGCTCGCTCACGTGCCGCTCAGGCGCGGCCGCCAAGACTTGATGGGTAGACACGAGCAGCGAGCGGTTACTCGCCTGATTTGTGAGGTCGACGATGGATGACTACGCCTACGGGCTCTGGTTCCTGGTCCTGATCAACTCAGCGATCTTCATCATCTTCGCGGTCAGCTTCTTCCACCCCAGGACCAAGCGTGACTGGCGGGCTATGGGCGCCTTCTCAGCTTTCATCGTGGCGCTGTTCACCGAGATGTACGGCTTTCCGCTCACGATCTACCTGCTCTCGGGATGGCTGGGAAGCAGGTTCCCGGCCCTGAGCCTGACGCACAGCGGGGGCCATCTCTGGAACGACCTCATCGGCTGGACGGGTGACCCGCACTTCAGCCCCTTCCACCTCGGCAGCTACGCCCTCATCGGCGCCGGCTTCTGGTTGATCATGTCCGCCTGGCGGGTGCTCTGGGAGGCGCAACGGAGCGACCGGCTGGCGGTCACCGGCCCCTACGCCCGGATCCGTCACCCGCAGTACGCCGGGTTCCTGCTGATCATGGTCGGCTTCCTGCTCCAGTGGCCAACGCTGGCGACGCTGGCCATGTTCCCGGTCCTGGTCCTCGTCTACCGGAGGCTGGCGATCGGTGAGGAACGCGAGGTCCGTCAGCACTTCGACACTCAGTGGGAGGCCTATGCGGCGCAGACGCCCCGCTTCCTGCCCCACCTCCGCCGCCCTGCAGCAAGCGCGGCCCAATGAACCCCGGTCGTGCGACCTTCGCGAGGCTCGACAACCCTACGCCGCGACGCTCCGTTGCCCTCCCCCCGCCAGCGGGGATCCGCGCACTACCGGAAGCCGGGGGGCCGGTTCTCAGCGTCGAGCTCGGCCCGCCGCTGTCTCGCCTGTCCGTCGTCGGAGATCGCGCGGGTCGCGATCGCCCGGGACATCGTCGAGGCGATCAGTACGACCGTCTGGCGCTGGCCGCGCGAGGAGGCCCAGGGGCCGAATGTCCAGACGATCCTGCCCGGCCTCGACAAATCGTGACGATGGCCGCCAAGGGCCCATTCGACCTCGGGAACATCCACTTCACGATGGTCGAGACGACTCGCCCGACGGGCGTCGACGAGGTCCGGAAGCTCCTCGAGGCTGCGCCGCGCGTCGCGTTCGTCCGGGCCAACGAGGGGATCGTCGTTCAAGAACTCGATCGTGAGCTGATGCGCGATCTCGGCCGGCCACGGGCGGACCTCTGGGAGGTCGCCCTGTGGGAGCACGCCATCGCGGTCCGACCGGACGGCGGCGAGATCGACCTGGTCTGCCACGTTCCGAACGAGGCAATCGCCATTCCCGACACGATCGACGCGATCCGGTCGAGGACCGTGCTCGAGGCCGACGCCGCCCGCTCGATCGGGAAGACTGACGCGTCGCTCGGGATCCGGCGGCGGTTCCTGTGGTCGGGCGCGTCGGTTGGCGTCGGTGCAGGCTGATTTGGTCGTCGGGTCGGGCGAGCTCGTCGGCCACCTGAAGGAGGGCGCACCATGGAACCGCTGCTGTTGATCTTCGGGACGGCGGTCGGGGTGGTCGCGGCCGTCTTCGTCGTGCGCATGTTGGATCGCGAGCAGACTCCCAGATGTGGCGTCGAGGCTGACGCCCCACAGCGCGACGGTCTCGCCGTAGAGTTTCGTGACGTCCGTCGTTCGCAGGGAGAAGCGCGCGCGCGGCGCAACGGGAACGGGTTCCACGGGACGTCCGGCCGACGCGAGCTGTCGACGACAGGCCGGTAGTATATCGGGCCCGCGCGCAGGGGCCGGCGAGCGGCGGTCAGCCCCGGAGCCAGAAGGGCGTCAGGCCGGCGAGATGGCAGGCGACCGCCACGATGGCGACAGCCGCGACGGGGAGCCACTCGTATGGAAGCCGGGAGGCGCTGGTCTCCGTCTGGCCGGCTGCCAGCAGGAGGAGCGACTGGAGTCGCCGGTCGGTGGCCGAGGCGAACGCTGCCGCTGCGGGCCTGAGGCTCGGATCGGTCTTCACAAGGGCGCTGGCAAGCGAGGCCACGCTGACGCCGCGTCGGAGGGCGGCCGCGTCGGCCTGCTCCTCGAGATCGCTCAACCGCTCGTCGAGGATCGCGCGAATCGGGGCCCATCGGCCGGCGAGCGCGAGCCACGCCTCGAGCGCCGCGGTCCGCAGCGGAGCCCGGGTTCGTCGGTGGTGGTCCTCGTGAAGGAGAACGGCCTCGAGCTCGTCGCTCTCGAGCGTCGCCACCAGTTGGTCGCCGAGATAGATGGTCGGCCGCAAGGCGCCGAGGACGAACGCGTGCCTCCCGCCGTCCTGCACGATCCGACACTCGATACCAGCCAGCGAGCGCACGTGGCATCGAGCGTTGAGCTCGCGGGCCATCCTCCACGCCTGCCACACGTTGTGCCCGCCGACGACGGTCCAGGCGGCGAGCGCGACGGCCGACACGGCCTCCAGGGCCACCACCGGGTCGCCGCCCGACGCCTGGCTCGCGACGACGCAGTACAGGAGTACGCCGCCGCCGAGGACAGCGATCAGCAGTCCGGGACGCTGGAGACCGCGCCTCATCGCGATCGACGGGCGGCAAGCTCCAGGATCTGGGCGCGCAGGTCCGGATCGCTGTCGGCGAGCCGATGGGCGAACTGGCGAAGCGCCGTCGTGCCGTATCGAGCGAGGAGTTCGTCCACGGCTTGCCCGCTCAGCGTCTCGATCAGCGCAGGCTCGTCGCTCACAGGGCGATACACGTACTGGCGTCCCTGCTTGTCGCGCTCGAGGAGACCGCGTTCGAAGAGCCGGCTCATGATCGTCATGACCGTGGTGTAGGCGAGCGCCTGTCGGCGTTCGGCATTCAGCGCATCGACCACGGTCCCAACGGTTGCCGAGCCACGGTTCCACAACACCCGCATCACGGCCGCCCCGAGCGGCCCGAGGACATCCCCGACCACCGGTTCGCGAGG
>JANXWH010000167.1 GCA_025351245.1 Chloroflexota bacterium | reverse complement strand
ATCGACGCCTACCCGAACCGAAATCCCGATCGGGTCCGGATCCCCGTGGAGCCGGTCCCGATGATGACCGGATTCTCGGTCGAGGCGATCCTCGGCGCGATCGGGGGCACCCCGGCTCCGCTCGTCCAGGCGATCGCCGAGGGGACGATCCGCGGGGCGGTCGGCGTGGTTGGGTGCAATAACCCGAAGATCACCCAGGACTACGCCCACGTCATGCTGACGCGGCGGCTGATCGAGAACGACATCCTCGTCCTCGTCACCGGCTGCGCGGCGGTGGCCAACGGCAAGGCCGGACAGATGGTCCCGGCGGCGGCCGAACTTGCCGGGCCGGGACTGCGTGCCCTGTGCACCTCGCTCGGGATCCCGCCCGTGCTCCACATGGGCTCGTGCGTGGACAACACGCGGATCCTCGTCCTGGCGGCCGCGCTCGCGAACCATCTCGGCGTCGACATCAGCCAGCTTCCGCTGGCCGGAGCCGCGCCCGAGTGGTACTCGGAGAAGGCCGTCGCGATCGGGGCGTATGTCGTGGCCAGCGGGATCACGACTGTCCTCGGCGTCCAGCCGCCGATCTTCGGCAGCCGCAACGTCGTCAACCTCCTGGCCGACGGCCTCGACGGCGTGGTCGGGGCGAAATTCGCGATCGAGCCCGATCCGGAGAAGGCCGCCGTCCTTATCCGGCGCCACATCGAGGCGAAGCGGCGGGGTCTCGGCCTCCCGTTTATCGAACCCGATTCGATCGTCGCCCCGATGCCGGCCGAGCCGGCGACGGTCGGCGCCTGACCGAACCGGCGGTTCGACTGATGACCGCCGAACTGGTCCGGAGCCCGGCCCCCGCGTCGGGCTCCGGCGACCGGTCGCGCATCGTCGTCGCGGGCAAGGGCGGCGTCGGCAAGACGACGCTTGCCGCGCTCCTCGCCCGTACCCTCGCCAGGCGCGGGCAGACCGTCCTCGCCGTGGACGCCGACGCCCAGATGAACCTCGCATGGGCGCTCGGGATGCCCCCGTTCGAGGCGACAGCGATCGTGCCGCTGAGCGACAACGCCGACTATGTCGAAGAGAAGACGGGGGCTCGACCCGGCTCCGGCTGGGGCATGCTCCTGCGCCTGAATCCCGAGGCGGAGGACGCTGTCGAGCGCTTCTCCGTCCGGGCGCCGGACAACGTCCGGCTGCTCGTGATGGGTTCGCTCCACCAGGCCGCCTCCGGTTGCCTGTGTCCCGAAAACACCCTCCTGGCCGGGGCCATGGCGGCAATTGCGCTGCGACCCGGTGAGCTCATCCTGATGGACACCCAGGCCGGCATCGAGCACTTCGGCCGGGCGCTCGCGCGCGGCTTCGGACAGGCCCTGGTGGTGACCGACCCGTCGTTCAACGGCGTCTCGGTCGCACTTCGGACGGCACGCCTGGCAGCGGACCTCGGGATCCCGATGGTCCATCTCGTGGTCAACCGCGTTCGCGGTCCGATCGACATCGAGCGGGTGGAGGACTACCTGAACAGGGCGGACGCTGGTACGCGCCCGGCGTTCGCGAGCCGACACCTCCTGCCGGAGGACGAACGGGTCCGGGCCGCAGAACCGGCCGTGGATGGGCTCCTCGACGGGACGGTCTCCCCGTTCGGCGCGGCGGTTGCGGACCTGGCCGACTCGCTGGCGCGGATCGCGGGGAGAGTGCGATGAGCATCGTCATCATCGGCGCCGGCCCGGCCGGCATCACCGTGGCCGAGACGATCCGGCGATTCGACCGGGACGTCCCGATCACGATCATCACCGCCGAGTCCTTCCCGCCGTATTCACCCCCGGCGATGGCGGACCACTTCCTGACCGGCCGGGAGGATCCGCTCTACTGGATGGGCCGTGACGTGGGCGACCGGCTCGGCCTCGATGTCCGCGAGGACCGCGTGGTCGCGAGCGTCGGTCCCGCCATGCACGAAGTGGCACTTACCGATGGCTCGACCGTCCCGTTCGATCGGCTCGTCGTCGCCTCGGGCAGCCGCCTCCACGCGGACCTGCCGGGCAACGAGCTCCGGGACATCCACGACTTCAAGTCGCTGCGGACGGCGCGGGCACTCCTCGACCGCGTCCGGAGCGGCCAGGTCCGGACCGCCCTGATCGTCGGCGCCGGGTTCATCGGGATGGAGATCGCCCTGCTGCTGGCCGATCTCGGCGTCCGTGTGACGATGCTCGGCCGGCGCAGCTGGGTCATGCCGCGGATGCTCGATCCGGAGACGGCCGGCATCGCGGGGCGGATCATGCGCGAGCGCGGCGTCGAGATCCGGCTGGGCGTCGAGGCCAGCCGCTTCCTCGGCACCGATGCCGTCGAGGGCGTCGAGCTGGCCGACGGGGCGGTCCTGACGGCCGACGCCTACGTGGCGGCCACCGGCGTGAAGCCACACCTGGAGTTCCTGGCCGCGAGCGGCATCGACGCCGGCTGGGGCATCCGCGTCGACGACCACCTTCGAACGAGCGTCCGCGATGTGTGGGCGGCCGGGGACGTCGTTGAGGCAGCCGACCGCCTGACTGGCGAACGATACGTCCACGCGATCTTCCCGAACGCGGTGGCCCAGGGTGAGGTCGTGGGGCGGAACCTGGTCGGCCTGGACACGACTTACCTCGGCGCCGAGAGCATGAATAGCCTCAAACATCTGGGGTTGCCGATCATGGCGGTCGGGGCGATGACCGGGGACGAGGAGTTCCGGTGGCGGAACGGCGACGTCCTCCGAAAGGTCTTCGTCACCGACGGACGGATCGTCGGCTTCCGGCTGACCGGCGACATCGGTGGCGGCGGGATCCTCCGATCGCTGATGCTGACGGATCGCGACGTCGGCGGAAGCCTGCGCCACATCGCCGACCCGGGCCGGGGCATGGCCGCAATCGTCTTCGAGGCGCTCCCCGCCTGACGTTCTACACCGATCCACGGGTGCGACTTTCGGCCCGAGGCCGGCCGCCCGCGCGGACGCGGGGCTCACCTCGCCGCTACGATCAACCCATGCAGGACCTCGATCCCTCCGGCACGCCCGCACCGGCCGACCTCGGGCACGTGGTGGCGATCGTCCCGGTGCGCGGGCTGGAGCGCGCCAAGACGCGCCTCGGCGAAGCCCTGGACCCGGAGGAGCGGCGGGCGCTCGTGGAGGGGCTCCTCCGCCGGACGATCCGGTCCGCGATCACGACGCCCGGCATCCGCGCGGTGGCGGTGGTGAGCCCGGATCCAGAGGCGCTCTCCGTCGCTGCCAATGCCGGCGCCGTCACCCTGCCGCAGGGCGGCGGCGGCCTCAACGAGGGCCTCGCGGAGGGCCGGGCCTGGGCGCGCGAGCTGGGTGCCACGGCGCTCCTCGTGGTCCCGGCCGACCTGCCCGCCATCGGCCCCGGCGAGCTGGAACTGGTGCTCGCGGCAGCCCGGGATCGCCTGGCCAGAAGCCGCGCGGCCGGCACGGCGGCGACATCGCTCGTGGCGCTCGTCCCGGATCGCGCCGGCGAAGGGACGAACCTGCTCCTGCTCGCCCCACCGGGAGCGATCCCGTTCCAGTTCGGCCCGGGCAGCCGTGCCGCGCACGCCGGTGCCGCCGCGCGCGCGGGCGCCACCTACCTGGAGCTCGAAGGCCCGCTGGGCCTGGACCTCGACACGCCCGACGACCTGCTCGCCGCGGAGGCCGTGGGACTGGGCGGCTCGGCGATCGACCTGCCGTGAGCGACGTCGGCACGGGGCCCGTCCGCCTCGAGGTCATCGCGCTCGACGGCATCCCCGAAGTTCGTCCGGGCGACGACCTTGCGGACCTTGTCGGCGACGCGCTCGAGCGCACGCCAGGAGCGCTGCCGCTGCGACACGACGACGTTCTGGTCGTGACCCAGAAGGTCGTCTCGAAGGCGGAGGGCGCGTTCGTCGACCTCACCGCGATCGAGCCCCGCCCCGAGGCCATCGCGTTTGCCGCGCGCTGGGGACGCGACGCCCGGCAGGTGGAGGTCGTCCTTCGGCAGGCGGTCCGCGTCGTCCGGATGGCGAATGGCGTGGTGATCGTGGAGACACGCCATGGCTTCATCCTCGCGAACGGCGGCGTGGACGCGTCGAACGTCGGATCGTCGTCCGGCAGCATCGTCCTCCTGCTGCCCGACGACCCGGACGCGTCCGCACGTCGCATCCGCGACGCGGTGGGGCGGCGATTCGGGACGACGCCCGGCGTGGTGGTCAGCGATAGCCTGGGCCGGCCGTGGCGCTTAGGGATAACGGATCTCGCGATCGGCGTGGCCGGCTTTCGCCCACTGGAGGACCTCCGGGGCACCGCCGACGCCGACGGGCGGCCGATGAGCGCCACGATCCGCGCCGTCGCCGACGAGATCGCCTCGGCCGCGGAGCTGGTGCTGGGCAAGACAGCCCGCCGGCCGGCCGCGCTCGTGCGCGGTGCCTCTCCGCCGCCCGGCGACGGCAGTGTCGCGGTGGACGTGCTCATGCCGCCCGAGCTCGACCTCTTTCGCTGAGCCTGCGGGGGCGGCGTAAGACGCCACGGCGCAGGACGCCGACAGCCGCGGGCCGGCCGGGCCGCGGTGTACGCTCGCGTATCCCCGAGCACCACCGTCAGGAGCCTCCCCCCGTGAAGATCGGCCTCCAGATCAATCGCTTCGACTACTCCGGAGGCACCCCGGCCATCGGGCCGACGCTGGCACGGATCGTCCGCAGCGCCGACGGTGCCGGATTCGATTCCCTCTGGGTCATGGACCACTTCTTCCAGATCCGCGGGATCGGCCCGGCCGAGGACCCCATGCTGGAGGGCTGGACGACGCTGGGGTTCATCGCGGCCCACACGAGCCACGCGCGCCTGGGGCTCATGGTGGGCGGTATCCATTACCGGCTCCCCGGCCTCTGGGTGAAGGCCGCGACCACGCTTGACGTCCTCTCCGGCGGCCGGGCGTGGCTGGGGATCGGGGCGGCGTGGAACCAGGAGGAGAGCGACGCACTCGGCTTCCCGATGCCCCCGCTCGGGACGCGCTTCGAGATGCTGGAGGAGACGCTCCGGATCGCCCATGCGATGTGGCAGGGCGAGCGCGGGACGGAGGCGACCTTCGCCGGCGCCCAGTACACCGCCGGCCGGCTCCTGAATTCCCCGCAGTCGATCAGCCGGCCGCGGGTGCCGATCATGATCGGGGGCGGCGGCGAGAAGAAGACGCTCCGCCTCGTGGCGCAATACGGCGATGCGACGAACGTCTTCGGCGGCCCGGAGGTGCTCGCCCGCAAGTACGCCATCCTGCGCGAGCACTGCGAGGCGGTCGGCCGGCCCTACGCGGAGATCGAGCGATCGACGCTCCAGAACACCCGGCTCTCCGCATCCGGCGGCAAGGGAACGGAGTCGCCCGAGGCCGCGGCGGCGCGGTTCGCGACGCTCGCGGAGGCCGGCGCGCAGCACGTTATCGTGGGGATCCAGAACATCGAGCAGCCGGGCGTCGACACCCTGGCGGCGCGCCTCGCCGCGCTGGTCCACGCCATCCCGACGACGTAGCGGCGCGTAGCCTGCGGCGATCGGCCCCGGCGCCCTCTGCCAGGTGGCCTGCGGCGATCGGCCCCGACGCCCTCTGCCAGGTGGCCACCAGGCGGTCGTTGGGCGGCGCGACCAGGGCCTGGCCGGACCGGCGCGAGCTTGGACCCGACGCCGAGCGTTGTCAGCTGACCGCCCCTTGGGCATCTGGCAACTCGACGACGACATGTGCCCGCCTGGTGCACACCTGACACAAGGTCCGCCGCTGGTCCGCGCGATTCCGACGACGTCCCGGTCTGCGCGGCTGTGTGGCGGCGCGCGGCTGTCAGGCGGTGGGGGCGTCCTCGTCGCCCGCGAGCTGGACGCGGTTCCGGCCTCCCTCTTTGGCACGGTCGAGCGCCGCGGCGGCACGCTCGAAGATTGCCTCGGCGGTGTCCCCGACTCCGGCGATGGCCCCGCCAATGGAGATCGTGACCGCGAGGTCCAGCTCGCCGGTCCGGACCCGGGACCGCTCCACCAGCACGCGAAACCGCTTGGCGATCGCGCGCAGGGCCGGTTCGTCCACGTCCGTGATCGTGAGGATGAACTCCTCGCCGCCGAAACGGGCGATCTCGTCGCCGGCCCGGGAGGACTCCAGCAGGGTCCGGGCGACGGTCCGCAGGGCGACGTCGCCCGTCGCGTGCCCGTGGCGGTCGTTGACGAGCTTGAACCGGTCGATGTCCGCGATGAGCAGCCCAAACCGGCGGCCGTAGCCTGCGAGCTCGGCGATCCGCGAGACCATGGACATCTCGAAATTGCGACGGTTCGGGAGCCCGGTAGGCGCGTCGTGCATCGCGAGGTCCCGCAGCTCCGAGACCTCGCGCCGAGCGGTCGAGAGCTCGGTGCTGTCACGCCCGGGGCGGCGGGGCCTCCTGGTGCCCGGCAGCACGCACCGGATCATGGCCCGGATACTCCCAGGGGGTATTGTGCACGTGCTAGCATATGGTTCCGTTCCGCGCGTGCTCGCGGCCGACCCCAGCACGAGATCTGTTTTCCCATGCCCGACACCACCTCCCCGTTCGGCAGCTTCACAATCGACTTCGGCGACGGAGCCGCGGCGCCGCTCACGGCCGTCCCAGCCACGGCGACACTGCCGGTCGGCGCGGTCGCCGCAGCCGCCGAGGGCTCCCCTGAGACGAGCGTCCTGATTCTGGGCTCCGGCCCCGCCGGCCTGACCGCCGCCATCTACGCGGCCCGGGCGAACCTCGCGCCGATCGTCCTCGCCGGCCACCAGCCCGGCGGCCAGCTCACGATCACGAGCGAGGTAGAGAACTACCCGGGCTTCCCGGAGGGAATCCAGGGCCCCGAGCTGATGGCTCGCTTCCGCCAGCAGGCGGAGCGCTTCGGGACGCGGATCTTCGACGTCGAGGCGGACCGCGTCGACTTCTCGAGCCGCCCGTTCCGGGCCTGGGCCGGCGGCGTGGAGTACCGTGCCCAGGCGGTCATCGTGGCGACTGGCGCGTCGGCGCTCTGGCTGGGCCTCGAATCGGAGGACCGGCTCCGCGGCCATGGCGTCTCAGCCTGCGCGACCTGCGACGGCTTCTTCTTCCGCGACAAGGCGGTCGCGGTGGTCGGGGGCGGCGACACGGCTTTCGAGGAGGCTCTCTACCTCACCCGCTTCGCCTCGAAGGTCCACCTCCTCCACCGTCGGCACGAGTTCCGAGGCAGCCGGATCATGCAGAGCCGCGCCGAGAGCCATCCTGCGATCGAGATCCATCGGGGCGTGACCGTGGACGAGGTGCTCGGCGAGAATGCAGTCACGGGCGTGCGGCTGCGCGACGTGGCGAGCGGAACCACGCGCGATCTCCCCGTGCAGGGCTTCTTCGTCGCGATCGGCTACCGGCCGAATACCGGGCCGTTCGAGGGTTGGCTCGAGAAGGACGAGGCGGGCTACCTGGCAGTCCACGCCGCGACCCACTCCCGGATCGAGGGGGTCTTCGTCGCCGGCGACGTGCACGACCATCGCTATCGCCAGGCGGTCACTGCGGCCGGGGACGGCTGCCGAGCGGCCATCGACGCAGAGCGCTGGCTCCAGGAGCAGGGCGAGGTCCCGGCGGCGACCGCGACCGAGCCGGTGACGGCCGCCGAGCCGGTGACGGCCGCCGAGCCGGCGCAGGCGGCGGCCGCGACCACGGGCTGAGCGGACCCGGGGAGGACGGCCCCGGGGGTGCCCGGAATCCTGGCCTTGGGGCTGCCCGCGCGTCAGATCCATGCATCCGGCGCACGAACACGGCATCGGTCTGCGTCAGATGCACGATCCGGACCCGCCCACGGCCCTCCCGGCCCCTGGGACCTGGCGCGGACCGCGCGATCTCCGCGCGCCGGTCGACATCGTGCGTTTGGCGACCGATTACGACGCGGAAACCCGTCCGGCGACCCGCCGCTCGTCAGGATCGTGCGTTCAATGCATCGGGGGACGTGGCTCTGACGGCACCGCGGGATCGCGCCGCCGTGCGAACTGGATGAAGGTTCGGCTACCAACCCACCACGGGGCCCGTTTGGCGGGTACGGCCTCCGTCGCGACCACGGGCACCTGACCAGCGGGGGCGTGTCGCGGGGGCGTGTCGGGGACCTCACCAGCGGGGGCGTGTCTCGGGGGGCGGGTCTCGGGGGCGTGTCGGGGACCTCACCAGCGGGGGCGTGTCTCGGGGGGCGGGTCTCGGGGGCGTGTCGGGGACCTGAC
>JANXWH010000160.1 GCA_025351245.1 Chloroflexota bacterium | reverse complement strand
GCGACACCCTTCGTTTGGGTCAAGACCGCGGACGAGATCCTCGCCAAGGCGGTCCGCAAGCGGCCAGCGACTAACGAACCGGGACACTAGGTCCCAGAACACTCTACCCCGCCTCTCCTGTCGCTCAGGGTCGGCTGCCCGGCGATGCCGCGATGAACCCCGGTGAGGGCGGTCCGATCGGCATCCGACCGCCATCGAGCAGGGTTCGTGCTCCGAGAGGTTCGGTCAGGATGAGAATGGCAGGGGTGCCTGTGGGGCCGGGGCAAGCCTGAACGCCACCGAGCGGCCGAACGCCGATCTTGATCGTCACGGTCGTCGAGGCGAACGAGACCGCGGGGGCGGACATTCTCCCGGTCGTGGGCCGACCGCTCGCACAGAGCGTCTCCCACACGAGGATGTGCATCGAGGTCGACCCGGGAGCGGGCGAGGGGAAGGCCGGGTCAGGCGCCCACGTTGCCAGCGTGAACCCGTCGGGCACCGCGTCCGTCGCCGGGGGAAGTGTCTCGGGCGCCACGGGCCACGTTGGCAGCGGGGACTCGTTGCCGACGCCCGTTCCGCAACCAGATAGCAACAGGGCCACGATCACGAGGGCGGGGACACGGCCCGGGACGGCCCGGATACCGAGTCGCACGACCACCTCCCGCAGCGGCCACGAACGACTGTGCCGTTCTTCGGTGAGGGTACTCCGACTGGTCCATCGGCCATTTGTCCTCTCTCACGAGGGCAGCGAGCGGACAACTACCCGGTCAACCGGTCCAGCGCCGTCTCCACGGGACTCGCTCCCGTCACGACGACGCGCTTTCCGTTTGACATAGCGAGTCTCCCCCGGATAGATCAGCTTGGGCCGGGCGACGACCCAGGTTGGGGTCGGGCTTCGGGCGCGCCTGCACCCTCCCGGAGCCACGCAGCGCGCGCCTCGTGGGCAAACGCGGCGAACGCGGTCGGAGGCCGACCGGTGACGCGCGCAACGTCGTCAGTGATCCCGGCCGCGAGCCCCATCCGGGCAGCCGTGTAGATGCCGAGCATCACGCCCACCATGGCCCGCGGCGTCCCCCGCCTGCGGAGGCGCCGCCAGAAGGCCAGGAACCCGGGGTCCGCGTACCGGATCGGCCGGCCCAGCTCGGCCGACAGGATCGCGGCGATCTCGTCGTAGGTCAGCGCGGTCGGTCCGGTCGGGGTATAGGCGCACCCCTCGTGGCCCGGCTCGACCAGCGCCCGGGCGGCCACGGCCGCCACGTCGCGCGCGTCGACGTGCGCCGTCCGGGAGCCGCGTCCGGCGGGCACCCAGATCTCGTCGAGCTCGCGGATCTCGGGGGCGTGGGTCGTGGACAGGTTCTGCATGAAGTACGCCGCCCGCACGAAGGTCCAGGCCATCCCCGAGACCCGCAGCCGGTCCTCGATCTTGCGGTGCGGCACGATCCGGTTCCGCTCGGCGCCCTGGATCGACTGAAACACGACGTGGCGCACGCGCCGCGTGGCGGCGGCGCGCAGGGCGGGCACGATGACGCCGTCCACGTCGGCGATGGCCGGCGGGCGCAGGAGGAACATCCGCTCCACGCCGTCAAAGGCGCCGAAGGTCGCCGGGTCGGTAAAGTCGAACGGGACGATCTCCACCTCGTCCCCGAACGCGGTCCGTGCCACCGCCACGTCCCAGGCGGCCACGCGCACGGCCGCGCCCAGGCGCAGCAGCTCGTGGACGAGGGGCGTCCCGACGTTGCCCGGGGCGCCGGTCACGAGCACCGGGGCCGTCATCGCGATGACTCCGAGTCCGGGGTAGCGGCCGGAGTCGGGCCCGGGGAAGCGGCGATGCCGCGCCAGGCCTGGTCGACGACGCGCTCGATCCAGGCTGGGTCGACCGGCTCGCCGAGGATCGCCCGGGCCAGGAGTGCCCCGAACAGCAGGCTGTCGATCGCCTCTCGATCCGCGTCGCGTGCGACGTCGCCAGTGGCGACCCCCCGGCCCAGGATCTCGTGGACCACCTCGCGACGGGGCTCGAAGATCCGGACTCGGAACGCCGCCAGGAGCTCCGGATCGCGACGCTGCTCGGCGAGCAGCGAACCGAGGGCCGCCATGCCGCCGGGACTTGCAATGGCTCCTCTCGCCGCGTCCAGCAGCTCGCGCAAGGCGCGTCGAGCGTCGGCGGGCTGGTCAGGCTCCGGTGCGTCCGTCGTGCGCAAGATGGCGGCCACGACGAGGTCGGCCTTGGATCGATACCGCCGGTACACCGTGGGGCGGCCGACGCCCGCGGTCGATGCGATCGCGGCAATGGACATCTTCTGGTAGCCGACCTCGTCGAGCAGGCGCAGCGCCGCCTCGAGGATCGCCACGTCCACGTCCGGGTCGCGAGGCCGCCCTGCATTCGACGCCGTGCGGATGGGAGCTCTGGCCAGCGCGTTCATTCGGCGGCCGGTTCCAGCGCGACGAGGACGAGGTGGGCGCTCTCCGTTGCCGTCGCCTTCGCCTCGGCCGTCATCCGTCCCGCGTCGTCCACCTTGACGCCGAAGCCGCGCAGCATTCCCGGGCCACGCTTCGCGACCTGGAGGGCGACCGTCTCGTCGTAGCGCGGGTCATCGGGGAGGATCACCTCCGCGCGGCCGCGCCTCCAGCCCTCGGGCAGGCGGACCTCCACATCGGCTCCGCCCACCATGTTGGGCCACCACCGATAGGTCGGCGAGGTGACCATCACGATCCGATCGCCGTCACGGACGTACCCGACGGGCGTGGTGAACGTGCGGCCGGACTTGCGCCCGCGGTACCGCAGAACCAACAAAGCTCTCCCCAGCGGGCCCGCGAAGCGCGAGTCGAGATGGCGCCGGACCAGGGGGTTGGCGGCACCGATCACCACGCGCATCACCTTGAAGCGGCGCGTCTCGGACATGTTGGTGGCATCAGCGTCGGGCACAGTCGAACTCCTTGGGGTTCCGTTACAGGGTTGTAACTATATCACGCACACGAGATGCGTCACTGCCACGGGCAAGCGTGCGGGCAGGCTCGAGCGGACGCTCCTCCGGGCAGTTCCCGGCGCCCGGCTCATCCGCCGCGAGGAACGGGGCATCGAGGAGGCGCTCGAGGAGCAGGCGGCGAGAACGTCCGCCTGGCGCGGCGTCGCCTGCGGCGAGAGGGCGCCGCGTAGGTACCCGACCCTCATGCGAGGTGCCTCGCCGCCGCGGCGAGCCACTCGTCCCGGCCCTCGATGGGCATGTCGTAGGTCGTGACGGATGCAGCGTCAGACCCCGATCGCATCCTCCAGCAGATCGAGCTCGGTGGCTCCCAGGTCCAGGCCCCGGACCGCGTCGTGCCAGGTGGCGAGCGCCGCCCGGACCTCGTCGATGATCGCGTCCGCCTCCGGACCCGAGAGCCGGTAGAAGGGCGCCGTCTCGCGCAGGACCTCGAGATTTCCGCGGTGGACGGCGCCGTCGAGCGAGAGCTCGTGCTCGGGCTTGCCGGGAACCGGGTTGAGGTCGAATGCCGGGGCCAACCGCCAGCCCTCGGTCGTCCGCAGGAAGCCGTGGTTGCGAAGGTGGTCGTCGCGGTGCGACGCGAGCACGTTGAAGGCGGCGCGCCGGAACAGCTGGGCCAGGTCCTCGCGGATTCGCCCGGGTGCCCCGTGGTCGGCGATGGACAGGGCGATGTCGAGGTAGCTCGCGGCATCCCGGTCACGGCGGGACGTCATCGTCATCGCCGAGGCACAGAGGCGGCGCGATCCCGGCACCCGATCGAACCGCCGGGCGGCGAAGGTGCGGTGCCCGTCGCCCAGGGCGAGGAGCCGGTGCTCCGGGACCTTGATCCCGGCGCGGGCCGCGAGGTCGTTGAGGACGAGCTCGCAGGCGCCGACGTCGTGGCGGTCCATCCGGGACGGGAACTTGGCGATCCAGAGCGCGCCGTCCTCGCCCGAGAAGGTGGCCTTGGGCCGCGAGCCGCCGAGCGAGCTGCCCGGCGCGAGCAGGAGCGCCAGCCGCTCCGCCTCGCGGGACCAACCGCCGCGCGAAGGGTGCTCGAGCTCCCGGGCCGCAGCCTCGAGCTCGCGGAGACCGGCCATCGGCGGCACGCCGGGGGGCTCGTCGTCGAGGTGGCGGCCGTCGGCGTCGACGAACCGCAGCGCCCCCATCCGCGAGAAATCGTTGACGCCGAGGAGGAACTCCCAGTCGCGAAGGGTCCGGCGGTTGCGCCCCTCGTCGCGGGCACGCGCGGCCTCGCGGCGCTCCAGGAGCATCCGGCCCCAGCGGTCGGGAGCGGCGTCGGTGAAGGCCGCGGCGATGGCGTCCCCGGCCCGCGGGTACTGGTCGCCCGCGTAGAGGCCGTGCGCCGGGTCGAGGACGAAGGCGTCCGGCCGGGCGAGCCAGGCCTCGTCGTACGCGAACGCCACGACCGCGCCCGAGGGCGAGGGGACCCGGCGCAGGGTGCCGACCCTGACCGGACCGCCCAGCTCCGCGGCATCGAGCTCGACGGCCACCTCCGCGGGCAGCTCGCGGCTCACGGGGCCGGGGTCCGCTTCGCCCGCCGCGCGGGCCTGGCGGCGGCGTCGACGAGTTTCCGCCCAAGCTCGTCGTCCGCGGCGACGCGGTCGAGGTCCCCCTCGAGGCCCAGGACGCCGAGGGCCCGTACCAGGACACCGAGCCCCACCGAGAGATCGCCCCTCTCGAGGCTGTAGAGGGTCATGCGTGAGACGCCCATCCGCTCAGCCATCTCGGTCGCCGACATGCGCCGTCGCATGCGCGCGACGCGCACGCGCGCGCCGAGGGAGTCGGCCAGCCGCTGGTAGCGCGGGAACGAGGGCAATGTCTGCTTCGCCATGTCCAATATGCTAGACGACAGGGACCCTATCGTCAACCTATTCAGACAAGTCACCACTGTCGCCGCACGATTGGGACCCGGACGAAAATGGTGGCATCCGCACATCTGAATCCTGTCGGGCGCGCCACGTCACCGAACCGGATCGTGCAGCGACACTGGGCCGCGAGTCGCGCATCTCCGTTCCCTCCGAAGGGATCCCCGGTCCCGAGCCCGGCGAGTGGCCGGCGGCCGGGCGCTCAAACACGGTCGGGTGCGCTACGCGCCGGGCGGCGGGGAGGGCGGTTCGGCCCGTTCCTCGCGACTCAAGCGGAGTTTCAGGCCTCGATGAGGAGGTCAGTGCCCTCGACCTGCACCGTCCGCGAGCGCACGGGGCGCTCGGCGGGACCGCGCAGGACGTCCCCGGAGGTCACGTCGAACCTCGCGCCGTGGCAGGCGCACGTCAGTGTCGTCCCATCCAGGTCGCCGTTCGCGAGCGAGCACCCCCGGTGCGTGCACGCGTCATCGAACGCATAGAGGCGACCGCTGACGCTCGCCACGTTCACCTTCGTCCCCGCGACGTCGAACACGCGTATCGCGCCCGCGGCGACGTCATTCGAGCTCCCGACCCGGACCAGCATGACCAAGCTCCTCCAATCGACCGTACACAGAGAACGCGGACCCCGTCGCCCCTCGGTTCTCGCACGCATGGACGGTATCTCTTCGTCCACGGGGAGCCCTGTCACGGTTGCGCGCTCGACGCTGGATCGAGTCGTCCCCGGACCAGGTCGCCGGCGTCGTCCGCCAGCCGCCACGCCCAACCCGCGCCATCGCGCCAGGCGATGGATCGGAGCGCCGCGCCGGGTCCCGCGGCACGCAGGTACTCCATGCGGTACCGCCGGGCCGCAGCGCGCACGTCGTCGGCGCCGCCGGCGGCGGCGACCGCCTCGTCCAGCCAGTCCAGATACACGCCGTTGTTGAGGTGGCCCATCGGGTCCAGCTCGCGAAGGCGCGGGACGAGCAGCGCTTCCGTGGCGCCGGGCGGTGCCGGCGGCAGGTCGACCCGCGTCGGCGCGAACGGCGACAGGTCGATGCCGGGCACGCTCGTGAAATCGGCCGGGATCCGGGTCGGGGCACGGCCGTCGGTCATCGCCCAATCCACGCTGGCGTCGCCGACTGGCGTGCCATCGGCCGCGCGGAGCTCCGAGCGGCGACGTGCCATCACCCTGCGGAACCCCGCGATCCGGGTGGACACGCGAAGCTCGTCGCCGTCGCGGATCGGCGCGGCGAGGGTGACGGCGATTGCCCGGACCACCCAGGCCAGCCCGCGCTCGCGGTACCACGCCCGCGGGAACCCCAGCACCTCCGAGTGGCGCCACGCGACGTCCTGGAGGTAGCCAAGCAGGGCCGATGTCTTCGCGAGGCCGTCCGGCGTCGCCTCGTCGAAGCGGACGCGGTACGCCTGCTCGACGCGGAGGACATCGGACGGGGTGTCCGGTGCCGGGTCGGGCGCCGTCATCCGGGCGTCGCTTTCCGTCCGGCAAGCGCGTCGAGCGTCTCCAGCGTCACCACCGCGGTTCCCTGCCGCGGTGCCGTCTGCTGCGAGAGCCGCACCGCGCACGAGGTCCGCACGTCGAAGACGATCAGCCCGACGCGCAGCGAACGCTCCTCGTCTGCCGCGTGGCGGCGCGCGTCGTCGAGCTGGTTGAGGACGTCGGCGTTGATCCCGCGCGCGCCCCACTTGCAGTCCCACGCCTCCTCGCGGCCGGCCTTCTCGACGGTGAGGTCGTACGGGTGGATCTCGGACGCGACGCCATCGAAGAGGACGCGGCGCTCCCGGCGGACGGCAGCATCACCCGTCCGTCGGGCAACCAGCACCTGGGAGAGCGCCTCGACGAACGCGCCCCGGAACTGGCTGCGCACCTGCTCCCCGCGCTCGGCGACCTCGAGGCTGGCGGCGAAAAGCGCCTCGGCGCGCTCGAGATCCGGCGCGGCGGGGCCGAAGACCGTCGGGAAGATGACGCGCCAGGTCGCAGGAGCGGTGGACTCGCCATTCATGACCGCCCGGGCCATCAACCGTTGCCCGTACGTGGCGTCGGCGGCAAGCGCCGCCAGGCGCGCGACGAGCGGATCCGCCTGGATCCCCGCATAGACGATCGCCCGCGCGTCGCGCGCTGCGTCCTGGAAGCGCATGCTCAGGCGCCGCCCGCCGGCGGACGAGCCGGAGCGATGGCGCTTCCCCCGCGGAGCACCAGCTCGGCCACGGCCGGGAACGTCGACAGCCAGTCGATCGCCCGATGCGGGTCGGTGATCCGGCCCGCCTCGGCCGCCAGCGCGTCGATCGCGGCGGCGCTCTCCGGCGACGCGCGCCCGCTTCCATCCGGCACGGCGGCACGGAGCCTGGAGCGGCCGATCTCGACGAGCTTCGTCACGTAGGTCCACTCATCCTCGACCGTCTCGCCCAGCTCGGCGAGGAGCCCAAAGGCGGCGATGGCGGTCGCGAGGAGGTCCCCGGCTCGTGCTGGGCCGGGCGCGGCGGAGACTGGTCCGGCGGATCCGGGGTCGGGACCGGGCTTGTCGGGCGGGTCGTCGATCACCCGGAGAGGGTAGCGCCGGCGCCGGCGCCGCGTTCCGGCCGGTCAGGCGAGGCTGGGCCGGCCACGGCGCTCCAGGTCGCGCGCCGCGTGGTCGATGCGTCCCAGGAGCTCCTGGAGCCGCTTGTGGCAGGCGGCATCCCAGGCGCGCGAATACCCGGCGATGGCCTGGGTTCGCCAGCGCGCGGCCTCCCTTCGGGCGCCCAGCTCCTCGAGGAGGGCAAGGCCATCGAGCACATCGCGGTAAAGACGCGGAAGGGTCTCGGCGATCGTCTGCTCCGAGTTCACGTCCGGACGTTCGCGCACGGGACCCGTGCCGGCCATCCCCCGAAGGTACGGGTCGGGGAACGAGCCCGTTCCGATCAGTCGCCCGGGTGGCTGCCGGAGCGGATCTCGAAGCGGCCGAATCGGCCCGTCGCGGGCATCCAGGCCGGGATGACGCGCTCCACCTGCGCCGAGATCGGGCCGCGAGCCAGCGCCAACAGCAACGCCTCGAGCCCCGCCCGTGGCCCCTCCGCGACGCAGACGACCGCCCCGTCCGCCCGGTTCGCGACCCAGCCGCGGAGCTGGAGGCGGCCGGCTGCCTCCACCACGAACCAGCGATACCCGACCCCCTGCACGGCCCCGACGACGGTCGCCTCGAGCCGCTCGGCCGCCGGCAGGCCGCCGCCGGACGCGGGCTGACCGGGCGCGGGATCCTCGCCGGCCGTGGGCGGCACGCGCTCGGCCACGGGGGGCACGCCGTCGGGCACGGTCAGGCCGCCCGGGGCCAGGCGAGGACGAGGACGTCCACGAGCAGCTCGGGGTTCGCGTTCGCCTCGAGCAATTGCGCGGCCCGTGCCAGCCGGGCGAGGAACGCCGGCGCAGCGCCGACCGGGATGCGTGCCGCGGCCGCCTCCAGGTCGTCAACGAGCGCCAGGTCCACGGCGCGGCCGCGCCCGCCGGCGGCGACCACGGCGAGGTCCCGCGCCACGGCGGCCCACGTCTCGAGGAGCGCTCGGGCGGCGAGCCGACGCTCGGCCGGTGACGAACGACCCGGTTTCGCTGCCTCGGCGTCCCCGTCCGCCGGGGGTGCCGTGGCCGAGAGGGCTTCGGGCGATCCGGCGGGGGGCGGCAAGCCGGCGGGGGCCTGGGCCCCGGCCGCTCCTGGCTCGACGCGCAGGCTCGCCAGGTCCGCCGCCCGGGCCAGCAGCTCGCGGCCGATCGCGAGGCGCCGCGCACGGTTCTCCGGGATCAGGTCCAGGAGCGTCCGCGAGATCTCCTCGCGCGCGTCGACCGCCTGAGGCGCGGCCGCGTACGCAAGTGCCAGGCCGGGCCGACCACCGGCCAGGCGAGCAAGGCGGGCGGCGCGGGGCGGATCGATCCCACGCTCGCCCAGCAGTCCCTCGATGGCACGGATCCCGAGCAGTCCCAGGCGGAGGGTCGCGGCCCGGGACCGAACGGTGGGAAGGAGCCGCTCGGGCTCGTCGGCGCAGAGGATGAGCGTGGCTCCCGCGGGCGGTTCCTCGAGCGTCTTGAGCAGCGCGTTCTGGGCGTCCTCGTTCATCCGGTGCGCACCCTCGATCACCGCGACGCGGTGGCGGCCCTCCACTGGGAGGCGCGCCATCTCGCGGATCAGGTGGCGGACTGTGCCCGGGTCGGGATCGCTCGGGTCGCCGATGCGGACCTGGCGGCCTGCCCCCTCCGGCGCCAGGCGGTGGAGGTCCTGGTGCGAGCCGCCGGCAACAAGACGACAGGCCCGACAGGCGCGACACGGACGCGCCACCCCTTCTTCTGCCGCGCACAGGAGCCCGGCTGCGAGGTCCAGGGCGAGCGTGGTCTTCCCGATCGCGGCCGGACCGATCAGGAGCAGCGCCTGCGGAGCGCCGCCGGCGAGCATTCGCTCGACGGCGGCGAGGGCGGCCGGCTGGCCGCGGGTCGCGAACCGCGTCGTGGGCCCGGCCAAAAGGCGCGAGCCGGCCGGCTGGCGGGTGCCGGCCGGCTGGCGGGTGCCGGGCGCCGGGCGCGCGCCGCCAACCGGCGGTTCCCCGCCGGGCTCCGGCGCGACCCTGCGACGCCCCGCCACGCGACGGGACCGGGGCTCAGGCGCCCTCGGCTGGCGCCGCTGCCTTTCGGGTCGTCCGGCGCTTCGGCGCCGCGGCGTCCGCGGCGCCCGGGGTGCTCGAGGTCGCGTCCGCTGCCGGTGCCGCGGAGGCGGCCGTTGCGCGCGTCGTCCGGCGCTTCGGGGCGACCTTCGGGGCCGCCTCGGCCACCGGCGGCGTCTCAGCGCGGGTCGTGCCGGCGGGCGACGCGGCCTTCGGCCGGGCCGCTCGACGCTTCGGGGCCGGCGTGGCCACGGGCGCGGGCTCCACTGACGGCGCAGCGACGAGGGCAGGCTCTGTCGACGGCGCGGCCGTCGACGCCCCGCGACGCCGTCGCGCCGGTGCTGATGCGGAGACGGGCACCGAACCGGCCATCGGCGGTGCGACCTCGGCGGCAGCGACAACCGACACGCCGGCAGCTCCCGGGCGCCGACGTCCGCGTCCACGAGCCGGCGCCGACGCGTCGGAACCGGCTGGCGTGGGCTCGACGAGCGCCGATTCGGTCGTTGCCGGTCGCGCCTCGGCCTGGCGGCCGAGCTTCTGCGCCAGCTGCGCCTTCAGCAGCTCCTCGAGCTCCGGCGGGACCTCGCTCCACGGCTCGCTGCCCCCGGAACGGCTCTCGAAGCGCTCCGGGCGGGCCTGCACGGAACGCCCGCTGTCGCGGCGCGGTGCTGCGTCACGTCGCGGCGCGACATCGCGGCGCGGTGCTGCGTCGCGATTCACCCCACCCCGGCCCGCGGGCTCACCGAAGCGTGTCCCGCCGCCGGCGCCGCTTGTTGCGCCACCCGTGGAACCGCCCCGGCCGTAGCGCTCGCGATCGATCGCCGCGGCGTAGGTGCCGCCACGGCTGCGCCCACCGCGATTGCCCTGGATCGGCTGGCCGCCACGGACGCCCTGCCCGCCACGGTTCCGCCGCTCCGCGAGCAGGTACTCGGGGATCTCCGGCTCGTCGTCGAACTCCTCGTCCTCGGCCGCGGGCCGGCCAGCGGCCGGCGCAGCAACCCCGATCTGCGAGTCCCAGACAGACCCGAAGGCTGCCGGTCGAGCCGGGCGCGGTGCCGGGATGGACTCATCGTCCACCTCGAACTCCTCCTCGGCCTCGACGGAGGTGCCGGCGGCCACGGGGAGACCCTCGGCATCGCCGTCCGTCGCCGCTTCCGCACCACCCTCCTGGCCACGGCCACGGCCACGGCCACGGCCGCCTCGCCGCCGCCGTCGTCGCGGTTCCCCTTCGCCGTCCGTCTCGAGCGAATCGGGCGGGGCGTCGGCCGCGGCGTCGGCCGTGGCAACCTCTTCGTCCTCGGCTTCGGGCGTCTCGGCCACGATTGGGGCCGCGGTCCGCGCGACGCGCGCCTTCGAGAGCTTCTCGCCGGGCAGCGCGATGATCACGCCCTGCTCGTCGAGCTCCTCCGCGGGGCCGCGCTCGTCGGCGGCAGCGGGCTCTGCGCGACGCGTGCGTGGCGCGCGAACGGCACGCTCGACGCCGGTGCGGGTCGCCGCCGCGGGCACGCGCTCCACGCGGACGCGTCCCCGGCCGCGGCCACGCCCGGTCCCCTCCGACAGCTTGTCCGGGACCTCGGTCATCGAGAGGTCCTCGTCGTCCGACGCGACGCGGCGACCCGAGACCGTGGAGCCCTTCTCCACCTTTGCCAGCTGCGTGATGTCGGTGAACTTGTCGGCGACGTCCATCAGGTCCGAGCTGGTGTTGCCCCGGAAGCTGATGACCTCGACGCGCACGCCCGTCTCCTGGACGGCGCGAATCGCGGGCGCAAAGTCTCCGTCACCGGAGACCACGACGGCGACGTCAAGGTTCCGGGCGGTCTTCATCATGTCGACGACGAGTTCAATGTCGAGGTTCGCCTTGACCTTCCCGTCGCCGTACTTCCGGATGTCCTTGCTGACGACCCGGAAGTCGTGGCGCGCCAGGAAGGAATGGAAGTTGCGCTGGTTCTCGTTGTCCGGGTCCAGCCCGGTGTATGCATATGCCCGGACGAGATCGCGCCCGGCCGTCGCCGCCTTCAGCAGCAGGACGTAATCGATGTCCACGCCGGCCGCCTTGGCCGCGTAGAAGATGTTCGCGACGTCCACGAAGACGGCGACGTTCTTGCCCACGTTGACTCCTCAGTTGTTCCCTGGCACGGAAGCCGAGCTTTCGACTCGACGCCCGCGGGCCGCCCGGCGCCACGCGCCGGTATCGGCCTTCACCCCCTGCCGGCGGGAGCCCGCTCCGCCCGGATCAGACATTCGATGCGAGGCCCTGCCGCGGCGAAGCCGAAGCGCTCCCAGACCGGCAGGGCAGGCCCTGCGGATCGGAGCGCCGCCTCCACGACCGTACAACCCTTGTTCCGCGCCGACCGGAGCAGCTCCTCGACCAGGACGCCGGTCACCTGTTCCTGGTCGTGGCGCGGATCCACGGCCAGGAGATCCACCGTACCGACGTAGCCGCCGGCGTGGACGGACGGCCGAAGGGCGAGCACCGCCAGCCCGGCCATCGCGCGAAGGGTTTCCGCGACAAGGACGGTCGCCTGCGGGAGAAAGACCAGCTGCCGCAGCAGGTCCCCGGCGTCGAGGGTCGCGGCCGAACCGGCAGCCGGCGCGGTCGTCGACCAGAGCGCGAGCATGCGCTCGACGTCGGTGATGCGTGCCGCTCGAACCTGGTATTCCACTCGGCGGGCCCGAGACCTCGCGCTTGGATGCGACCCGGCACGTACAGTGAATGGTCCTCGGACGGGCTCGACCGGGAACCTGGCGTCGCAGCGCCGCACCGGGGCGGCGAGCGTGCATGACACTCGGCCGGACCACGCCGGGGCGCGCGACGCCGAGTATTGCATTCGGGTCGCTGTTGACTAATATACGGCATCTCTCCGGCCGCAACGCATGGAGAGTCCATATGGGCCCCCGCCCGAGTACCCCCGCCGTCCGCCGCGTGCCCCTGGGGAGGGAAGCACGCCGTCCAACGGCGACGGGGGAGGCGCGATCACCGCGGACAACAGCCGCACGCGCGGGGCGAGGGAAAGAGGAGGAGACGCGCATGAAACTCGCCCGTGTGGCTGCGGTTGTCGCGGCCGCGTCCATGGTCGTGGCGGCCTGCAGTGGCAGCTCGACCCCGGCACCCAGCGCCGGAGGCGGCGCCAGCGCCGCTCCCGCCAGCGCCGCTCCCGCCAGCGCCGCTCCCGCCAGCGCCGC
>JANXWH010000146.1 GCA_025351245.1 Chloroflexota bacterium | reverse complement strand
GCGACACCGCCGACCTCGCGCCTGTCGGCGACACCGGCAGGGTGCGCCCTGGTGACACAAACGTACAGGCGCCATCAATCCGGGGTGCTTGCCGTCCGATACCTCGATCAGCCAAGGGCCGCGCCAGGGCCGGGCGTCACGCCTCAGCAACCTGAGCCCCACGACCGGACAACGAAGCAGCCACATGACGCTCATCCGTCGTAGCCCTGTCGGCGCTCACGGTGTTCTGTGGCTGCCTGTACATGGAGTGGGACGACCGAAGACGTTCGTCGTGCCCAGCTTCGCCCACTCCGGCGGCGGCGGGCAAGGTCGTTGCCAAACTCCAGGCGGCCCTGTCAATGGCCACTCCCGACCGCGGACCGACCGAGGCCCTCGACAGGATCTTGCCTGAGCTGGAAGCGTGGAGGCGACGGTGGGATTCGGACCCACGCATAGAGGTTTTGCAGACCTCCCCCTTAACCACTTGGGTACGTCGCCCATGGAGCGCCGGCGTGGGAACCGGCGATGCTGGCTGGCCCTCGAGGATTCGAACCTCGGTTCACGGATCCAAAGTCCGCTGTCCTACCGCTAGACGAAGGGCCAGCGGAAACCGGGGCCGCGCACGTGCGGGGATGAATGGAGCGGAAGACGGGACTCGAACCCGCGACCCTCACCTTGGCAAGGTGATGCTCTACCAACTGAGCCACTTCCGCTCGATGACCGCGTCCAGGGTGGTGGTGCCGAGAGGCAGACTTGAACTGCCGACACCGCGATTTTCAGTCGCGTGCTCTACCAGCTGAGCTATCTCGGCCCGCAGGCCCCGCCGGACGTCCCCGCCCGTCGGCGTCCGAGAAGGTACCACGGGCGGCCCTTCGTCGGCAAGGCGCGGCCGGTCGGGAGTGTCGCCGGTCGGGAGTGAGCATCCCACCGTCTGTGCCACCCGCCCGCTTCGCGCCCGGGGAACGAGGGCCTGCAGGGTCCGGGTTATCGGCTGAGCCGATCGTCCGGAGCCGTGACGTGCTCGGAAACGCGGCCAACCTCGCGATTCGCCGCGTTTCCACGCTCCGCGAGAGCGATTCCGATCGTGTCATCCGATCAGGGGGGTCGCCGATCACGGGGTCGCCGGTCCGGGAGGCCCGGTCGGGGTCGCCGGTCCGGGTGCCGGGCGCCCGGGAGGCCCGGCACAGGCAAAGGGGTGCTTCCCGGTCGGGGCCGCCGGTCCGGGCGGCCCTTCGTCGGCAAGGCGCTTCCCAGTCGGGGCGCGCTCAGTCGAGCCCGACAAGCTCCGCCTCGACCGTCGACGCGAGCGGCATCTCGCCGCTCAGCGCCCGGAGCCGGTTGATCCGGTCGACGATCGGTGGATGGGTCGAGAAGAGTCCCTTCGAGCGTTCCTCGAACTTCTTGATCGGGTTCGTGAAGTAGAGGTGCTGGGTGGCGCGGTTGGCGACCTCGAGAACGTCACGGTCCTCCGAGATCGCCGCCAGGGCCCGCTCCAGGCCCTGCGGGTTCCGGGTGAGCTCGACCGACGACGCGTCGGCCAGGTACTCGCGCTGACGGCTCACGGCCAGCTGGACGAGCCTCGCGAAGAACGGCGCGACGATTGCCAGCACGAGCGCGAGCACGAAGACGATCACCTGGAGGCCCCCGCCGCCGTCCCGGTCACTCGAGGAGCGGCGTCCCCCGCCGAAGCCTCCCCAGAAGGTGAAGCGCAGGAAGAAGTCGGCCAGGAGCGCGACCGTCCCGACGAGAACGCCGACGAGGAGCGAGTAGCGGATGTCGTAGTTCCGCACGTGCGACAGTTCGTGGCCAATCACGCCCTGGAGCTCCTCGCGGTCGAGCTTCTCCAGGAGCCCCGTCGTGACGGCGATCGAGGCATGCCTCGGATCGCGGCCCGTGGCGAAGGCGTTTGGCGCCGTGTCGTCGATGAGGTAGACGGCCGGCATTGGGACCGCGGCCGCCAGCGCCAGCTCCGTGACGACGTTGATCAGCTGGGGTTGCTCTGCCGCGGTCACCTGGCGGGCCTTCGACACGCCGAGGACCACCTTGTCGCCGGTGTAGTAGCTCGCGACGGACGAGACGATCGCGATGATCCCGAAGATGCCCAGCCAGCCGAGCCCTGCTCCTGCCTGGCCGGTGGTCCCGTAGCCGATCGCGAAGCCCAGGGCGGCCAGGAACAGGACGAGGACGAGCATCAGGAAGAGGGAGTTGCGCCGGTTCGCCGCGATCTGGCTGTAGAACGTGCTGGCCATCAGAGCGCCCCGGTGCCCGCCGGTCAGCGAAGGCTGACGACGGGCACGTCCTGGGCCTCCGGCTCGGCCGCGAAGAAGTCCCGTTTCGTGAAGCCCAGCGGGCCGGCCACGAGCACGGCGGGCAACGTCTGGAGCGTGGTGTTGTACTCGTTGACGGTCGCGTTGTAATGCTGCCGGGAGAAGCTGATCTGGTTCTCAGTCGTGGTCAGCTGTTCCTGCAGGCTCAGGACGTTCTCGTTGGCCTTGAGCTGCGGATAGTTCTCCACCACGGCAAAGAGCGAGCGCAGGGCGCCGGTGAGCGTGTTCTCGGCCTGGGCCTGCTGCGCGGTGACCTGCCCGCTCGCGCCGGCGGCGACTGCATTCGCCCGGGCCTCGGTCACGCGAGTGAGGACATCCTGCTCGAAGTCCATGTAGCCCTTGACCGCGGCCACCAGGTTCGGCACCAGGTCATGGCGCCGCTTGAGCTGGACCTCGACCTGGCCGACCGCCTCGTCGACCCGGTTGCGGCGCGCGACGAGCCCGTTGTAGATCAGGACTCCGACGACGGCCACCACGACGATGATGACCAGCAGGATGATGACGGCTTCCATCAGGCCCTCCGCGTTCACGCGACGCCACTCGGCGGCCGCTTCCGGCAGTGTAGAGGAGGGAACGCTCATCCCTCGTGCCGACCGGAGGCTGGTGGGCGGTGGAGGGCTCGAACCTCCGACCTCCTCGGTGTAAGCGAGGCGCTCTGACCAACTGAGCTAACCGCCCGTGGGGACCGGC
>JANXWH010000131.1 GCA_025351245.1 Chloroflexota bacterium | reverse complement strand
GTAACATGCGATATCCACGCTTGAATTCGTCGGGGTGTAGCGCAGCGGCAGCGCACGTGCTTTGGGAGCCGCAGGGGCCTATGCGGCGTAGGGTCGGGGACCCTGAGCACGACCGGTCGAGCGGCGAAGGCACCGATTATTATGCGGTTCGCGAGCACGACAGCGCCTCGAGGTTTGCCCCGATCGGCCGCGCTAGCGGCCGCTGCTCCGGGACGTAGGTCACACGGCGCGTGTACGTGACCAGCAAGGTGACCAGCGGTGGGCGACCTCAAGGCTCGAGTCAGTTACAGTCGCTGCTGGTGGAGCTCATCGCGGGAGACGCTGCGATGCGTCGGCGAATGTCCTCATCGCAGGGAGGGTTCATGGAACGTCCCGGAGTTGCTTCATGGCCCAAGCGGATTGGAGCAATCACGCTATTCGTCGAGGACTTGGCTGCCGCGAAGCAGTTCTATGTGGATGTCTTCGGCCTACCGGTGAAGTTCGAAGACGACGACTCCGCTGTTTTCGATTTCGGGAACACGCTCATCAACTTGTTGAGGACCACGGCGGCGGACGAGCTTATCGAGCCTGCCGTGGTGGCACCTCGCGATGCGGGGTCCCGTCTACAGCTCACTGTTGATGTGGATGACGTGGATGCCGTGTGCGCGGAGCTGGCTAAGCGCGGAGTGGCGTTGCTGAACGGTCCGATGAACCGGCCGTGGGGCGTGCGAACCGCGAGCTTCATCGATCCGGGCGGCCATATCTGGGAGATCGCGAGGTAGCCCGCTGGCACGCGCCGCCTTCGAAGCTTAGCCGTCCTGCGGCCAGCGCCGCTCGAGGTCGGCTCGACACTGGCCCGCGACCGGGGCACGGCTTTGTTGTCACGGCCGCTGCGCACGGTCCAGCTCCTGGACGGCCGCGTCCGCATCGAGCATCGCCTCGGCATGATCGGCAGCCATCGCCACGGCGTCCTCGACCGTCGAACTGACGCCTGCGTCCCCGCCTCACGAGTAAGAGTCCCGCCACGCCCGAGGCGCAGCCGAAAGAGTCGGACATGATCAGTGTTGACCTCGCCGCCAAGCGGAGGTTCACGACCGAGGAGGCGCGCGCCATCGCGACCGAGCTCGGGATCGACTTCGGGGCGCTCGGGCGCGACCTAGGGCGATGGGGCTTGATGTCGGAGCTCGAGCACGGGCCCCGGGAGACCGAAACTGACGTCAGCAGTGACAATCCGATCGTGACCGGGAACACCGCGCTCGCGCACCCCGACCGAGTTCCCCGACCGCCACACGCGCCTCACCATCCTCAAGCGCGAAGTGGCCCACCACCTCCACGCGAACACGTCGCGCGGGGAGGTTCTTGGCAACCCGTGCGAGCTCCGCGATTCATCTCAGAAGGGCGCCGGGCCGTCCGGCGAGGCCCGCGTCGCCAGCGAGTAAAGCGGCAACGCTGCCACATCACCAACACCGGCACCAGCGCCCGGGTTACGGTGGGAGCGGCGAGGGCCGAGTCGGTGACGGCCAGGACGTACGTGGCCTGACCATCCTGATGCCAGGCGCTGACGCGGGCAGTCCCGTGAAAGACTCGGCCGGTCTCGGACAAGGCGACAACCGTCCTCACCGTGAGCGCCTCATTGAACAACTGCTCGCGCAGGATGGCGGGCTGGCCGATCGTGCGCAGGGTCGTGTTCAGGATCGCGACCCGGTTGCAGAGACGCTCCGCCTCTTCGAGGCGATGCGTGGTGAGGAGGATCGTGACGCCGCGCTGCCGAAGCCCGAATCCATACGGGTCAATGTACCGGTAACCGCGCCCGCGCTCGTGCGTGTGGAGCGACCGTCCATGCCCAGGGTCGGCGATCACCCGGAGACCGAAGCCTGCGACGTGGGCCTGCTCGAAGCCGAACGAGCGGCTGGCTTGCCGCGCTCCGGCCGGCCGGTCGGCGTGGCATCTCATCCCCAGCGGCCGGGAGCGATCGAGGAGGCTCCTTTGCCCCGGCGGCCACAGTCGACGTCAGCTGGAGCGGCGTCCTCGAGCCGTCGTCCGAACTGGTTCGGTGGGTTCTCGGAGTTGCCCCTGCGCGGCGCCGCCGATCAACTGCGCCGTGGGCGGGCAGTCACCTGCAGCCTCCTTGAAGGCGGCATCCACCTTCGCGTTGACCACCCGCAGGTGAACCCAGGCTGCGCCGATCAACAGGACCTGGCTGACGAAGGACAACCAGATCATCGCGGCGAACACGGCAACGAAGGCGCCGTAGATCTGGAGCGAGCCGACGAGCTGCGGGGTGAGCATCGTGAACAGCGAGGTGAAGATCGCGGCGAACGCACCGACGACCACGGCCGGCAGCCGGATCATCCGCCAACTCGGTCGGTTCGTTGGCACGAGGCGATAGATGAGGGCGATCCCGCCGATGAACAGGACGACACTGGCGAGACCCGCGCCGATCGTGGACGAGACGAGCGCGGATGCGAGAGGAACATTCCGTAGCCCGTTGCCGCCGAGGCTCGTCGCGAGGTTCGAAACGACGACGAGGGCGCCGATCACGGCGGCCAGCAGGAGCACCGAGAAGACGCCGAGCAGGCCGCGTTGCAGGGGATCGCGCCGCCGCGTGCTCTCAAAGATCCGGGCCATCGCATCGTCGAGCGATTGGTAGAACCTGCTGGCACCCCAGATGAGGGCAACCACCCCCACGACGGAGTAGGCGATCGCCCCGCGTGCGAAGCCCGCGAGCGCGACGTCGAAGAAGCCCGCCAGGGGCGGGAAGCTCAGTGACAGGCTCGCAGACACGGCCGCGAGCCGACTGGCGTCGCCGAGGATGACTCCGACCACAGCGACCAGCAGGAGAATGAAGGGCAGGATCGCGAAGAGCGAATTGAACGCGAGTCCCGAAGCGAGGAGGCCGCCGCCCGCGGCGTCGTAGTCGGCGAGGATCGGGATGGACCAGCGAACTGGACCGAGCTTGAGGACGCGATCCACGAGTCGCGCAACGGGCCCCTTGGGCGCCGGCACAGGCGGCCGAGGGTCTGCGGCGGGGACCGCTTCAGGCCGGGGGGTCTCCATCAGGGCTCTCCGTGGCACGCCGGCGTCAGCGGTCTCTGCCCCCTCGGCTGATGTCGGTCAGTCTGCGGGCCGGTTGATCGCAGGTCCGCCACGCTCGGGCGCGCCGTCTTGCGACTCCATATTGAACCTCTACGACGCCAGGGGTGCGTTCGACCGTTACCGCGGCGTTGAGTCGGACGTCCTCTTCCGCCTGCGGCTGCAGATCGAGCGCGACCTCCTACATCGGTTGGCACCGCGAGGTCGATCAGGAGGGCATCGATGGATCTGAACACGACCCGTGCGTTGGCCCGGGGAGGAAGCCAACCGCGCCGGCGGACATCGCCACACCCCCGAGCCGGTCCTCGATCTCCCGCGCCTCGGCACTCACCGTCGGCGACCTCGTGCCCGTCTCAGGTTCGTTTCGCGGGGGAGCGCGGCTCGATGGATGCGGCCGGGCCCTGCCGGCTCGGCCGCCGGGTCTTCGAGTCGTCGTCGTGAACCGTCCTGACTTCGGTGGAGACTCCATTCTTTGGAGGAAGATGGAGTCATGGCAGAGCGCAGCAGCAGTCCCCACCCCACCCAACGGCGGTATCCGCCGGAGTTGAGAGAGCGCGCCGTCCGCCTGGTCCG
>JANXWH010000038.1 GCA_025351245.1 Chloroflexota bacterium | reverse complement strand
CCGGCGCGGGCGGCGCAGCCGCAGGCCCTGCCCGTACGGCCGCCCCGTTCGACGGGCGCCCCGCGCGACCGCGCGGTCCGTTCGAATTGACCCTCGTACGATCGCGGGACTACACTCGGCCTGCCTCGCCGGAGTGCCTGTCGCCGTCACGCGCCCGGGCCGGCCCGGCATCCAGATCCGCACGGAGGACCTCTCCCCAAGTGGAGACCGGACCAAGTCCCGTCGGCGCGCGCCGCGCCGGCATCTCCCACGAGGTCCGCCCCGTCCGTTGAGCGGTGCGGTGCCGGCGCATGACGCGCCCGGCCCGCGGCCACGCAGAGGCGGGACCGACCCGCCCGCGAGGTGGCCATGCTCTTCCTGAGCCAGTGCATCGGCCGGCCCGTCCGCGATCCGTCGGGCGAGCCGATCGGCAAGGTTGCCGACCTGATCGTGGCGATCGGCGACCGCTATCCGCCCGTCACCGGCCTGGTCGTCGTAACCGACCGTCGCCAGATCTTCCTCCCCTGGTCGTCCGTCGCGCAGATGGACGCGACCGGCGTCCGACTGCGGGTCCTCACGATCGACATCGGCAAGTTCCACCAGCGCCCCGACGAGATCCTGCTCAAGGGCGACCTGCTGGACAAGCAGATCGTCGACATCGAGGGGCGCAAGGTCATCCGGGTCAACGACGTCAGCCTCGACGAGATCGAGGGGTCGCTCCACGTGGTGGCCGTCGACGTTGGGGCCGCCGGGCTGATGCGCCGGCTCGGGTTCGAGGGACCCTTCCGGGTCCTGGCCCGAAACCTGCACCGCGGCGTCCCCGAGCGCTACATCGACTGGGAGGACGTGGACCCGCTGGACAGCACGATCGCCAGCGTCCGGCTGCGCGTGCCCCACAGCAAGCTCGCCCAGCTCCACCCGGCGGACCTCGCGTCCATCATCGACCAGCTCACCCCGCGCGACCGGGCCGGCGTCCTCGCCTCTCTCGACGATGAGGCCGTGGCGGACGCCATGGAGGAGATGGAGCCGGAAACCCAGGTCGACGTCCTGGAGGACCTCGCCCCGGAGCGGGCCGCAGACATCCTGGAGGAGATGTCACCCGACGACGCGGCCGACCTCGTGGCGGACCTGGACCAGGACACTCGCGATGAGATCCTGTCCCACATGGAGCGGGACGAGGAGGAGGAGGTCCGGGAGCTCCTGGGCTACCCCGAGGAATCCGCCGGCGGGATCATGACCACCGAGTACATCGCCCTCGACGGCCGGCTCACGGCGGCCCAGGCGATCGACCGGCTGCGCGAGCTGGAGCCCGAGGCAGAGACGATCTACTACGTGTACGTCGCGGACGACGACGGCCGGCTCGTGGGGGTGCTGTCCCTGCGCGACCTGATCGTCGCCCGGCCGGATGCCCTGATCGGCGACGTGATGATCCACGAGCCCGTGGCGGTCGGCGTCCTCGCGGACCAGGACGAGGTTGCGGAGGTCGTGGCCCACTACAACCTGCTCGCCGTGCCGGTGGTCGATGACGAGGGCCGCCTGGTCGGCATCGTGACGGTCGACGACGCGATCGACACGGTCATCCCCACGGCGTGGAAGAAGCGTCTTCCGCGCGTGTTCAGCCGGTAGGCGGGCGTGACGCAGGCCCGGCGCCGGCCGGCCGGCCGCTCCCTCCGCCCGCTCCCCAGGCTGCCCGCCTGGCGGGTCCGCCTGGTCGCGGTCCTCGCCGTGCTGGGCCCGGGGCTTGTCAGCGGTTTCGCCGACAACGACGCGGGCGGCATCACGACGTACTCGATCGTCGGGGCGCAGCTGGGCTACACGCTCCTGTGGGTGATCCTGGCCAGCCAGGTGGTCCTCTTCTTCACCCAGGAAGTGGGCGCGCGCCTTGGGCTGGCCACGGGCAAGGGCCTCATGGGTCTCATTCGTGAGCGTTGGGGCGTCCGCTGGGCCGCCTTCGCGGCCCTCCTCATGCTCACCGCCAACCTGGGCTCGACGGTCGCCGAGTTCGCCGGGATCGGGTCCGCCCTTGGACTGTTTGGCGTGCCGCCCCAGGTCAGCGCCGCCGTCGCGGCCGTCATCGTCGTCGGCTTCATCGCCCTGGGCAATTACAGCCGGGTGCAGTACCTGTTCGTGGGAGTCGGAATCCTTGTTTCGGGCGCCTACGTCATCTCGGCCTTCCTGGCCCAGCCGGACTGGGCCCTCGCCGCGCGGAGCCTCGTGATCCCGCACCTGTCCGCGTCGCCGATCTACTGGCTGGCCGTCGTGGGCACCGTGGGCACGACCATCACGCCGTGGGGCCAGGCGTTCATCCAGTCGTACGTGGCGGACAAGGGGCTGCGGCCCGACGACCTCCCGGCCAGCCGGCTCGACGTCTTCGCCGGGGCCCTCCTGACCAACGTCATCGCCGGCTTCATCGTCGTGGCCTGCGCGGCCACGCTCTTCAAGGCCGGGATCACGATCGGAAGCGCGGCCGACGCGGCCCAGGCGCTGGAGCCGTTCGCCGGCGCGGGCGCGACCGTCCTGTTCGCCGGGGGCCTCCTGGGGGCGTCGTTCCTGGGGTTGGGCGTCGTGCCGATGACGAGCGCCTATACGACCTGCGAGGCCTTCGGCTGGGAGACGGGCGTCGACTGGAACTGGCGCGAGGCGCCCGCCTTCTACGGCCTGCTGGCGTTCTTCATCGGCTTCGCCGCGCTCTTCGTGATGATCCCCGGCCTGCCGCTCATCCAGGTCATGTTCCTGGCCCAGGTGCTCAACGCGCTGCTGCTGCCGTTCATCCTCGTCTTCGTGATGCTCCTGGCCCGCGACCGCGAGATCATGGGAAGCCTCGCAAGCGGCCGAATCCTCGGCACGATCGGCTGGATCTGCACGGCGGTCCTCATCCTCCTCTCGCTGGTCCTCGTGGCCACGGCGCTGCTGGGCGCTGCCTGAACCGCGGCCGGGGGCGCGGCCGGCGGCGCGGCGGGCCGGCGCCGGGTTCGGGCGGATGTTGCGCCGGCGGCGGGGCGCGGCGGCGGGCACGGCGGTCGGCGACCCTTCTCTCGGCTCTCGGCGCCGGGTTCGGGCGGCGTTGCCCCGGGCGCAGCAAACCGGGCCTGGCCGGGCTCCCAGGGCCTCGCGACGCACGTTCGAACTGGCGACGTTGGGCGGCGTTGCCCCGGGCGCAGCAAACCGGGCCTGCGCGCACCTCGAGTGAGGCAGCGCCGCCCTGAGTCGCGTCCGCTCCCAGGGTTTGTTGCCCTCGCCGCAACAAGCGCACCCGGACAACGCTCCGGACCCGCTGCCGACGCCACGTAAGCGGCCGGTAAGGGTCATCTGTTGAACTGTGCGCAACGCCGGCCCGGTCCGGCACCTCACGCCCGCCCAGTCCCGCGAGCGCCTCACGTCAGATGCCGGTCCGGCGCCGAAACGGGAGCACCTCACGCCCGCGAGCACCTCACGCCACGCCCGGGCGAGCCGCCTCACGCCCGCCCCTCCCCGTCTCCCCAGACTCCGCCGGCCAACCAGCGCCCGCCTCCAGCCGCGCCCCTCCCCGCCTCCCCAGACTCCGCCGGCCAACCAAGCACCCGCCGGCCAACCGGCCCAACGCCCCCTCCAGCCCAACGCCCGCCTTCAGACTCCGCCGGCCAACCAGCACCCGCCGGCCACGCGCGAAGGAGCATCCATGCCCCACGCCATGATCCGGACCGCGATCCACGAGGGCGACCGCCAGCTTCGGCGGACGGCAACCCGGTTCGGTGAGGAGTCCCGCCTCATCCGGCTTCGAACCGGCGTCAGCCAGGCGGCCGTCGCCCGAGCCATCGGGGTCGACCGCGCCACGATCTGCCGCATGGAAGCAGGCGACCCGACCGTCGCGGACCGCATCCGCGCCCGGGCCGCTGCCGTCCTTGGCGCCGACTTCCGACTGGGCCTATACGCCGACGCCGCGCCCCTCATCCACGACGCCGCGCACGCCAGGCTCGTCGAGGCGCTGCTCCGGCTTCGACATCCCAGCTGGCGCGCCAAGGTTGAGGCGCCCGTGCCCGGGGCCGGCCGGCGGTCGACCGACCTGCGCCTGGACCGGGGCCTGGCAACCCTCCTGTTCGAGGTCGAGACGCACGTTCACGCGCTCGAGGCGATCATCCGCGAGGGCGAGGACAAACGGTCGGCCGTCGCCACCGCCTTCGCCGCCGTCGCCGCGGCTGTCGCGGAGGACGCTGTCGCCGCCGTGGCTGAGGACGTCGCCGCCGTGGCTGAGGCCGACGCCGCCGACGCCCCGGCCGGGCGCCGCGTGCACGTGATCCTTGTCTTGCCGCCAACCCGACACCATCGAACCCTGGTGGCGGCCCATCCAGGGACGATCAAGGCAGCGTTCCCGGCGTCAACCGCCGACATCCGGCGCGCGCTGACCTCGGCCGATGTCCCCTGGCCAGGTGACGGGATCCTCTGGCTGGGTGCCGGCGTCCGGCCTATCGAGCGGTTGGCTCCCGACACGGAAGATCAACGATGACGAGTCGGCGGTGCTCACCCCGGGCCCAGCCGGCGGTTGCCCCCACCGGTGACGCGCCAAATCGGCGGTTGCCCGGACTGCAACCAGCCGGCGGTCTGCTCCCTCAGCCCCGAGGCCGAGGAATGTCTGGAAGCCGGCCTCGGGAAGCGGCCGGCCGGCCAGCCGGCCAGCGGTGCGCGGATGGTGCGGTGAGCGGGTGGGCGGGGATCGTCAGCGGACCGGGGCGACGATCGTCCACTTCCCATACCACTCCTTGTAGGACGCGCGTGTCCCCGCGGTGTACCGGTCGTCGTACGGGCTGTCGGTCCACGCGTACGCGCGGAACCGGTAGGTCAGTGAGCGGCCCTGGAAGTCCGCGTTCGAGATCTTCGCGTTGCGCAGGCCATTCTTCTTGAGCGAGTCGGTGAGATACACGGCCACGACGCTGAAGGCGGACGAGACCGCCGGGTCCTCGCCGACCACTTCGTAGCCGTTCATGATCTGGGAGTGGCTCCCGGCCCAGCCCAGGATCCCGACCGGCTTGCCGAACTTCGCGATGGCCGTGACGGCCGCCCTGACCGCCGCGTCGTAGGACGTGTACGCGAGGTCCTGATAGACCATCGTCGAGCTGCCCGTGTAGGAGTTCCAGCCGTAGTAGTTGAGGCCGTTGCGCCAACCATGCGGGTCTGTCCCCTTTGACTTCCAGACGAGCGTGTCGTGGGCCCGCTCCCATGCGAGGAGACTCTTCTCCGTCGCGTACGACGTCGAATTCGTCCAGCGGAAGCCGCTTCCCTTTGTGCCCTTCGAAGCGATGAAGTTGAGCATCATCTGGGTAGAGGTCGGGCTGCAGGCCGTGAAGTTGGGGTCCTGGTAGCGCACGAGCGCCATCACGAGCACACCGTCCCAGTCGCCGGTACCGGCAAGGAGACCCGCGTACTGGGCGGTGGGGGCGAGCTTGTAGGTGAGCTTGATGCCCGCCTGCTGCG
>JANXWH010000026.1 GCA_025351245.1 Chloroflexota bacterium | reverse complement strand
CCAGGGAGGCACCTGATGCCCCGCACCGCCATCTCGACCGCGCAGGCCCCCGCCGCCATCGGGCCGTACAGCCAGGCGATCCGCGCCGACGGCTACCTGTTCTGCTCCGGCCAGCTCGGCCTGGATCCCGCGACCGGCGATTTCGTTGCAGGGGACGTCGGGGCCCAGGCCGAGCAGGCGCTTCGGAACCTCGGCGCGGTGCTCGAGGCGGCCGGCCTGACATTCGAGGACGTCGTGAAGACCACGATCTTCCTCGCCGACATGGCCGACTTCGCGGCCGTCAACGGCGTGTACGGGCGCTTCGTCACGGACCCACCGCCGGCGCGCTCCACGGTCGCGGTCGCGGCGCTGCCGAAGGGTGGCCGAGTGGAGATCGAGGCGACCGCACGGCTCGCCGGCTGATCGGCCCGTGCTCGCGTGCTCGCCAGCGGGTCGGCCGCGTTTGACACCGCCGATGGCCCGCCCCTACGATCCATGGACACCAGATGCCCACTGAACAACCCACGCCGGACGGCGGACGCCCGGACCCGGAACGCCCCGTGCTCCCGGGTCGCCCCGTCCGAACGAGTCTCCCATGACTGCCAGGCGAGCCTTCCCCGGCGCTGGCGCGGCCTCGGTTGCCTCTCGCGCAGCCGGGCCGGTCGCCGTCGTGATGGCCGGCGGGCTGGGCACGCGCATGCAGTCCACCCTCCCGAAGTTGCTCCACCCGCTATGCGGGCGACCGATGCTGGCATACGTCGTAGAAGCGGCCCGGGCCGCGACCGGCCGCGACCCGATCGTGGTGACCTCGCCGGCGACGGCCGCGGTCCGTGACGCGTTCCCGGCCGGCATCACGTTCGCGCTCCAGGAGCGTCCCGATGGGTCGGGCGACGCGGTGCGGGCCGCGCTGGCGGCCGTCCCCGCCGACGCGGCCGAGGTCGTCGTCCTCAATGGCGACATCCCGCTCGTGGAGGCCGGCCTCGTCACCGGCGTGCTGGAACGTCGCCGCGCGGCCGACGCCGCGATCGCGCTCGTCTCGTTCGAGGCCTGGGAGCCGGGCGCGCTGGGCCGCGTGATCCGGACGCCGGACGGCGACCGGGTCGCTCGCCTCGTGGAGGCGAACGACGCCACCCCGGACGAGCTCGCCGTCAGCGAGGTGAACGCGGGGCTCTACGCGTTCGACGCGGCCTGGCTGCGGGCGGCGATCGAGCGCCTGACGCCGTCCCCGGCGACCGGCGAGTACTACGTCACGCAACTCGTCGACCTTGCGGTGGCGGACGGGCTGACCGTGGTCGCTCACGAGGTGCCCGACGACGGCGCGCTCGACGGGATCAACGACCGCGCCCAGCTCGCCGAGGCGACCGCGATGCTGCGCGAGCGCATCAACCTTGCCTGGCTCCGCGCCGGCGTCACGATGCACGACCCGGCGACGGCGTACGTCGACGCGGACGTCGAGCTGGCGCCCGACGTGACCCTGGAGCCGCACGTGATCCTGCGGGGCCGCACCCGGGTGGGGGAGGGGAGCCTGATCGGCGCGGGCAGCCAGCTCGTGGACAGCTCCGTGGGCCCGCGCTGTCGCGTCTGGGCCAGCGTCCTGGAGCGAGCGACGGTGGAGGAGGGAACGACGATCGGCCCCTTCAGCCACCTGCGCCCGGGCAGCTCGATCGGGCCGGACGTCCAGCTGGGCAACTTCGCGGAGGTGAAGAACAGCCGTCTCGAGCGGGGCGTCAAGCAGCACCACGTGAGCTACCTGGGCGATGCGCACGTCGGCGCCGACACGAACATCGGGGCGGGCACGATCACCGCGAACTACGACGGCGTCAAGAAGCATCACACGGAGATCGGGGAGCGCGTCTTCCTGGGCGTCGACACGATGCTCCGCGCCCCCGTCACGATCGGCGACGGGGCCAAGACCGGTGCGGGCGCGGTCGTCACGCGCGACGTGCCGGCGGGCATGCTCGCAGTGGGCGTCCCAGCACGGATCCGCGAGATCCGCCGGACGGCCGCGGAGCCGGCATCCTCCGGAGACGCGCGCCCCGCGCCCGAACCCGGCGCGAACGACCCGGTGGCCGGATCGCCGGCGACACCCGACCACTGATGGACCTCCTCGGCCAGATCGGGGTGATCGTCGTCCTGACGCTCCTCGAGGGGTTCTTCGTCGCCTCGGAGATCGCCCTGGTCTCGATCCGGCACAGCCGTGTCGACCAGCTCATCGACGAGGGGAATCCCGGCGCGCGGCGGGTCCGGCGCCTGCTGGACGATCCCGGCCGCTTCCTGGCCGTCTCGCAGCTGGGCCTCACGCTCCTCGGGTTCTTTGCCTCTGCCTTCGCAGCCATCAGCCTCGTTGATGGCCTCGCAGGGCTCCTCGGGCGTGTCGACGTGCTGAGGGCGGGCGCCCACGCAATCGCGCTCGTCATCGTCACGATCCTCCTTGCGCTCTTCACGATCGTCTTTGCCGAGCTGGTCCCGAAGACGCTCGCACTCGCCCACACGGAGCGATACGCCCTTTCCCTCTCGAGGCCGGTAGAGGTCCTCGCCCGCCTGCTCGGCCCCGTCATCGGCCTCCTGACCGGGCTGACCCACGCCATCACCGGGGCGCTCGGGGCGGAGGTCTCGCGCGAGGCGGAGATCAGCGCCGAGGAGCTCAAGCTGATCGTCGAGCGCGGTGGGGAGCAGGGCGTCCTAGAGGCGGAGGAGGAGCAGATGATCCACGCGGTCATCGAGCTCGGCAAGCGCCGCGTCCACGAGGTGATGGTCCCGCGGACCGACATCGTCGGCCTCGAAGTGGACGGGACGTTCGAGGAGGCCGTTGAACGGATCATCGCCGAGGGTCACAGCCGCCTGCCGGTCTGGGAACGGTCCGTCGACGAGGTCGTCGGGATCCTGTACGCCAAGGACCTCCTGCGGTTCCTCAAGGAGGCGTCCGCCGATCCGCCGCCGATCCGTGCGCTCCTGCGGACGCCCGTCTTCGTCCCGGAGTCGATCACGATCGACGACCTCTTGCACGAGCTCCAGCGCCGGAAGGTCCATCTCGCTGTCGTCCTCGACGAGTACGGCGGCACGGCAGGGCTCGTGACGATCGAGGACCTCCTGGAGGAGATCGTCGGCGAGATCCAGGACGAGTACGACGAAGAGGAACCCATGGTCGTCCGCCTGGACGACGACCGGGCCCGGATCGACGGGCGTGCCTCCGTCGACGAGCTCGGCGAGCTGTGGGACGACCTGGACGTGGACGCGCTCCTCGAGGACCGCGACGAGTACGACACGGTCGGCGGGCTCCTGTTCCACCGGATTGGGGGCGTCCCGAAGCCGGGCGACCAGATCCGCGTCGGTGAGCTGAGCCTGACGGTGGAGACAACGGACGGGCGGCGGGCCGGCAAGGTCCTCGCCGTACGCGAGCGCCCGCGGGCCGAGGGAGACGACGAGGCCGACCCCGCCGACCGCTGATCAGCGCCGGGAATGCAGGCCCTCGCTCAGGCCGAGATGACGCTCCGCATGATCTGCTCGAGCTTCGCGCGGGCCTCGGGCTGGACGACGCCGGCCGCGTCAAGCTCCGCGATCGCCTCGTCGCGCCAGCGACGCGCCTCCCCGCGCGTGTAGTCCTGCGCCCCGGTCCGCTCGAGGATCGCCATCGCCTCCGCGATCTCGTCGGCCGTCGGGTCGGGATCGGCGTAGAGCGCCAGCAGGCGGGCCCGATCGCCCGGCGTCGCGTGCTCCATGGCGTAGATGACCGGGAGCGTCTTCTTGTGCTTGGCCAGGTCCGACGGCTCCTTGCCGGTCGCCTGCTCCTGGCCCCAGATGCCCAGCAGGTCGTCGTTGAGCTGGAATGCGAGGCCCAGGGCCCAGCCGAACTGCCGGTAGCGGACGATGATCGCCTCGTCGTCCGTCGCGAGCAGCGCGCCCGCCTCGATGCTCGCGGAGATGAGCGCGGCCGTCTTACGCCCGATCATGTCGAAGTAGAGCTCGACGCTCATCGCCGTGTCGTGCTCGCCGGTCCAGATGTCGATGTACTGGCCCTCGCAGAGCGCCAGGCACGTATCGTCGTAGAGGCGCATGAGGCGGAGGACCTTCGCGTCCGCGAAACCGAGCGCCGTGAGCCGGTGGAGCGCGATCCGCGACAGCACGAAGACAGCGTCGCCGGTGTTGATCGCCTGCGGGATCCCGTGCACGGCCCAGAGGGTCGCCCGGTGGCGCCGCTCGCGGTCGCCGTCC
>JANXWH010000230.1 GCA_025351245.1 Chloroflexota bacterium | reverse complement strand
CGCAACGGCCGCCCGCGCCGCAACGGCCGCGTCCGAGCAGACCGGGCAGTCAGGATCGCGCCGCAGCCGCAGTTCCGTGAACGTGGCGTCCAGCGCGTCGAAGAGGACGAGCCGACCGGCCAGGGTGTCGCCGATCCCCAGGAGGATCTTGAGCACCTCGTTCGCCTGGAGGAGCCCCATGATCCCCGGCACCACGCCCAGCACGCCGGTCACGGAGCAACCCGGGGCGAGCTCCGGCGGCGGCGGCGTGGGGTAGAGGCATCGGTAGCACGGCCCCGCGTACGGGACGAACGTCGTCAGCTGGCCCTCGAACCGGAAGACCGACGCGTGGACCACCGGGATCCCGGCCACCACGGCAGCATCGTTGAGCGTGTAGCGCGTCTCGAACGTGTCGGTCCCGTCCAGGATGACATCGTAGCCGGCGATGAGCCGCTCCACGCTGGCCGGGCCAAGGACCTCGTCGTGGGCGACCACCGAGACGTCCGGGTTGAGGGCACGGATCGCCACCTCCGCCGAGACGACCTTCTTCAGGCCCACCCGGTCCGTGGAGTGAAGGACCTGGCGCTGGAGGTTGCTGATGTCCACGACATCGAAATCCACGATCCCGATGGTGCCAACCCCGGCGGCCGCCAGGTAGAGGGCGGCCGGCGAACCGAGCCCGCCCGCCCCTACGAGGAGCACCTTTGACCGCAGCAGCGTCGCCTGCCCCTCGAGCCCGACCTCCGGCATCAGGAGGTGGCGGCTGTAGCGCCGCTTCTGCTCCGCGGTCAGGCCGGCCGGCCGAACCGACGGCAGGCCTAGCGCCTTCCACTCGGTGAATCCACCGGACATCGAGACGACGGTCGCGTAGCCCATGCCCTGCAGCGTTCGGGCCGCGAAGACCGAGCGGATTCCGCCGGCGCAGTAGAGGACCACCGGCCGCGTGCGGTCCGCCGCCTTCGTCTCGATCTCCTGCTCCAGGTGGCTCTTCGGGACGAGCACGGCGCCGGGGATGTGGCCCTGCTCCCACTCGTCGGCCTCGCGGACGTCCACGAACAGGGTGGCCGGGTCGCTGCGCAGCGCATCGGCCTGCCGCGGGGTGACCTCGCGAACCTCTGCTCGCGCCTCGCGGAACAGGTCGGCGTAGGACTTGGTCATCGGGCGCCCGGTGCTCGCGGGTCAGGCCCCTGCGGTGGTCGCGGCGTCCATCGAGGTGCCGGCGCCCGCGTCCGCGGAAGCGCCCGCGGCAACGTTGCCGCGCTCCTCCAGCGCGTGGCTGACCGTGTCCAGGCTGAGCAGCGCGCACTTGAGCCGCGCCGGGCTGATCTCGATGCCCAGGAGGTCAAGGACGTCGGCCGCGGTCAGCTTCGCGACCTCGTCCACCGGCTTGCCCTTGATTTCGTCGGTGAGCAGGCTGGCCGACGCCTGGCTGATGGCACAGCCACGGCCGGTGAACGCGACCTCGGCGACCACCCCGTCGCGGATCCCCAGCATCATCGTGATGCGGTCGCCGCACAGGGGGTTCGCGCCCTCGTAGCGTGCATCCGGCGCCTCGAGGATCCCGAAGTTGTGGGGATGCCGGTAGTGCTCCAGGATGTAGTCGCGGTAGAGGTCGTCCATGGGCCGTGAAGTCTAGCGCGGTCGGACGATCCGGGCGCAATTCCGACCGATACGGTCGGGATTCAGGCCCCTCCCGCGAACGCCGAGACCGCGTTCGCCAGGCCCTGCTCGTAGGCGGCAACCAGGCGGTCCCACCCGGCGTCCATCTCGGCGTCCACCTGCTGTCGGGCGGGGTCCGCGTCGAACCAGGCGACGGTCCGCCGGATCCCCTCCGCGAACGGCGTCGTGGCGCAGAAGTCGGGCACGAAGCGCTTGATCTTCGTGGTGTCGAAGACGGCGCTCACCGACTTGTCGCCCAGCAGCGTGCCGCGCATCTCCGGCAGGCAGGCCGCGATGAAGTCGGACGCGATGTGGACGATCTTCGCCTCCGCGCCCGCGGCGGCAGCGACCTGCCGGTAGATCTCGTCCCAGGTCAGGACCTCGTCCGACATGATGTTGAAGGCGTGGCCGATCGCCTGGCGGCGACCCAGCAGGCCCACGAATCCCTTGGCGAAATCGCTGTTGTGGGTGATCGTCCACAGCGACGTGCCGTCCCCGGGCACGATGAGCGGCTTCCCCTGGCGCATCCGCGCGATCGCCGTGAAGGGCCGCTCCCAGCTGTTCACGACCAGCGGGACCTGCGTGTCGCCGTAGGTGAGCGAGGGGCGGACGATCGTGACCGGGAACCCGTCCTCGCGGTACGCGCGCACCAGGCGCTCCTCGCAGGCGATCTTGTTGCGGGAGTAGTCCCAGAACGGGTTGGCGAGCGGCGAATCCTCGCGCAGCAGCCAGTCGCCCAGCGGCTTGCGGTACGCGCTCGCGGAGCTGATGAAGACGAACTGGTCGGTCCTGTCGCGAAAGAGCCGCAGGTCGCGCTCGATGTCGTCGGGGGTGAACGCGACCCAGTCCACCACGGCATCGAACCGATGACTGGCCAGGGCCCGCTGAACAGCCGCCTCGTCCCGCAGGTCGGCGACGATCGGCGTCGCGCCGAGCGCCCGGTCGGGATGGCTGCCCCGGTTCAGGAGGGAGAGATCCACGCCACGCTCCACCGCCAGGCGGGTGCAGGCGCTGCTGATCAGGCCGGTGCCACCGATGAACAGGACCTTCATGCACGCTCTCCTGTCTGGGCGAACTGCGTCTGCCTGCAAGCGGCTGCCCTTGAGCCGAGTCTATCCCCCGAAGGCTCACCGGACCTCCCGGATGGCGGAGTGGCTCCGCCGCCCGCCGCTCCACCCGACGCAGTCTGCATCGAATGCACGATCGCGACGGCGGCCGGGGCGCGGGACGGGTCCGCGCGTCAAGACTGGTCGTCTGATGCACGAATTCGACCGATGACCGGCCGATCCGGCCTTCATAGGTGGTCCCTGGGCGCGGCAGATCGTCGGCCGCGGCCAAGTCGTGCATTCAACGCAGGCCCGCGCTGCGCTCATGCACCGGACGCACACATCTGACGCGAAGGGCTGCATGGGCAAGAGCGGGTCAGGTGAGGTATGCGTCCCGCCGTCTGTGCCGGCCCTCGCGCCCTCGGAACCCCACCCTGCCTCGCGCCCGGAGAACGAGGGTCTGCAGGGTCCGGATTGTCGGCTGGCTTCGGTTATCGGCTGAGCCGATCGTCCGGAGCCGTGGCGTGCTCGGAAACGCGGCCAACCTCGCGATTGGCCGCGTTTTCACGCTCCGCAACAACGAATCCGATCGTGTCATCCGATCACGGGGTCGCCGGACCGGGTCATCCGGGCCGCTGGGCGCCCGGGAGGCCCGGCACAGAGAGTGGGGTACTTCCCAGGCGGAGTCGGCCGGGTCAGCCGCCGGCTGCGGACGGGTCGACGATCATGAGGTCGGCGAACGCCTGGCGGTGGAAGCCGCGGTCCCTCGTCAGCAGCCGGTCGGCCTGCTCCGCCGCGTGCGCTCCAACCAGGAAGTCGGCGGTCACGCGCTCCCGCGGCCCGCCGGCGCGTCGATACCCCCGCCAGGCTTGTCCCGCTCGAGCCGCAGCGACGCGCCCGATCGGCTCGTAGGCGACGGGGATCGCCTCGAGCGCCCGGTTCGCGGCATCCGGATCCGGGAATGCGGCGATGAGCTCCGCCCAGACCACGTCGCAGGCGATGAGCGAACCCTCGGCGAGGCAGGCGCGCAGTGCCGCAAGGGACCCGGCGCCGAGCGTCGGGTCGTCCGTGAAGACGTCCAGCAGGACGTTCGTGTCGACGGCCGTGATCATCGGCCCGGGTCGTTCGGGCCCGGAACGCGCGCCTCGAGGCCGGCATCGCCCGGGCCGGGGCCGCGCGTCTGGCGGACGAACGCATCGGCGCCGCCCGGAAGGTCCAGGATCCCGAGCAACTCGTCGAGGTGGTCCGCGGGCACCAGCTTCCTGCCGACGAGCCGCCCGCCCGCCTCCTCGAAGTCGAGCACGGTCCCGGGCCGGAGCCCGAGGCGATCGCGCAGCCGCTTTGGGATCGTGATCTGGCCCTTCTCGCTGACCGTGGTTTTCATACCGCGATTGTAGGAATTCCGTACATCCGGGTCAAGACGGCGAGCTGGCGTGGGCAGGGGTCGTGCGAGCCTGAGTGCGCGCCCGCGAACCTCGCGGCTGCCCTCGGCCAGCCCGCGCCCTGCCCCGCTATCCCCCGAAGACCCGCTGGACCTCCCGGAGGCCGATGGCGAGGGCGTCGATGTCGTCCGTGGTGGTGAACACGGAGAAGCTGGCGCGCGCGGTTGCGGCCAGGTCCAGGCGCTCGTGGAGCGGCATCGTGCAGTGGTGGCCGGCCCGCACGCAGACGCCGGAGCGATCCAGGATCTGGGCGACGTCGTGCGGGTGGATCGCGGGAAGGTTGAACGCGATGACGCCGCCGCGGAGGTCGGCCGACGGCCCGTACAGGGCGATGCCCGGCACCTCGCGCGGCAGCACGTCGAGGGCGTAGGCGAGGAGCTCGCGCTCGTGCTCGCGCACCCGGTCCATCCCCAGCTCGCGCAGGTAGTCCGCCGCGACGCCCAGGCCGATCGCCGCGCTGATGTCCGGTGTGCCGGCCTCGAACTTCCAGGGGACGTCGTTGAACTCGGACCGGCGCAGCTTGACCTCGCGGATCATGTCGCCGCCGGTCATGAACGGCGGCATCGCATCCAGCAGTTCACGGCGACCCCACAGGACGCCGGACCCGGTCGGGCCCATCATCTTGTGCCCGGAGAAGACGTAGAAGTCGGCACCCAGCGCCTGGACGTCCACCGGCAGGTGCGGGACGGCCTGGGCGCCGTCGACGAGCACGAGCGCGCCCGCCGCGTGGGCCATCTCCACCATCTCGCGGACCGGGTTGATGGTTCCCAGCGTATTCGAGACGTGGGTGAACGCCACCAGCTTCGGACGAAGGCGGAGGAGCACCTCGAAGACGTCCAGGCGGAGAAGCCCGTCGTCCGTGATCGGGATGAACTCCAGGTCGCCGTCCACATCCTGGGCCAGGATCTGCCATGGGACCAGGTTCGCGTGGTGTTCCATCTCCGTGAGGACGATCGCGTCACCCGGGCCGATGTTCCGGCGGCCCCAGCTGTAGGCCACGAGGTTGATGGCCTCGGTCGCGTTGCGGGTCCACACGATTTCCTGGGCGGACGGCGCGTTGATGAGCCGGGCGACCTTGGCACGGGCGCCCTCGTACTCCTGCGTCGCCCGCTCGCCGATCTCGTAGATGGCGCGGTGGACGTTCGCGTTGTACTCGCGGTAGTAGCGGTCCATCGCCTGAATGACGGCACGCGGCTTCTGGCTGGTGGCGGCCGCGTCCAGGTAGACCAGCCGCTTCCCGTGAGGACGCTGCTCCAGGATCGGGAAGTCGGCGGCGAGGGCCCGTGGATCGAGCGCGCCGCGTGGATCCAGCGCGCCGCGCGGGTCGGCGCTCGCGGGCGCAGGCCCGGGGCTCGCGGGCACAGGCGCGCCGGCGCGTGCGAGGCCGGCTGCGGGGCTGGTCGCGAGGTCCGTCATGGGTCAGTGCGCCGCCGCCGGCTCGGCGAGCTCGGGGGCGTCCGTCTCGTCCGCGTCGTAGCCCGCCTCGAGGAGGACCGGCGCGTAGCCCTCTTCCTCCAGCCGGAGTGCGAGATCCTTCCCACCGCTCTTGATGATCCGGCCGCGGGCGAGGACGTGGACCTGGTCCGGCTTGATGTAGTTGAGCAGCCGCTGGTAGTGCGTGATCAGGAGCACGCCAAGGTTCGGGTTGAGCATCGCGTTGACGCCCTCGGCCACGATCCGCAGCGCGTCGATGTCCAGGCCGGAGTCGGTCTCGTCGAGGATCGCCATCTCGGGCTCCAGGACCGCCATCTGGAGCATCTCAAGGCGCTTCTTCTCGCCGCCGGAGAAGCCCTCGTTGACGTAGCGCATCGCGAACGCCTCGTCCATCTTGAGGAGCGCCATCTTCGCCCGCATGAGCCGGCGAAAGTCTCCCATGCCGATGCCGCCGCGGATGGGATCGGTCGGGTCGATGTCCGGGTTCGACTCGACGCCCTGCCGCTTCGCGTTGAGCGCGGTGCGCAGGAAGCTGGCAACGGAGAGCCCGGGGACCGCGATGGGGTTCTGGAAGGCGAGGAACATGCCCAGGCGCGCCCGCTTGTCGGCTGGGAGCGCCAGGATGTTGCGACCCTTCCAGGTCACCTCGCCCTTCGTGATCCTGTAGGCGGGGTG
>JANXWH010000056.1 GCA_025351245.1 Chloroflexota bacterium | reverse complement strand
GATCCTGCTCTCCAAGCTCAACCCCGAGATCGAACGCGTGTGGATGGTTGACGTGCGTCCGGGCGAGCGAGCGGTTTGCTCGACCGAGTTTCTAGTCCTATGCGCGCTGTCTCCCTTCACGCGAGGCTATGTCTACTGCCTCGCGCGCTCGCCGTTGTTTCGGCAGCAGATCGAGAGTCTCGTGACCGGGACCTCGAAGAGCCATCAGCGCGCCCAAGTCGAGTCGATTCTCAGCCTCCCAGTGGTCGCTCCCCCTTCGTCTGTCATCGCTGCGTTCGATTCCTTCGCGGACAGACTGCTGGCGCGAACGCTCGGCTGCCGGCGCGAATCCGACGCCCTGGCCGCGTTGCGCGACACCTTGCTGCCAAAGCTCATCTCAGGCGAATTGCGAGTAGCAGACGCGGAGCGCGTCATCGGGGCACGACTGTGATGCCCGGGACGATCGACCGTCTACTCGAAGCATTGCGTAGAACTACTCACCATGCTGAGTAATCCGGACGGGCAGACCTATCCGGTCGGGTGCATGGACCTCGACGTCGCCAAGGTCCATGGATTGACGGAGTTTAGCTAGCGTGCAAGGATGCACTCCCAGCTAAACTTCCGCCAAACTCGGAGCGCTTGATGTCGACACTCGATCTCGCCGCGACCCTCTCGGCGATCGAGTCTGGGCGACGAGCAGGCGAACTTGAAAGCCAGACTTTGGAGTTCAAGCAGGACAAGGCTCGGCCCGAGGACACAGAGCGAGACATCGCCGAAGCCGCCATCTGCCTGGCCAATGGCACCGGTGGCACGATCGTCCTCGGCATCGCCGATCGAGAGGCCGGACCGGCGGCATTCAGGGGCACGGCTCTGGACGGCGAGCATCTGCGCCAGTCCATCTATGCGTCGACGAAGCCCAACCTGCTCGTATCGGTCCAGGCGATCACCCATCTCGGCGTGCGACTCCTCGCGGTCGCCGTGCCAGAGGGGCTCGACGTCTACGCGGACTCCAAGGGCCGTCCGTACCGGCGCCTGGGCAACCAGTGCCAGCCGATGTCTCCGGCGGAAGCTTCGTCGCTGCGCGACGACCGCCTCGGGATCGACTGGTCAGCGAGACCGTCGGACCGTAGAGCGGACGAGGTGTCGCCACTTTCGTACGCGACCCTCAGGACCGTCCTCGCCGGGCTACCCGACGATCGCCGCGCTCTCGCCGACCGCAGCGACCTGGACCTGCTGCGGCTTCTCGACCTCGTTCACGGCGATGTCCTCAACCGTGCCGGCGAAGCGCTGCTCCTGCGTGCGGCGCCGGGCCGACCGAGGCTCGTGTACCAGTTCCGGCCTACGCCGGGCGGGGAGCCGTCAGCGGTCGAGCGCCTCGACGGCCCACTCGTCGTCGCCTTCGCCCGGGTGATGGAGGTCGTTCGTGCCCGACTGAACAGCGCACCGCTCACCCTGCCCGATGGGCAGCAGATCCAGCTCCAGGACTTCCCGGAGCTCGCCGTCCGCGAGGCCATCGCGAATGGCCTGGTCCACCGGGACTACCGATTGCCGGGTCCGGTGACCGTGGAGCACTCCCCGGCCGTCCTCGTGGTCACCTCGCCTGGGCCGCTCGTCTCCGGCGTAACGCCCGAGAACATCCTGACCCACCCACCAAAGCCGAGGAATCGGACCCTCGCCAACGCCGCGCGCGTCCTGGGCTTCGCGGAGGAATATGGCCGGGGGATCGATCGGATGTACGTCTCCATGATCCGTACGGGTCGAGGTCTGCCATTGATCGAGGCGGGGCAGGATCATGTCTCGGTCCACCTCGTTGGGGGCGCTCCGAACACGCACATTGCCCGCTATGTGGCCCAGCTGCCGACGGTGGAGCGAGACGACACGGACGCCCTCCTGACCCTGTTCCACTTGTGCTCGACACGCACGATCACGCCGATGGGGATCGCCCCGATCCTGCAGCGGACCGCCGCCGAGGCCGCCACGATCCTTGGTCGTCTCGCCCTGGATCCGCCGGGGATGGTCGAACCGGCCAGGGCCGGGCGGCGGGCGGCGGGCGGACCGACCTATAAGCTCAGTGGGAGCGCCCTTGCCGCTCTCGGTCCTGCGGTCACCTACCAGACGCGCAGCGTGTCCGAGACGGACCGCAAGGTCATCGCCCATGTTGCGGAGTACGGCAAGATCACCAACCGGACGATCCAGAACCTGTTCGACCTGACGGTGCACCGGGCGAACACGCTGCTGGACGATCTGATCCGGCGCGAGATCCTCGTCAAGACGTCCATCCAGCAGCGTGGACCTGGCGTCGAGTACGGGCCGGGCCCGAAGTTCCCGCGGCGGGCCACCAAGTCCGCAGGACGACATCGGATATCCGAGTCCAAGCCGACGTTGTGGGGGGAGGATCTCTCGTGAGCCCCGTCGACTCGACGCCCCGCGGCGAGATCGTCTTCTTCGAGGCTCCCGACGGGCAGATCCGGCTTGACGTGCGGCTCGAGCGAGAGACGGTCTGGTTGTCACTGAACCAGATGGTTGAGTTGTTCGGGCGCGACAAGTCGGTGATCTCCCGCCACCTGCGGAACGTGTTCGGGTCCGGCGAGCTGCAGCGCGAGGCAACTGTTGCAATAAATGCAACAGTTCAACGGGAGGGCGACCGGGAGGTGGTCCGCCAGATTGAACAGTTCAATCTGGACGCCATCCTGTCCGTCGGCTACCGCGTCAACTCGAAGCGCGGCACGCAGTTTCGCATTTGGGCAACCCGCACGCTCCGCGATCACGTGCTGCAGGGCTACTCCCTCAACGAGCGGCGGCTGCGCGAGAAGGGGCTGGACGAGATCGAGCAGGCGGTCGCGCTGCTGGCGCGCACGCTCGACCATCACGCGCTCGTCACCGACGAGGGCCGGGCGGTGCTGGACGTGGTGCAGCAGTACGCTCGCTCCTGGCGGCTGCTGCTGGAGTACGACGAGGACCGGCTCCCGGAGGCCCCGGCCCGCCCGAGCCACCCGACGGCCGACCTCACCCTCGACGCAGCCCGCCTCGCGATCGTCCAGATGCGCGGCGCGCTGGCCGAACGAGCGGAGGTGACCGGGCTCTTCGGCCAGGAGCGAGGCGAGCAGCTCTCGGGGATCCTGCGGTCGATCGAGCAGACCTTCGACGGCGAGCCCCTCTATCCGAGCGTCGAGGCGCGCGCCGCGCACGTCCTCTACTTCGTCATCAAGGACCACCCTTTCGTCGACGGGAACAAGCGGATCGGCAGCCTGCTCTTCCTCGAGTACCTGCGGCTGAACGGCGCGCTCCTGCGTTCCGACTCCTCGCCGCGCTTCGCCGACACCGCCCTCGTCGCGTTGGCCCTGCTCATCGCCGAGAGCGATCCGGGCCACAAGCAGCTCATGATCCGGGTCGTCCTCAACCTGCTCGCGGATGACGGCGCATGACGAGCCGCTTCGCCGAGTCAATAGTCGAAGAGGCCGCCCTCGCGTGGCTCGGCGGCCTGGGCTACTCGGTCCGCCACGGCCCTGAACTTGCGGCCGGCGAACCCGCAGCGGAGCGGTCCGACCCCACGTACCGCGACGTGGTTCTGGAACACCGCCTGCGGGAGGCGCTCGTCCGGCTCAACCCGGCCCTGCCGCCCGAGGCGCTCGAAGACGCCTACCGCAAGCTGACCCGCCTGGATGCGCCCTCGCCGATCGAGCGCAACCGGGCGGTCCACCGGATGCTCGTGGACGGGATCACGGTCGAATACCGCCGGGCGGACGGCTCGATCGCCGGAGCGCAGGCACGCGTGCTCGACTTCGACGTCCCCGCGAACAACGACTGGCTGGCGGTCAACCAGTTCACGGTCGCCGAGGGTCAGCACACGCGGCGCCCGGACGTGGTGCTGTTCGTGAATGGGCTGCCGCTCGCGGTCATTGAGCTCAAGAACCCGGCTGACGAGAACGCCACGATCTGGTCCGCGTTCGCGCAGCTCGAGACGTACCAGGCGCAGATCCCGGCCCTGTTCACGTACAACGCGGCGCTGGTCGTATCCGACGGCGTGCAGGCGCGGATCGGTGCGCT
>JANXWH010000022.1 GCA_025351245.1 Chloroflexota bacterium | reverse complement strand
AGACGGTCCGCGCCTATGTCAGGGGAGAGCGGACGCCGGGCGTCAGGAAACGGGTCGCCCCCGACCCGCTCGAACCGTTCGTCGCGTACCTCGCGGCGCGCTTCGCCGACGACCCGCACCTCTGGCTGACGGCGCTCTTCGACGAGGTCATGCCGCTCGGCTACCCACTCAGCTATCCGTCGTTCGCCCGGGGTGTCCGCCAGCATGGCCTGCGCCCACACTGCGAGCGTTGCACCGGTGTCCGCGGCCGGGCCACGATCGAGATCGAGCACCCGCCGGGCGACGAGATCCAGTGGGACTGGTTCGAGCGTCGCCGGGCACCCTGGGGCGGTACGGCCCACGTCCTCCTCGGCACCCTGCCCCACTCGGGCCGCGTCCGGGGCGTCATTGCGACCTCCGAGGACCAGCCCCATCTCGTCGAGGCGCTCGGCGGCGTCCTGCGCCGCCTCGGCGGGACGACCCCCGCCTGGCGGACCGATCGGCTCGCCACGGTCATCGTGCCGGGCACCGGCGACGTCCAGGCGTCGTTCGCCCCGGTCGCTCGGCACTATGGCGCGATCATCCGGCCCTGCCCGCCGCGGCGCGGGAATCGAAAGGGATCGGTCGAGGCAGCCGTCCGCTATGCGTGCGGACGATGGTGGCGGACGATGCCGGCGCGGACGATGGTCGAGGCGCAGGCCAGCCTCGACCGGTTCTGCGAGACGATCGGCGACGTGCGCCGGCGGGCCGACTCGAATGTCCGCGCACTCGCCCAGGCCGAGCCGCTCAGAGCGCTGCCCCCGCTGCCGTACCCCGCCACGATCGAGCAGACGGGGCCGGTCGACGCCAACGCGACGGTCGCCTTCCGGGGTGCCCGCTACTCCGTGCCACCGGGCTTCATCGGCGCGGCGCTCACCATCCGTCAGCGCCTGGGGAGCCCGACCCTCGAGATCGTCGCCGCCTCGGGCACGCTCGTGGCCGTCCACCGCGTCGGCCACGGCCTGGTCCGGACCGACGAGCACCGGGCGCTGCTCGAGCGGGCCGTCCTGGGGGCCTTCTCCACGCTGCCACCCTGCGAGCGCAAGGGCAACCATCCGCCGGGTCCCGCGGCGAGGGCCGCGGCACGAGCGCTCACCGGAGGTGCGGAGGCCCGCGAGGTGGTCGTCGACCTGGCCCGCTATGCTGAGCTCGTCGAGGTGCTCCGGTGAGCACCACGTCCGAGGGCTCGGTCTATCAGGCGCTCCGGGGTCACCTCGCCACGCTTCGCCTCGCCGCTGCCGCCGAGGCCCTGCCGGGCGTCCTCGAGGCGGCGAGAGCGGAGAACCTCGGGCACACCGCCATGCTCGAGCGGCTGCTCGGGATCGAGGTGACGGCCACCGAGGCCCGCAGACGGGCGAGCCTCGAGCGGTTCGCCTCGCTGCCGGCGCCCTGGCGTCTCGCGGACTTCGACTTCGACGCCCAGCCCTCGGTCGATCGCTCGCTCGTCAACGAGCTCGGCACGCTGCGCTTCCTCGAGGACGCGACGAACCTGCTCTTCATCGGCCCACCCGGGGTCGGCAAGACGATGCTCGCGGTCGCCCTCGGGCGGGCGGCCGTCGAGGCCGGCTACCGGACCTACTACACGACCGCCGCCGAGCTCGCCGCGCGCTGTCATCGGGCGGCGATCGAGGGGCGCTGGGCGACGACGATGCGCTTCTATGCGGGTCCACGCCTCCTGATCATCGATGAGGTCGGCTACCTGCCCCTGCCGGCCGAAGCCGCCGCGGCGCTCTTCCAGGTCGTCAGCCAGCGCTACCTGCGCGGCTCGATCGCGCTCACGACGAACCTGGGCATCGCGTCCTGGGGTCGGATCTTCGACGACCCCACCGTCGCTGCGGCGATGCTCGACCGGCTGCTCCATCGATCCGTCGTCTTCAACATCGACGGCGACAGCTACCGCATGCGCGCCCACCGTGCCCGTGCCGAGCAGGTTCGGAAGGGGGTGATGGCACCGTCAAGCCGCTAAGCTGACGTCCGCCCCGCCCGGGTGCTCACCTGGGGAGTTTCGATGATCGAGGGTGGGGAGTTTCCGTGATCGGCGACACTTGCCCGTGACGCGGAGGAGGCCCTGCTCGAGGTCGACGTCGGCGAGGCTCAGATTGAGGACCTCGCCCCGCCGCGCCCCCGTGTCCATGAATACCCGCAGGATCGCCTCATCCCGGCGCCCTGCAAACGCCTTGTCCCGCTCGCACGCCACCAGGAGAGCCCGAAGCTCGACCTCCCGCAAGACGGGCGGCGGTTCTTCGGGGAGCCGCGGTGGCTTCATTCGCTCCATCGGGTTGTCGCGGATCTCGCCCTCCTCGACGAGCCAGCGAAAGAACGCATGACAGCCCCGGTAGCGGTTGTGAGCGGTCGCCGGCTTCCAGCGTTCCAGGAGGTCGGTAATGAACGCCTCCGCTTCGGCAGATACGGCCAGCATCTGGTTCACGCGCGCTCGCAGCTCATGATCGCCCGCGCAGGCCTTGGTCAGGTAGGCGGGCCGGTCCGCG
>JANXWH010000237.1 GCA_025351245.1 Chloroflexota bacterium | reverse complement strand
ATTCAGTCGTGTTTGGCGACTGCCGTTTTAGGTAGAGTGTTGCCACATGCGACACAATTTGCGCGGCAATTTTAGCCTTCGATGCTTTGGGAATGGGATGCTCGCCACTATCATCAATAAGCACGACGAGCCCGACGCTGAGGATGGTCGTGCCGAGCGAGCCGACGAGCAGGTGGCCGGCCGTCGCCCGGAAGCGCACATGACGCGGAGCCCGCCCGCCGGTCGAGACTCCCAGATCGCCGTCCTCGACGAGTCCGCGTGCCATGAGGGTCGCGATCCGATCGGCGACGACGGCACGGCCGAGGCCGGACGTGGCCTCGATCGCCTGGCGGGTGACCGCGCGCCCGGAGCGAACCAGTGTGAGCACCTGGGCCAGGCTGTCGCGCTCGAACCGGATCCGCCGGCCCGCCCCCCGGAAACGCGTAGGGGCGGGCAGCGGGCGTGTTGTGCCGGCCTCACCGGTTCCACCCGCGCGACCTGACACCTAGGCGACGTCCTCTCCCGCTCCCGCGCGGAGCAGCTGCTCCGCCCTCGGTGCGGACGATACATCGCCGACCGACGACCGATGGTCTTCCATCCCTCGTTGCCGCCATTCTGCACAATTTGGACTTGACTTCCGCCGTTGTACGGCATTAGATACACCGTGACAGGCGAAAAGTCCAGTCCGGCGACACCGGGGCGTTCCCGCGACGTCGCTCCACGGACACCTGGCGACACCGCAATCGGGGGGCCAACCCGTCGCGGAGGTGCACGAACGGCATCCCCACCCGGGCAGCTGTGTGGGCCGGGTTCAACCGGCAAGTAGGCACTCACCTGGAGGAGCGTCAATGGTTCCCGCTCGAAAGATGGTCGGCGCGATCGCCGGCGTCGTCATGCTCGTCTCCGCCTGCTCGTCGGGCGCCTCGCCGAGCCCGGCCGCGTCGGCGGCGCCCTCGGTTGCGCCCTCAGCGGCCGCGTCGGCAGCGCCCTCGGCGGCCGCGTCGGCAGCCGCGGCCTGCAACGCCGACGCCAACCTCACCGCCGCGGAGGCGGCCGGCGTCCTCAGCAAGGGCCCGCACGGTGAGAATCCGTCCGAGGCCAGCTCGGTCACCCTCACACCGGAGGAGCTCACCAAGGTCAAGGCCATGAGCGCCACGGCCGCCATCGTCATGCACTACGGCGGCGACGACTGGTCGGCCGCCCAGATCGCCGGCCTCACCCAGCGCTTCGGCGAGCTGAATATCAAGATCGTCGCGACAACCGACGCGAACTTCGTCCCGGCGACCCAGGTCTCGCAAATCGAGACGGTCCTGGCGAAGAAGCCGAGCATCATCGTCTCGATCCCGACTGACCCGGTCGCAACGAAGGACGCCTACAAGAAGGCAGCCGCCCAGGGCGTCAAGCTCGTCTTCATGGACAACGTGCCGAACGACATGGTCGCCGGCAAGGATTACATCAGCGTCGTCTCCGCGGACAACCGTGGCAACGGCGTCGTCTCCGCGCACCTCGCCGCGAAGGCCATGAACTGCGAGGGCACGATCGGGCTCATCTTCCACGAGGCCGACTTTTTCGTGACCCGCGATCGGTACGAAGGCTTCAAGACCACCATCCAGGACAAGTACCCGAACATCAAGATCGTCGACGAGAAGGGCGTCACGGGCTCCGACTTCGCTGGGCAGTCGCAGGCCGCGGCGAACGCGATGCTCACGAAGACCCCTGGTCTGAAGGCGATCTGGGCCGTCTGGGACGTCCCCTCCGAGGGCGTCATCGCCGCCGCGCGCGCGTCCAACCGGATGGACCTGATCATCGCCACCGAGGACCTCGGCAAGAACGTCGCGATCCAGCTGGCGAAGGACGAGCTCATCAAGGGCCTGGGCGCCCAGCGGCCGTTCGACCAGGGCGTCACGGAGGCGAACCTCGCCGCCTACGGTCTCCTCGGCAAGACGGCTCCCGTTTTCGTGGCCCTTCCGGCCCTCGCGGTCTCGCACGCGAACGTGCTCCAGGCGTGGAAGGACGTCTACCACGTCGACGCTCCGGCGGAGGTCAAGGACAGCTACAAGCAGTAGCAGGGTCCTCCACGGGTTCGGTGCCGCTCCGCCGCCCGCGGGGCGGCACCACCTCATCACGAGGATCAGGTCCATGGCCGACGTCGCCGTCCGGATGACCGGCATCTCCAAGAGCTTCAGCGGAGTCCGCGTCCTCGACGGCGTGGACTTCGAGGTGCGGCGTGGCGAGGTCCACGCACTTGCCGGCGGCAACGGCGCCGGCAAGTCCACCCTCATGAAGATCCTGCGGGGGGTCTATCAGCCCGATGACGGGACCATCGAGATTGAAGGCGACTCCGTTCGCCTGACGTCCTCCCAGGACGCGATGAGCCGCGGCATCGCGATGATCTTCCAGGAGTTCAGCGTCGTCCCGACCCTGACCGTGGCCCAGAACGTGTTCCTCACCAGGGAGCGGCGAGGAGCCCTCGGCCTGCTCGACGACCGGGCCTCGGCCAGTCGCACGAAGGACCTGTTCGCGCAGATGGGCGTGACCGTCGACCCCGATCGGCGCCTAGAGGATCTCAGCACTGCCTTCTGGCAGCTCACCGAGATCGCCAAGGCACGCTCGCAGGATGCGCGCGTCCTGATCATGGACGAGCCGACAGCCTCGCTCGCCAAGGACGAAGCGGATCACCTTTTCGAGCTGATCCGCTCGCTCACCGGCCAGGGGATCGCGATCGTGTACATCTCTCACCGCATAGAGGAGATCTTCCGGGTCGCAGACCGAGTGACCGTCCTCCGCGATGGACGTCTCGTCGCCACCACCGCGGCGGCCAACCTTTCGGCGGAGGACCTGGTGGAGCAGATCGTCGGCCGACGGATGGAGAGCGCTCTCGAGTGGACCCCGCGCGACGTCAAGCGCGACGAGGGGCCGCTCCTGGAGGTGCGCGATCTGCACGTGAAGCCGCGGCTACGCGGGATCAGCCTCGACCTGCACCGGGGCGAGATCCTCGGGCTCGCCGGCCTGATGGGCAGTGGGCGGACAGAGACAGTGCGCGCCCTGTTCGGGATCGACCCGATCCAGTCCGGGACGATCAAGGTCCGGGGCCGCGAGGTCGCGATCAAGAACTCGCACGACGCTATCGCCGCCGGGATCAGCCTCGTGCCCGAGGACCGGCGGCTCCAAGGGCTCGTGCTCGAGCATTCGGTTCGCAACAACCTCTTGCTTCCCCTGCTGGGCCGTTTCTCGAAGGGAGGCTGGCTCAACGACGCCAAGGGCGATCGGATCGCGGCGAAGCTCGTGGCCGACCTCAACGTGAAGGTCGCGAACGTGGACCGCCCCGTCCAGCTGCTCTCGGGCGGCAACCAGCAGAAAGTTGTCCTGGCGAAGTGGATGGGCACCGAGCCCGACATCATCCTCATGGACGAGCCGACCGCAGGTGTCGACATCGGCACGAAGGTCGAGATCGTGGGGATGATCCGGGCCCTGGCTGACGCCGGCAAGGGGGTCATCCTCATCTCGTCCGAGTTCCCCGAGCTGCTGGCCGTCTGCGACCGCGTCCTGGTCTTCCGCGACGGGTCGGTCGACCAGAGCCTTATGCGCAACGACATCGCCGACGAGGACACCCTGCACCTTGCCGTCCAGGGCTTTGGGAGGACCGCCGCACATGCCTGACGCCGATCGAACGCCGGGCCGCAGGCTGGCGGCTCTCCAGGGGCTGGAGTGGCGCAACTACATCATCTACATCGGGTTCGCCGCGACGTTCCTCTTCTTCGCGGTGACGCTGAGCGACAGCGGCTTTCTCAACCCGAGCAATCTCGTCAACATCGTCAACCAGACTGCGACGATCTCGGTCATCGCGGTCGGGATGACGTTCGTGATCGCCTCGGCCGAGATCGATCTCTCGGTCGGGGCCGTGGCGGGGCTCGCCTCGGTGACCACCGCCATAGCGATCTCCCACTTCGGCCTGATCCCCGGCATCGTCGCGGGACTCGCCACCGGCGCGGCTATCGGCGCGCTCAACGGCGTCCTCGTGACGGTGGTCCGCATCCCCTCGTTCCTCGTGACGCTCGGGATGCTGGGCATCGCCCACGGTACCGCCCAGTGGATCACGAAATCCGCCCCCCAGCCGATCCTGAACGACACGTACAACGCCGTCTTCGGGTCGGGAGGGCTCGGTCCGATCCCGTCCCTGATCATCTGGACCTTCGTCCTCGTTCTGATCGGGGTGATCGTCCTCAACAAGACGGCGTTCGGTCGGAAGGTGCTGGCCACCGGCGGCAACCGGATGGCCGCCGAGTTCTCCGGGATCAGCACGAAGAAGATCAAGTTCGCCGTGCTGATGGCCTGCGGCGTGACCGCAGCATTGGCCGGGATGCTCTACGCCGGGCGGCTCTCGTCGGGCCGCTACCAGTGGGGCACCGGCGACGAGCTCTCCGCGATCGCTGCCGTCATCCTGGGCGGGACCAGCCTGGCCGGCGGACGCGGATCCGTCATCGGGGCCCTCGTGGGCTCCCTGATGATCGGGCTCATCAACAACGGCCTGATCCTGGCTGGCCTGGAGGCAAGCCAGCAGGAGATGATTCGCGGCGTGATCATCATCGCCGCCGTTGCGCTCGGGCGCCGCAAGTAGCCCGGGAGGGTGCACCACCAATCCATCTCCGGACCCCTGCGGGCCGACTACCCGCGACCAACTTCCACCGCGACGAGGGTTGACATGACGACCAGCGCGCCCACTCCTCCGCCGTCCGCCATAACGGCTGGCGACCACGCATTCCGTATCGACGGGAAGATCACGCCGCTCTACGGCGGGGCCGTCCACTACTGGCGGCTCGACCGCGACAAGTGGGACGGCATCCTCGAAAGCGTCAAGGCGATGGGCTTCACCATGGTCTCGATCTACATCCCGTGGGAGATCCACGAGATCGAGCGCGGGAAGTTCGATTTCTCCGGCAACAAGGACATCGACGCGTTCCTCACGCTGATCGAGTCCAAGGGCCTCAACATCGTCGCGCGGCCCGGCCCCCAGATCAACTCGGAGCTGACCTGGTTCGGCTACCCGGGCCGGATCCTCGCCGACCCCGAGCTGCAGGCGCTCAATGGGCAGGGGACGAAGGCCGTCCTCACCCAGGTGCCCCGCCCGATCCCGGCGCTGAGCTACGCGGTCGACAAGTTCTTCGACGAGACTGCGCTCTGGTACGACGCAATCCTGCCGATCCTCGCGAAACACGTGTACCCGAAGGGCCGTCTCGTCGCGGCGCAGGTCGACAACGAGATGGCGTTCTTCTTCCACGTGAACGCCTACGCCTGCGACTACCACCCGGCTTCGATCGCCCGGTACCAGGCGTTCCTGGCCGAGAAGTACGGCAGCCTCGCGGCGCTCAACGCGTGCTACGGCACCACCTACGGCACGCTCGCCGAGGTCGATCCGCCGCGCCGCTTCGACGCGGGCGCGACGATGAAGGATGTCCCCTACTACTCCGACTGGATCGCCTACCGCGAGCGGTACCTGGTCGACAGCATCGACCGGCTCGCCGGCATGATGCGCGACGGCGGCCTGACCGGCATCCCGCTCTTCCACAACTACCCGCACCCGCTAGGCCCGGGCGGCGCCGTCAGCGGCTTCACCACGCCGTTCGACCTGATGGGCCTGGAGGAGAAGGTCGACTTCGTCGGATTCGACATCTACTCCCGCAAGGAGCTCTACGAGCACGTCAAGACGGTCGGGTCGTACGTCGTCGGGACGAGCCGCTTCCCGTATATCCCCGAGTTCATCGCCGGGGTCTGGTCGTGGTATCTGAACCCGGGCGAGCTCTACGACGAGGAGTTCGTCACGAAGGCCGCCCTGATGCAGGGCCTCAAGGGCTTCAGCCGGTACATGCTGGTCGAGCGCGACCGCTGGCTCGACTCGCCGATCCGCCGCGACGGCCGCGTCCGCGAGGATCACGCCGCTATGTTCGGGCGGGCGAACGAGATCGCGATCGACCATGATTTCGTGGATCTCCGCCGCCAGGCCGACGTTCTCCTGCTCGCGAACCGCGAGTACGACCGGCTCGAGGCGGCAAGCGTGCTCGTCTCCTTCCCGGGCGACTTCCTCGAGACCCCGAGCGGGTTCTCCGAGTACCCGTCCTTCATGACGGTCTCGGAAACCTCGCTGGGCTTCGCCGAGCCGATCCAGATGGCCAAGGCCGACCGCTTCAATGCCGCCTACCGGGGCCTCTTCGACGCCGGGTACGCGTACCTCCTCTCGGACACGAAGCTCGCGTCCGAGCGCTGGTCGAGCTACAAGGCCCTGGTGGTCAGCTCATTCGAGTACATGAGTGCGGCGCTCCAGCAGCGCCTGCTCGCGTACGCGAAGGCGGGAGGGACAGTGGTCCTCGGACCGCGCCTCCCGTCGCTGGACGAGGCGATGCGGCCCGACGGGACACTCGCCGGTGCCTGTTCGGGCGACGGCGCGCCGGTTCTCGCCGGGGGCAGCACGGTGGGCACGTCGTACGTGGTCGGCTCCGGCCGGATCGTGCTGGTGCCCGACATGGGGGACGCGGGCCCGACGCTCGCCGCGGCCCTGGCGGAACTCGGGGCGGCGCGCTTCACCCGCAGCGACCCGCGGCTCGACGTGACGATCCACCGCGTGCCGGGCGACGACTCGCGGGTGGTCGTCTTCGTGGCCAACCCGACCGCCGACCCGATCGACGCCGAGGTGAGCATCGGGCAGGAGCTCGGGGCGGTGACTGAGTTGTGGACGGGCGAGGTGGTGACCCCGCGAGGCTCGATCCTCGCAGTCGCCATGCCGGCCTACTCCATCAAGATCTTCGAGTGCGCGCTGTAGGGCCGGAGGACGACTGATGCTGCACGAGAACCCCCTCATGGTCGACGCGAACGTCGACCACTGGCGCAACCTCCAGGCCCTGCTGCTCGAATCGGCCAAGGGCAAACGCCGGATTATCGTGATCCACGAGGATGGCCGGATCCTCAAATTCGTTCATTCAATGAAGGCAGAGATCGTCAAGCCGGTTGACCGGATCGATGATCCACACGCGGCGGCGAAGGCGATCTACGACGCCAATCCGGGTGCCTGCGATTTCGTAGCCGTCTTCGAGCGACGCGGTTTCGACAGGTACGTGGGCGCCTTCCAGGGCACCTGGCGGTCGGACGAGGACCTCGATGTCTACGTGCAGCGCACGTACGCCCTGATGGACGACTACCCGGACGCCATCGTCACCTATCCGGGTCGCGCCCGGGACACCCTCGGCCTTCAGTGGCGCTTCGGGACGACCTACGAGGCCGGCACGCAGGCCGTCCGCACGTTCATCGAGCCGGGGACCAGCGTCGTCTTCGGCGTCTTCGACGGCGATGCGCTGTGGGCCAGCCTCGTCCTCCGCTTCGACGCCGACCACCGCGCCGATGTCGTGACGACGGTCGACCCGACCGAGCTCACGACGATTGGCCGTGACGCCCTCGCGGGCGAAGTGGTCTCATGGGTGGAGGCGAAGTATGGACGCTGCTCGCTCGGGATCTTCACCGATCTCGAGGGCGCTCGCTCGTTCCTCGCCACGGCCGACAAGGGCGCGGCACTCGCCCAGATCGCCCTCCGCGGCGGCCTGATCGCGGAGCCGGTCCCGCCGGTGCTGCGGAGCTTGTTGTTCGAGTCCTGACCATGGACGACCCCACCTGGGGGCAGCCGTTGGGCGGCCTCCACGTGGGGGTCTATCACTTCGGAGCGGAGGTAGACCAATGGACAATCGCCAGCCGATCACGGTCCCGGGAGTCCCGCTGACATTGTCCTGGTCGGTGCCACCGGTTGGCTGGGAGCTCTCGCCGGCGGGCGCCCTCGCCGTCACCGCGGGTCCTCGCACCGACCTGTTCATTGACCCCGGCCAGGCAACCGAGCCGTCCCCGATCCTCACTGCTCCCCGGCTGCTGGGACGCCTGGAGGGAGACTTCCAGCTGAGCGCCCGCGTCTCCGTCGACTTCCGCACCACCTTCGATGCCGGCGTCCTTGTGGTCTGGGCCGACGACGACACGTGGGCCAAGCTCTGCTTCGAGTACTCGCCCCAGGGCGACCCGATGATCGTCTCGGTGGTCACGCGCGGGCTCTCCGATGACTGCAATTCCTTCGTCGTCGGGGCCTCCCAGGTGTGGATGCGAATCTCGCGGCTCGGCCAG
>JANXWH010000171.1 GCA_025351245.1 Chloroflexota bacterium | reverse complement strand
CTGGCCGCGCGCTGGCGCGCCGGGTGCCGGGCGTCGGGTACGGGCGCTGGCCGCGCACTGGCGCGTCGGGTGCCGGGCGTCGGGTACGGGCGCTGGCCGCGCACTGGCGCGTCGGGCGCCGGGCACGGGTACGGGCGCTGGCGCCGGGGTGCCGGGTGCTGGCCGGGCGCTGGCGCGTCGGGCGCCTCGGTTGTCGTAAGCCGGGGTGCAGCGGCGGCCGCTAGCCTGACTGGGTGACCGCTTCGTCCCTTCCGGTCCGCGTCGTGGGTCGCCTCCTTGACCTGGCCTTCCCGGCGGCCTGCGCCGGCTGCCGCGCGGAGGGCGCTGTCCTGTGCGCCGTGTGCCTGCCCGCGCTCTACGCCCGCCAAGGCGCGCCCCCCGGCGTCCCGCTGGGGCTTCCGTCCGCGGTGCCACTCCCCCTGCTCCAGCTGGAGTGGTGCGCCCCGTACGCGGGCGTCGTGCGGAGCGCGCTCCACGCGCTCAAGTACGCGGGCGAGCGCCGGGTGGCGGTGCCGCTCGGCACCGCGATGGCGGCCCGCTGGGCGGAGTGCGGAGCGGGCGGCGAGCTGCTGGTTCCGGTCCCGATCCACGCGGAGCGGCGGCGCAGGCGCGGCTACGACCAGGCGGTCCTGCTCGCCGAGGCGGCCGCGGCGAGCCTCCGGCTCCCCACCGTCGTGGCACTCGCACGAGCTCGCCAGACACGCCCGCAGTTCGAGCTGGGCCGGGAGCGCCGAGCGGAGAACGTCGCAGACGCGTTTCGCGTGCAGGACGCGGCCCGCGCGGTGGTCGTCGGACGCTGGATCGTGCTCGTGGACGACGTGGCGACGACCGGCGCGACACTCGTCGCCTGTGCCCAGGCGCTCCTCGCGGCAGGCGCATCGGGCGTCTCCGCCTGCGCGGTGGCCCGCGAGGCATGATCAGCTGGGCAGGGGGCGGAAGCAGGGGGCGGAAGCAGGGGGCCGAAGCATGGGGCCCGACGAGGCCGAGGCTATACTCAAACCACGCCTGCCGGTCGCTCGCGCCGCTCCTCGCGTCGCGGGCCGCCGCCACCCTGGAGGTCAACCGTGAGGACGATCGTCAAGGGCAAGAACCTCGATGTCCCGGATGCCGTGCGGCAGTACGCCGAGCGGAAGATGCGGCGCCTGGAGCGCTTCCTCGATGACCGGACGGAAGCGATTCTCGAGATCTCCGTCGAACACCATCGGAGCACCGACGACTCGCGCATCGCCGAGGTGACCCTGGTGATCGATGGCCAGGCCTTGCGCGGTCGTGCCGACGCCGTCACGTACGAGGCGGCGATCGACGAGGTCGTGGACAAGGTGGAGCGGCGCGCCGTGGACCACCGCGAGAAGCCCCGCAACCGCGCCCGTGGGCCCGAGGAGAAGGGCATCCTCTCTCGCATCGCGGACGGGACTGCGGACGGCGACCGCGAGCGCCGGGTGGTCAAGACCAAGCGGTTCGCGATCGAGCCGATGTTCGAGGAGGACGCGATCGTCGAGATGGAGTCGCTCGGCCACGCCTTCTTCGTCTTCGTGAACGCGGAGAGCGAGCGGGTGAACGTGCTCTATCGGCGCCGGGACGGCGATTTCGGATTGATCGAGCCGGTCGTCGCCGGCGACTACACGCCGGGCAAGTCGGCCCGGGCCCACTGAGCCACCCGGGCAAGTCGGCCCGGGCCCGCTGAGCCACCCTGGCCCGGGCCAAGCTTGGGACGACCATCACGCCTCGTCGGCCTGCTTGACGTTCCGCCCGGTGTGCCTGTCCGGTTGTCTCCGGCCAGCGCAGGTGGGGGTGCCAATCGGTGCCTCGCTCGAGCTTCTCGCGAACGCCGATCGAGTTGCAGCGGTGCTTCGCCACGCCGGCAGCGCTTTGCCGCCCACGAGGCCTGCGAGGCTTACCTGGCCGAGCGTCGCGGGCCTGACGGTTTCCGCCGGCCGCGTCCCGGACACGCCAAGGCCTGGTCGCTGCTGGCTCGCCGACTACGCGGGTGCGCCTCGTGCGGGCGCCAGGTCTCGACGACGGCCTGCTTTGCGCCGCGTCCGCTGTC
>JANXWH010000106.1 GCA_025351245.1 Chloroflexota bacterium | reverse complement strand
TACGACAGCGAGTTCAGCGACTACGACAACCGGCCCTTTGCCTCGTCCGACCAGCGACGCCTCGCGGATGTCCTCTCTCGGGTCCCTGCGAAGGTGATGGTGGTCATCAAGGACACGCCGGCCATCCGCGACCTGTACTCGTCCCAGCGGTGGCACGTGCTGGAGGCCGAGAAGACCTACATGTGGACGATCAAGTCACGCAACAACCGCGCCGCGACCCATCTGACGATCACGAACTACGTTCCTGAGGCCACACACCGGTCGCACTCCATCGCCGGAGGCTAGCCCGCGGTACGTGCGGACGACAGTTGCCCCCGCCGTCCGTCGTGAAGGGTGCGACCGCCGCGTACGCCTCGCCGACGCGAAGGTAGATCGCTTGCGCGCCGACGACGACGAGGGCGTCCTTCTGTTGTTCAAGCGCTTCGAGGGCATCGAGGAGCGAGGAGCGGGCGACGTCAACGAGGTCAGGCACGCCACGCACCCTCGTTGTCCTGCATCCAGCGGATCAGTGCTTCAGCCTCGTTTGGCGATCGACCGGGACCGGTCATGAGGTCCGCAGCGACCTGGGGGAGCGCCGCGTACTTCAGGCCCCCTTGATCGGACCGTTGACGCTCGAAGACAACGGAGTCGAAGGGCTCGGCCAGGATCACGTTCGTTCCCGAATCGGTGGGAGTGAGCTTGAGCTCTGCAGCCGCGCTCGGGATAGCCTCGACATAGACAACTCCCAGGCGTGGTGGCGCCACGGGCGAAGTCGATCGCGTTGCGAGCGACCCACTCACTGCATAGCGCAGCGAACTCGCGACCAGCTTCCTCTCCAGTTCGACCAGGCCACGGGGCTCGAGGAAGCCCTGCGTCTCATTCGACTCGGAGAAGGAGTAATCGGCCGTCCATCTTCGGATCAGGGCTGGCCAGTCCACCTCGTCGACCCGTCCCCGGCCATCCCGACGAATCAGCGCCTCCTCCTCAAGGAATACCAGGAGCCGGGACAGAGTGCCGGGGATCATGTTGGCTCGAGCAGCCAGCTCGCGGACGCCATACGGCGGGCGGAAATCACAGAGGGCACGGATTCCCCGACCAGCGACCGCGCCCTTCAGCGATCGTAGGCGCCGTGCTGTTCGCCAGGGATCTGAGCTCTCTCCCGAGGACGTGATGAACGCGGCTGGACGTCTGAGGGCCAGCCTGAGATTGCCGGTCGCATCGGCATATCCCGACCCGCTCTGCCGGATCAGCTCCCGCGCCCGATCGGTGAGGTAGGGGGCCATGATCAGCGCGGCGTCGGCTGGATACCGCCGGACCTGAGCGAGCATCCGCTCAACGTCCCTGGGTGGGACGTTTCGCTTCACCTCGACGGCGACGACCGCGGACGTGCCGTCAGGATCTTCGATGGCAAGAAGGGCATCCGGCCGCGACGCGAAACGGCGATCGCTGTCCCGAATGGAGACCGACCAGTCATCCGGGAACGCTGCCTTGAGTCTGGCAAGAAGCTCTTCTATCAGTCTTGTTTCAGAAGGAGGGCCGTTGCGCATAGCGTGCAACAGCGTACTTCAATGAAACGCTACGATCAAGACGGCCCGCTTCTTACCTCGCCGGCGAGATGCCGGAGTGCGACCGCGGCGTACATCGCTGCACCCAGGGCCATCGCCGGCTCGTGGAAGACCACCTTGTTCGAGTGATTGCCCGGCGCCGTGGCCGGGTCCTCCTCGGGCGGGCGGGCCCCCAGGAAGACCATGGTCCCGGGCACGCGCTGGAGCACGTAGGAGAAGTCCTCGGCGCCCATGATCGGCGCGGGCATCGGGATCACGGCCTCCGCGCCGGCCAGCTCCTCGCCGACGGACGCGACGAAGGCGGTGAAGGCCGGGTCGTTGATCGTGACCGGGTAGCCGGCCTCGATCTCCAGCTCACCGATCGCGCCGTGCGCTGCGCAGATCCCTTCCACGACCTGGCGGACGTTGGCATGGACAGCCGCCCGCGTCGTCTCGGAGACCGTGCGGATGGTTCCCTCCAGGAAGACCGTCTCCGGGATGATGTTGTTGGTCGTCCCGCCGCGGATGTGCGCGATCGTGACGACGGCCGGGTCGAAGACGTCGATCCGGCGCGTGACCATCGCCTGGAGCGCCAGCACGATCTCCGCCGCGACCGGGATCGGGTCGAGCGCTGTGTAGGGTGCCGAGGCGTGGCCGCCGCGTCCGCGCACCGTGAGCCGGATGAAGTCGGCCGATGCCATCTCCGGGCCGGGCCGGAGATTCAGGGTGCCGGTCGGGTAGCTGGTGGAGATGTGGATCGCGAACGCGGCGTCCGCTGCCTCCGCTGCCGGCAGGTCCAGCATCCCCTCTTCGAGCATGTAGCGCGCCCCGGCGAAGCCTTCCTCGCCCGGCTGGAACATGAGCAGCACGCGTCCCTCCAGCTGCTCGCGTCGGGCCACGAGGAGCCGCGCGCCGCCCAGGAGCATCGCGACATGCGTGTCGTGACCGCAGGCGTGCATCGCGCCCGGGACCTCGGAACTGAACTCCAGCCCCGTCTCCTCCTGGAGCGGCAGAGCGTCCATGTCACCGCGCAGGACCAGCGTGGGGCCGGGACGCGTCCCTTCGATGACGGCCGTCACGGAGCCGACCGATCGACCGACCCGCGGCGCGAGGCCCATGCGCTCCAGCTCGGCGACGACCACGGCCTGCGTCGCGGGCAGGTCCAGGCCGATCTCGGGCCGGCGGTGAAGGCGCCGGCGTACCTCGACGATCTCCGGCAGGAGGGCCTCGGCATCGCCGAGCAGGGCGGGAAGCGCGGTCGTGTTGATCGTGTTGGTCGTCATGGGCGAAGTATGCGCGGCTGCGCGGCCGGGAAGCCACGCAGGGGTCCGGAAACAACGCGGCCGCGCCGGTGACCGGGCGCGGCCGCGTTCTCGTGGGGCGTGATCGTCAGTGGACGACGAGCGTGCCCTTCATGCCGTCGTGGATCTGGCAAAGGAACGTGTACGTACCGGCGGGCGCCGTTGCGGACACGCTGATCGTCCATTTGCTGAATGCGGCAGAGGATGGAAGGCCGAACGCTGCCCGTTCGACTCGGCTCGTCAGGAGCCCAGAGTCCGAAACCGTCGTGGTATTCATGAGGGTCCGGACGCCGTTGCCGGGAGCGAGCTCGATCTCGTCGGCCGGGCCCGTGCCGCACGCGAAGTCGAGCGGGCCCTGCGGCGGCGTGTGGAGCGGCGTCGCCGGGGTGTCAGGCCCCCCGCTCGCGCCTTCGCAGAGCGCGACCATATCCGTGTGCAGCTCGCCCGGGAAGGTGACCGTGTGCGGCTCATTCGCGGAGGGTGAGCGCCACGTCACGAGATCGCCCGGGTGCACCCGGAGCGTTCTGGGCAGGAACTCGAGGATCGCGACGTGCCTCCCCGGGCTGGACGCCCCGGCATTCACGACCCAGTGGGTGTGGCCATTGGGCATCCTGAACTTCGAGATCACGGACCCTTTCTTCTCTGCAAGCCAGCCCGCCTTGACATCGCGAGCGATCTGCCGCTTGACGCTGGCGGCGAGTTCCGTCGCGGTGGTTGCCGGGGCCGACGCCGGGGCGACCCGAAGCGTTGCTGTCATGCCGGGGTGAACTCGGCAGAGCAGGGTGTAGACGCCGACCGGCGCATTGATCGTGACGACGAACGGGCCGCCCGGACCCAGGGGCGCGCCGCTGCTGACCACCGAAGCTCCCGTGAAGGAGCACGGAGCCGCCGGCGTCCCGCAGGTCTGGGAGGTGGGCAGGAGCGCGGGCACGCGGACCTGGGTGTGCGTCTGGCCACCCGGGTTGCGCGTGGTGTCGTCCGCGTCTGCGGTCAGGAGGCCGTTGGCCCGCAGGTCCGCCGCCGCGCTCCAGCCCTTGGGCAGGAACGTCGCGGTGTGGAAGCCCTCGAGCACCACCTGGATGGTCTGGCCCTGGTGGACCGTGAGCGACCTGGGGAAGAAGTCGTTGAAGGCCCAGAGATGGCCGGCCGGGACGGCGGCCGGTTGGTCGGCCGTGATCGTCAGCGGTGACGTGACGGCTCCGACCGGTGAGACCCCGACGGCGAGCGACCCGGCCACCAGGCCGGTGGCGACCCCGAGTCGCAGCAGGCGCCCCATGGGCATAGCACGGCTACGCATCTACGTTGAACCCCCCATTGCATTTTCTGCCTGTGCCGCCGTGTGGCGGCGAGGGCGGGATGATAGGCCGATCTGCAGCGACAGTAAAGGAGCAGGATCCGGCGCCGCAAAGGAGAAGAATCCGACGCCGCGCCGGGTTCCCGGGGCAGCGCGTCGGGCTGGCATCCAGTGGGCCGGCGCTGCGTCCAGTGCACGATCGCGCGTCCCGCAGCTGCCGGGCAGGGACCGCCGCCCGGGCGCGGGGACCAGGTGAGAGCCGCCTCTTCGCTGAAGCCGGGCCCGCAGAGCGGCCGGATCCGCTCGTTGAGCGGCCGGATCATGCAGAATCGCGGCATGGCTCCGACGTTCCTTATGGTCCCGACGCTCCCTGCCGACCCGATCCTGCCCGGCGCAACGTGGCGGCCGCTGGCGCTGAGCGACGCGGGGGCCCTCGAATCGGCCGTCGAGGCGGCGCGGGTGGCGGACGGCGGACAGGAGGTCCGGACCCTGGACGACCTCGTCCGCGAGTTGACCGACCCACGGGCGCCGGTGGCCACGAACACGCTGGGGCTCGCGCTCCACGACGGGAGCCTCGCCGGCTGGGCGATCCTCCACGAGCGATTCCACGCGCGTTTTGCCCGCCGCGTCTTCCTGGATGGGGACACGCATCCCGCCGTGCGCGGCCGTGGAATCGGCACGCAGCTCCTTCGCTGGGCCATCGCTCGCGGCGAGGAGACGCTTGCCGGGCAACCCGCGGACCTGCCGCGCTTCCTCGAGGCGTTCCGGGACGTGACCTCGACGGGGGCGATCGAGCTGCACCTCGCGCACGGGTTCACGGCCGTCCGCCACTACATGGACATGCGGCGCGACCTCGCCGTGGCGCTCCCCGCGGAGCCGGCCGTGGCCGGCGTCCGGATCGTGCCCTACGAAGCGGCGCACGCCGAAGCGGTCCGCCTTGCCCACAACGACGCATTCGCCGACCATTGGAGCTCGGAGCCGGTGCGGTCGGAGGACTGGGACCGCGATTTCGTGGGCGACCCCCACTTCCGGGCCGACCTCTCGCTCGTCGCCTTGGCGGCCGGCGAGGTGGCCGGCTACAGCGTCAACTACTGCAGCGAGGCGGACTGGGCCGCCGGCGACGTCCGCGACGCGTGGGTCGGCCAGCTGGGCGTCCGGCGGGCGTGGCGGGGCCGTGGCCTGGCAACCGCCCTGCTGGTCCGCGGCATGGCGGCGTTCCGCGCAGGGGGGATGGATACCGCCTCGCTCGGGGTGGACACGGAGAATCCAACCGGCGCCGTGGGCATCTACGAACGGGTCGGCTTCGTGGTCAACCGGCGCTTCGTGCGCCTCCGCCGCGCCGTCCCGGATTGAGGCGGCCCGTGCCCGTCGTGATTCGCGAGGCCCGGCCCGAGGAGCACGCCCGCCTCGGCGAGCTGGTGGTGGCCGCGTACCGGTCGCTGCCCGAGTTTGACGAGCCCGACTATGAGCCGGAGCTTCGCGACGTCGCCCGGCGAGCGCGCGAGGCTGTGGTCCTGGTCGCGATTGACGACGTCGGCGGACAGATTGACGACGGCGGCAAAGCGCTGCTCGGCTGCGTCACGTACGTCCCGGGCCCGGACAGCCCCTGGGCGGAGCTCCTGGAGCCGGGCGAGGCCGCGATCCGGATGCTGGCCGTGGATGCGACGGCGCGCGGCCGCGGCGTCGGGACCGCGCTGGCCGCGGCCTGTATCGCCCGGGCGCGCGAGGACGGACGCGCTGCGGTCTTCCTCCACTCGCTGGCGTACATGCGCGCTGCCCAGGCGATCTACACGCGGCTCGGGTTCATCCGGCGGCCGGACCGCGACTGGGAGCCTGTGCCGGGGATCCGCCTGCTCGGGTTCGCGCTCGCGCTGTAGTTTGCGCTCGCACTGTAGGCCGCGCTCGCGCAGTAGGCCGCCCGGGTCCCCGGACCGGGGAGCACTCCCGGGCCGGCCTGCCACGCCGATCCCGAGCCCGCGACACCACGCCGATCCCGAGGCCGCGATGCGGTCGTCAAGCCCGATCAGCCCGCGTGGACTGCGACCCAGCGCGCGACGGTCGCATCCAGGCGCGCGAACGCGACCCCGGGAAGCTCCCGCGCGGCCACGATCAGGCGCTCCAGCATGGCGATTCGGCTGCCCCGGCCGATGCACTCCGGGTGCATCGTGTAGGTGACCACGCCGCCGGGGGCATGGGCGTGTGCGTAGCGCAGCTCGGCGAGCCAGATCTCCTCGACGGCCGACGGGGCGGCCGGCCCGCCCCCGCCGCGGGCCGGTTCGAAGTGCGGCCAGTCGTCCAGCTGGTGGCTGATCGGGACCTCGACGAGCCGACCGGGCACCCCGAGCACGGACCGCTCCACGGCGTGCACGTCGCCATGCCGGACGCGCGCGAGGCGGTAATCGTCCCACGCGAGCGAGCTGTCGTAGACGAACCCCGCCTCCTCGACGAGCGCGAGCGTCCGCTCCGCGAGCGACCAGTACGGCGCCCGATAGCCCGCCGGGGCGAGCCCGCCCGCCGCTGCCGCGATCGCCTCGCGGCTGCGGGCCAGGATCCCGCGCTCCGCTGCCTCGTCGAGTTGGGCCACGTCCTCGTGCGCCCAACCGTGGCAGCCCAGCTCGTGGCCGGCCCCCACGATCGCGGCAACGCTCTGCGGGAAGGTGACGGCCGTGTGGCCCGGCACGAAGAAGGTGGCGGGGACCTCGTGGCGAGCCAGGAGGTCGAGGATCCGCGGCACGCCAACCCGCACGCCGAATTCGCCGCGCGACCGATCGAACGGCCCCAGGTCGCCCTCCACGGAGGTGCTGATCACATCGTGGTCGAACGTGAGCGCGACGGTCAGGCGCGGCCGTTCCGGGCCATCGGGCGCCGCGGCGCGCGGGCGGGGGCTCGGCCGCGGCCGGACGGCCGGTCGCGAGCCGGCACCGCCGTCGGCTGCGTCTGTGCTCGCGACGGCGAGCGGCCACGCTCCTGGTTCGGGCATCTGTGGTCGGTCCGCGGACGCGGACGCAGTGCCGGGCCGGCTCAGCGGCGGTTGCCGAAGAGCCGGAGCAGCATGAAGAAGAGGTTGATGAAGTCCAGGTAGAGCTTGAAGGCGCCCATCACTGCGCCCTTGTCCATCGCCCCGGCCCACGCCGCGACGGCGCCGCTCTGGATCTGCTGCACGTCGTAGGCGGTGAGGACCGTGAAGATCACGACTCCGGCCGCCGAGATGCCGAAGCTGAGCCAGCTCCAGCCGACGAACACGTTCACCAGGCTCGCCACGATGAGCCCGATCAGGCCCATGAAGAGGTAGGCCCCGAGATTCGAGAGGTCGCGCTTCGTCACCGCCCCGTAGATCGCCGCAGCGCCGAAGACGGCCGCGGCGGCGCTCCCGGCTGCCACCACGCTGCCAAGGTCGTAGACGCGCAGGATGAACCCGAGCGTCACGCCCGTCATCGCGGCATACGCGAAGAAGAGCAGCAGTCCCACCGAGGCGGAGATCCGGCGGATGGCAAGCGTGAGGGTGAACGCGATCACCAGCTGGCCGATGATCAGCGGCAGCACGAGACCGGCGAGCTTGCTGAGCTGCGTGTCGGACATGCCCGCGACGACCGCGCCGATGCCGGTGGTGAGCAGCAGGCCGAGGAACATCCAGAAGAACGCCTGGGTCAGGAACGCCTGCGCCAGCCGGGCATCCGGGCGGACGCCCACTCGGCTCGGCGTCGGGTACGGGTTGGTCATCATGGTGGGCGGGATCTCCTTCGTCGCGTAGCGGAGGGCGAACTCCGGCTATCTATTCTCGCGCACTCCCGAAAGCCTGCACGCGATGGGGTCCGGGCGCCCGTGGGCGCGTCAGCGCCGGTGGGCGGATCAGCGCCGGTGGGCGCGATCCCGGGGCCGAGCT
>JANXWH010000093.1 GCA_025351245.1 Chloroflexota bacterium | reverse complement strand
ACGGGCCACTTCACGCTCGTCGAGCCTGGCCGGCCGCTGATCGCGTCGATGACGCTCCGCTGGCGGCGCCTGGGCTGAGGGCGCCCGGCGGGCGATCGCATGCCCACGGAGGGCGTCGCTCGGCTCACGTGACCGCGGACGTGACCGCGGACGCGGCCGCGCGCGCAAACGTCCGATCGTGGTTCGCGACCAGCCGCTCTCCCAGCTCGTCCGGGTCTTCGCCCCGCCGTTCCGCAACCCAGCCCGCGGTGACCCGCACCCATTCCGGCTCGTTACGTCGCCGCGGCGCCCCGGGCGGCGAGAGATAGGGCGCGTCGGTCTCGACCAGGATGCGGTCCGGCGGGACGAGGCGGACGCTCTCGGCGGTGGCTTCTTCCCCGCGCCGGAACGCGAGGCCCGAGATACTCACCGCGCATCCGAGCCCGAGAGCCGCCTCGACATAGTCGACCGGGCCGGACACCGAGTGGAGGACGGCCGGCGGCCGGTCCCCGAACGCGGCACTCGCGGTGCGGGTCCCGAAACCGGCCGCTCGGAGCTCGCCGATCAGCGCGTCCTGGGCATCCCGCGCGCCCGCCTTCGAACGGCAGTGGAGGATAGCCGGCTTGCCGGTGGCGAGCGCGAGCGCGAGGTTCCGCCGCAGGTTCGCGAGCTGCGCCCCGGGTGGCGAGAACATCCGGTCGAAGTCGAGCCCGGTCTCGCCGATCGCGACGACGCGCGGATCCGCCGCGAGCGCCGAGATCCGCTCCCACGCGGCGGCCTCGGTCTCCGCGGCAGCGTGCGGATGGACCCCGACCGCGACGCCCGCCAGGCGTGGGAAGCGGTCGCTGAGCGCAAGCGCCGCGATGGACGACGCCTCGTCCCAGCCGGGCACGAGGATCCGCTCGACGCCAGCGAGCTCCGCGGCCGCGATGACCTCCGCGATGTCGCCGGCGAATGGCTCCGCCTGGAGATGGCAGTGCGTGTCGACGAGGCGCATGCTCAGCCGGGCTCGGCGGCCTCGACCTCGGCGGCCTCGATCTCCAAACGGGGGAAGAGCGGGATCGGCGCCGTCAGCGTACCGGCATCGCCGGCGTGGGCTCCCCATCGCAGCTCGTCGAGGAGGGGCGGCCCGCCGCTCCCGTCCGCGGCGTACTCGTGGGCGTAGCCAAGCTGCGCCATCACCCGTGGGGCGAGGCCCGGCATCACGGGAGCCACGGCCAGCGCCACGAGCCGGCATGCCTCCACGAGATCGCCCAGGACCCCGCGCAGCCGCTCTGCGGCGCCGTTCTCGCCGGCCTTGACCGCCCTGGCGATCACCCAGGGCTGCTCCACCTCCACGAACCGGTTGCCCGCTCCCACGAACTCCCAGAGCGCCGCGAGCGCCTCGTGGAGGAGGCACCCTTCGAGCTTCGCCGCGAACGAGTCGCGGACCGCGAGCCAGGCCGCCCCGAGCGTGCTCTCCGCGGCCTCGCGCGGGGCGGGCCGCTCGCCGCCGAGGTATCGGCCCGCCATCGAGACGGTCCGGTTGACGAAGTTGCCGAAGTCGTTCGCGAGGTCGGCGTTGTAGCGGCGCGTGAACGCGTCCCACGAGACGTCGCTGTCGCGGTCGAAGGCGGCTTCGCGGAGCGCGACGTAGCGCGCGCCGTCGCTCCCGAACGCCGCCACGAAGTCGATCGGGTCCAGGAAGTTGCCGCGGCTCTTGCTCATCCGCTCGCCCTGGGCAAGGAGCCAGCCGTGAACCCACACCTTCCGCGGCACTTCGAGCCCGGCCGACCACAGCATCGCCGGCCAGAAGATCGTGTGGAAGCGGGCGATGTCCTTGCCGATCACGTGGAGATCGGCCGGCCACCAGCGCGCGAACATCGCCGGATCATCGGGGAACCCGGCGCCGGTGATGTAGTTGATCAGCGCGTCGTACCAGACGTAGATCGTCCCGCCGGCGGGGTCCCAGGAGCCGTCGGCGAGCTGCGCGCTGCGCCCGTCGGGGAGGATCGGGAACGGGATCCCCCACCCCGCCGGCCGGCTGATGGAGAAGTCCTCCAGGCCGCCGCGAATGAAGCCCAGCATCTCGTTGCGCCGGTGGTCGGGCTGGACAAAGTCGGGATGCTCCTCGAACCAGCGCTCGAGGCGCGCCTGGTACGCCGAGAGCCGGAAGAACCAGTTCCGTTCGGTGAGCCACTGGAGCGGAACGTCGGGGTGGTTCGGGCAGATCGTGCCCGAGGCCGTCTCCAGGACGTCGGTGGCGTTCCGGAACCCCTCGTTCGGGCAATACCAGCCCTCGTACATGCCAAGGTAGATGTCGCCGTTCGCGTGGGCGCGGCGGACCATTTCCTGTGCGGCGCGCACGTGGTCCGGATCCGTCGTCCGGATGAACCGGTCCGGACTGATGAGCAGGGCGTCCTCGGCCGCCCGGAAGCGCGCGACCTGCTCGTCGACGAAGGCACGCGGCGAGCGACGCTCCTCGGCGGCCCGCATCGCTATGTTCACGCTGTGCTCGTCGGTTCCGGTCAGGAAGCGGGTCGGGATGCCGCGCATCCGGTGCCAGCGGGCGAGGGCGTCGGCCGCGATCACTTCGTGGAGCGTGTGCAGGCCGGGCTTGTTGTTCGCGTAGGCGATGGCGGTCGTGATGTAGAA
>JANXWH010000028.1 GCA_025351245.1 Chloroflexota bacterium | reverse complement strand
GCAGCAGCGGCTTCGAGCCGATGCCCGGTCGACCGATGCGCGAGTACGTGACGCTGCCGGCCTCGATCATCACGGACCCGGCCGCGCTCGACGCCTGGATCGCCCGGGCGATCGCCAACGTCCGCGCGCTGGCGCCGAAGTGACGCGGCCCGGTCGCGGGCGGCGCGACCGCGGGCGATGAGCACCCGTCGCGGACCGATCCTGCTCGCGGTGGTCCTGGGGTCGGGGATCGTCTTCCTCGACGGGACGATCGTGAACGTCGCCCTCGAGACAATCGGGCGGGAGCTGCCGACGTCGCTCGTCGGACGGCTGGAGGGCCTCACCTATGTCTCCAGCGGGTACCTGGCGGTGCTCGCCGCGCTCCTGATCCTGGCCGGGGCCCTGTCCGATAGCCTGGGCCGGCGCCGCATCTTCCGGCTGGGCCTGCTGGGATTCGGGATCACCTCCGCGATCTGCGGAATGGCCCCGACCATGGAGGTGCTGATCCTCGCCCGCCTCCTCCAGGGCGCGGCCGGCGCGCTCCTCGTGCCGGGAGCGCTCTCGATCATCACGGCCTCCTTCGACGGCGAGGAACGGGGGCGGGCCATCGGCATCTGGGCGGCATCGACGTCGGCGCTGCTCACCCTGGGGCCGCTCCTCGGCGGCTTCCTCGTCCAGACCGTCTCGTGGCGGGCCGCGTTCTTCATCAACCTGCCGCTCGTGGTCATCGCGCTCATCGCGCTCCGGGCGGTCCCCGAGTCGCGCAACGATGGCGCGACCGGCCGGCTGGACTGGCTGGGGGCAGTCGTCGCCGCCGTCGCGGTCGGTGGGCTCGCCTTCGGTGCGACCCGCGGCCAGCAGCAGGCCTGGCAGGACCCGCTGGCGTTCGCGGCGCTCGGGATCGGGGCGGTGGCGTTGGTGGCGTTCCCGGTGCTGATGGCCGTCCGGCCGAACCCGCTCGTGCCGCTGGGCATCTTCCGGTCGCGCAACTTCTCCGTCGTGAACCTCTCCACGCTCGTCATCTACGGCGCTCTCTACGTCAGCCTCACATTCCAGAACCTCTTCCTGCAGGGGACGCTGGGCTACACGCCGCTCGCGTCCGGCATCATCGGGATCCCGTCGAGCCTGCTGCTGACGCTCCTCTCGACGCCCGCCGGACGCCTCGCCGCCCGCCACGGCGCGCGGCCCTTCATGGTTGCCGGGCCGCTCCTGATGGGGGCCGGCCTCTTCTGGATCTCGCGGATCCCGGCCACGAGCGGCGCCTGGGTGGCACGGCCGGACTCGGCGGCGAGCCTCGTGCCTCCGGTGGGCTTCCTGGTGGACGTCCTCCCGACCACGCTCCTCTTCGGCGTCGGGATCGCGATGCTCGTGGCGCCCCTGACCACGGCCCTGATGGCGTCCGTGCCGGTGGCCCGGGCCGGGCTGGGTTCGGCGATCAACAACGCCGTCTCGCGGGTCGGCGCGCCGCTCGTGAGTGCCGCGCTGTTCATCGCGATCACCGCCACGTTCACGCCGTCGCTCGCCGCGAAGGCACCAGCCTACGACCGGGGATCGCCGCCATTCTCGACGATCCAGCCGCTCGCGCCGGCGCCGGCGGGCACGCCCCCGGATCTCGCCGCTGCCGCCCAGGCCGCCTCGACGGAGGCGTTCCAGCTCGCGATGCGGGTCGCGGGAGGCCTGCTCCTGCTGGGCGCGCTCGTCAACCTCGTCGGGCTGGAACGGCGGCGTGGGCCTGTCGGGGGCGCGGGCGCGGGCGCGTCGATGACACCCGCCGGCGATCCGGTGCCGTCCTCGCCGGGGGCCGTCTGATCCAGCGTCAGTCCGGCAGCGCCACCGTCTGAAGCGGCACGTCCCAGTGCGCCTCCAGGAGCTCGAAGCGGCGCTGCTCCTCGGCGCGATAGGCGACCTGGTCCGGGAAGAGCCGGGCGGTGATCTCCGCCTCAGCGTGCGCTTCAATCGCGGCCCATTCGCGGTAGACGATCGTGACCAGGACGTCCCAATCGGCCCGGCCGTCGCCGTGGAAGCGCGGCACGTCGAGCGTGACCTCGAGAAAGCGGCCCCCGCGGAGCTGCTCACGCAGGATCGGCCAGTGGTTGCGGGTGAACAGATCGATGAACTCCGCGTGGGCGCCCCAGCGGGTCCGGTAGTAGTAGGCGACGCGGACGGGAGATTCGGCCATGGCTGGCCTCCTTGAGCGGGGATGTTCGCTGCGGCGATTCTGGCGCGTCCTGCCCGCGCGTGCGCGCTACCCTCCCCGGCAGGAGGTTCCGCTCATGCTCGTCACGCTGGTCCACGTCCACGTGCTCCCGGAGCACGTCGCCGACTTCATCGAGGCAACCCGGCCGAACCACGCCGGCGCGGTGGCCGAGCCGGGCTGCCTCCGGTTCGACGTGCTCCAGGCGCCCGACGACCCGACCCGGTTCGTGCTGTACGAGGCGTACCGTGACGCCTCGGCGGCCGCGGCGCACAAGGTGACGGACCATTACCTGGCGTGGAAGACCGCCGTCGCGGGCTGGATGGCGGAGCCGCGACGCGGCGAGCCCTTCGCCGGCCTCCTGCCCGTTTACCCGTGAGCGGCCCGGCGCCGCTCGGGCCGTTTGGCGTTGCGCGACTGCCGCGAATCGTCTTCGGCGCGGGCCGGATCTCGGAGCTGCCAGCCCTCGCGGCCGGGTACGGGACGCACGTGCTCCTGGTGACGGGCAGCCACTCGTTCCGCGACGGTCCGGCCTGGGCGCCGCTCGTCGCCGGGCTGGAGGCCGCTGGCTTGGCCTTGGACCACCTGGCCGTCGCCGGCGAGCCGTCGCCGGGCCTCGTGGATGGCGCGGTTGCGGGCCGACGTCGGGACCCACCGGACGTCGTCGTCGGGATTGGCGGTGGCGCGGCGCTCGACGCGGCGAAGGCGATCGCCGGGCTCCTGCGAACCGGCACGTCGGTGCTCGACCACCTGGAGGGCGTGGGGCGGGGCCTCCCCTACCCCGGGCCGGCGACGCCGTTCATCGCCGTGCCGACGACGGCCGGGACGGGCAGCGAGGCGACGAGGAACGCGGTGATCTCCGGCCGCCTGCCGGGCGCCGCCGCGGACGACCCGCCGTTCAAGAAGTCGTTCCGCGACGACCGGCTGGTGGCGTCCGTCGCGCTGCTGGACCCGGACCTGCTGGCCGGCTGCCCGCCAGCGGTGATCGCCGGCGACGGGATGGACGCGCTGACCCAGCTCCTGGAGTCGTTCACCAGCACCGGCGCGTCGCGGTTCACCGACGCCGTCGCGCGCAGCGGGCTGGCGGCGATCGGCGGCGCGCTGCCGGCATGGCACGCGGCGGCGCTCGACGACCGTGCGGAAGCCCCAGAGACGGCCGCCGCGCGCGGCGCCATGGCGTGGGCCGCGCTGTGCTCCGGTATCGCGCTCGCGAGCGCCGGCCTGGGCGCCGTGCACGGGCTGGTCGCGCCGCTCGGGGCGAGATTCGGGATCCACCACGGAACGGGATGCGGCGCGCTCGTGGCAGCCGTGACGCGCACGAACCTCGCGGCGCTCGCGGAGCGAGCGCCCGGATCGCAGGCGCTGGAACGCTACGCGGAGGCGGGACGCCTGCTGGCGGGCGATCCGGCGCCGACCGACGGTACGCTCACCGACGAAGCCGCACGCCACGCCCTCCTCGCGGCCCTGGACCGGCTCACGGCGGAGCTCCGGATCCCCGGGCTGGCAGCCTACGGGGTCACGGCCGACGCGTTCCCCGTGCTCGTGGCCGAGAGTCGCGGCAGCAGCATGCGGACGAACCCGGTCGTCCTCACCGACGACGAGATCGGGGCGATCCTGGCGGCGTCGCGCTGACCGCTGCCGGGTCACGATCGGCACCGCGTGACCCCGTCCCCGGCCCCGTGCCGGGACCGCGATCAGCCGAAGACCACCGTCCGGTAGCCGTGGACGAGAATCCGGTCCTCGAGGTGCCAGCGGACCGCCCGCGCGAGGACGGCCGCCTACGGGGCCGCGAAACGGACCTCCCACGGTCCTTGGAGACGGATCTGACCGCGCGGACCGTCGCCCACCAGCTCATCGATCCGGACGACCCAGGATCCCGACGCGTTATCGGTGCCCGTGACCGTTGTGATGGCTTCCCCAACGGCCGGATCGCGGCTCAACCACGATGTTCCGACTGCCAGCTGCTCACCGTTGTGCAGGACCGTCGCGACCGATGCCCAGCTCGACCCGTCGTCCGGGAGCCCTGCATACGTCAACTCCAGGCGGACGGTCGTGGGCGTCACGAGGATCGACTCGAGGGTCGCGGTGACGCCGTTGGCCGTGGCGGTCGCTGCGGGTGACAGGCGGATGCCGGGTGCGATCGCGAGGTCGAACGCGAACCGCCACGGGCCCGCGACGGTCTGCCAGGGATCGCCCGTCGACCCGCCGTCCGGGAGGACCGAGAACGACGGGGCGACGTACCGAACGCCGATGTCAGGCAGGGTGAGAACGAAGTGGTGGGTGCCCGATAGCGCGCCGTCGCCCGGCGTCTCATACCAGACCGTGTTGACGGAACTCGAGCTGTCGGCGGGCGTCGAGCCTCCGGACGTCATTTGGTAGGTGCGCCCGGCTTCATCGGTGAGGTCGGCGCCGTAGGTCTCGACCCCGCCACTCCGGCCCGTCTCCGTGTCGAGGATCGAGATCGCGAGCATCGTCTGGGCGGCGTCTGCATAGGCGGCCTCGAGCGTCACGCGGTAGCCGTCATGGACCTGCGAGAGCCCGAGCTTCGTGGAGCGATCCCAGGCAACCCGATAGCCGTCGCCGCCCATGCCTCCGTACAGGGAGAGCAGCGTCGTGCCCGCGCCGCCGAGCACGACCAGCGCAGCGG
>JANXWH010000214.1 GCA_025351245.1 Chloroflexota bacterium | reverse complement strand
ACGGGCGACCGGTCGCCCGTCAGGCTCCGCTGGGTGGTGCGGTGGGTGTGGGTGGTGCGGTGGGGACCTGCTTGATGTCATGACACAGCAGGCAGGTCGAGTCTCCTCGGAGGGCGTGGTCGATCGGCAGATTGCCGACTTCTGCGGACCGGTGACAGCTTCGACACGAGAGGCGGGCATCGGTCCCGTGCGGATACTGTGGCGGGGGCAGAGCAGTCGGCTTGTGGCAGAGCCAGCATTCATCCTGTCGTCTGCCGACCATGCTCGTCGGCAGGTGGGCGACGCTCCCGTGACAACCAAGGCACTGCTGGTCCTGCAGGCGAGAGTGTGGTTGGGTGATTGCCGGCCCCGGCAGGGCAACCTTGTGGCAGTTCAGGCACTCCTTCTCCTGGATTCCAACATGTCCGGGCGCAGTCCTGCCCAGGCGGTCGTCTGTGTGGCAGGCAACGCACTGTCTCCAACCCTCGAGGGGATGGCCAAGGGCCGGGACGGGCTTGAGCCCGGCCTCGCCGCCCGTCAAGTGGCACAGCAAGCAGCTGGCGCTCGTCGGGATGTGCGCCAGGCCCATCGGCATGAGGTCCGGCGGCAATGCCGAGGCCTCGGGCTGGGCCGCTTGACCAGTGGGCACGAGCTTCAACCAGTCCGCGAGCGCGGCGGTCAACAGGATCGCCACGATGACGAAATTGGCGATGATCAGGACGCTGATCCAGCGGTCGATCTTTCCCTTCATGCTGCAGACCCTTTCGCGTCGCACGCACGGCCAACCGAGCTGGGCGACGATGTAGGAGCGATTGCGTGCAGCCTGCGGAGCTCCGCAAGCGTCGTCGCGACCGCCGCGGGCAGCGCCGCCCGCACGACCTCGGTCAGCTCGAGCCCGACAGCGATCTCGCCCGGCTGGATTCCCACGAGCGCTACTGCCTCGGGCAGCGCGCCGATCAGCCACGCAGCGGCAGACAGATCGCCAACGCCGACGCGCTGCGCCCGGTCGTTCCGCGGCTGCGCCTCGCGGAGAGCGTCGCCACGGATGACCTCCACGGCGCCCGGCGCCCGGCCAGCATCGATGGCGTCGACCAGTAGGACCGCCCGGGCATCCGAGATCAACGGCAACAGCTCCAGGCCGAGCGTGCCGCCGTCGATCAAGGTCGTGCCTGGGGGCAGTTCCAGTTCGCCGCAGTCTACGAGCCCCTCGATCGCGCGCACGACGTGGACCCCGACGCCCTCATCGCGCAGGAGGACATTCCCGATGCCAAGGACCAGGACGGGGCCGTCCGGGTGGGTCATTCGCCGAGCTCGCTCACTTCGACGCCGCCGTCGCGCGCCTCGACGATCTCGTCCCGGACCACGTACTTGTAGCCGCTGAAGATGCTCGAGACCAGCCCGTTCCTCTCCAGGTGGTCGACCAGGATCGAGCTGTAGATGTGGAACAGCGCGATCGCGAGGATCGCCCACATCGCGAGGTGGTGGACCAGTCGAACCATCTGCGGTCCAAGCAGCTCCCGGACCCACCCGAACAGCGTCGCTCCGGGCTCGGACCCGATGAGCCCATCAAGGGCGAAACCGGTCACGGTCTCGACGAGGAGCAGGAAGAAGAGGGCAAGATAGGCGGTGGCCGCCAGCTGGTTGTGGCCCAGGACCTTCGGGATTTCCCGGCGCAGGAACATGTAGAACGCAGCCTGCCTGAACAACTCCGTGGCCTGGAACCGTGACGTGGGGATGAACGCCGACCAGCGTGAGAAGCGGTTGCCGGCGAGCAGCCAGTAGGTCCGGAGAAGCCCGGACGCGAGGAGCGTCAGCGCAGCCACCATGTGGATGAGGCGCGCGGTCGTCATGATCGAGCCGCCCGGCGGGATGAGGAACGGATCGGCGATGTAGCCGCCGGTGAGGCTCAGGACCACGATGCACCCGGCCGTCACCCAGTGCGTGACCCGGACCGGGACCTGCCAGACGTAGATGCGGAGGCGCCTTCCCGGCTCAGGGGACGGTCTGTCGCCGCCGGCCGGACGATCCAACCGGAGGGTCTCGTGGGCGGCGGTCATCCTGCGCCTCCCTCAGACGACCCGGATCTCGACGGAACTGCCGGCGTCCAGCCGATACGCGTGGACCGCGCACGCCGTGCAGGGGTCGAACGAGTGGATGGTCCGCAGGATCTCGACGGGCCTGCCGGGATCTGCGACCGGCGTCCCGATCAACGCCTCCTCCAAGGCCCCGCGGCGACCCTGCGCATCGCGCGGGGAGCCGTTCCAGGTGGTCGCGTCGACGACCTGGTAGCTCGCGATCCTCTGGTCCTTGATCTCCACCCAGTGGCCAAGGGCGCCCCGGGGCGCCTCGCCGAGTGCCCAGCCCTGGGCCTCGCGTGGCCAGGCGCCGGGGTCCCACCGGCTGTTGTCGGCAACCGCCAGGTCGCCAGTCGCCAGGTTCGCGATCAAGTCCCCGAGCCACCCCTCGAGCCGGTTGACGACAACCTGGGTCTCGATCGCCCGGGCGATGGTCCGGCCCAGCGTGCTGAAGAGCGCCTCCTGCCCAATGCCAAGCTTGGCGGCGACGCCGTCCATCGCGGCTCTGACGTCCCCCTGACCCTCGACGTAGGCGACCAGCATCCGCGCCAGCGGCCCGACCTCCATCGGCTCGTCCTTGTACCTGGGTGCCTTGAGCCAGCTGTACCTGTCCCAGCCCTCCAGCGTGGTGAACGGCGGCTTGGGCCCGGCATACTTCGGGTTGGTCTGCCCATCCGCGGGGTGCCTGAGCGCGTTGTCGTCGCCGTCGAACGTGTAGTGGGAGTGCGCGACGGTCTCGGCGACGTCAGCCTGGTCCACCGGCGCGACCGTGACCAGGTCGCGGCGCATGATCCTGCCGCGCGCCAGGAGGAGCGCCGGCTGGGCCGAATCATCCTCGGGGAACTCGCCGTACGACAGGTAGTTGCCGATGCCCTTGCCGATCCCGGCCCAGTCCCCGTAGTAGCCGGCAATCGCGAGGACGTCCGGCACGTAGACCTGTTCGACGAAGGTCTTCGCCTCGGCGATGAGCTGGCCGATGTCGGACAGGCCGCGCGCACTCAGCGCCGAGGGCGAGCTGCGTTCGATCTGCGTTGGATGTTCTCCGGGCAGGGCCCGCGGACCGCCCCAGGGTGGCGCCAGGGCCATGCCGCCCACCAGGTAGGTCTGCGGGTGCGGGCTCTTCCCGCCCAGAAGGGCGTGGATCTTCATGATCTTTCGCTGCCAGTCGAGAGCCTCCAGGTAGTGCGCGAAAACCACGAGGTTGGCCTCGGGCGGCAGCCTGTAGGCCTGGTGCCCCCAGTAGCCGTTGGCGAACGGCCCGAGCTGCCCGGACTGGACGAACGTTGTCAGCCGGTCCTTGACGCCCTTGAAGTAGGAGGCGCCGGATTGCGGCCAATCGCTGAGCGACCGGGCGAGCGTCGAGGTCGCAGCAGGGTCAGCCTGGAGCGCCGAGACCACGTCGACCCAATCGAGCGCGTGCAGGTGGTAGAACTGGACAACGTG
>JANXWH010000200.1 GCA_025351245.1 Chloroflexota bacterium | reverse complement strand
CCCGCCTCTGCCTCGGCCCGCCGCCCCGCCTCTGCCTCGGCCCGCCGCCCCGCCTCTGCCTCGGCCCGCTGCCTCGGGCGCGGCCCACGGCCGTCGCAGGCCGCCGACGCCCATTGGCACGTTCACGACGACGGTCGGCCGAAATCACCGCGGGGGTGGAGAGCCAGGGACCCAGCGATGCCGTTCCGAGCCCGGTCGCGACGTCCTAGCCTTGGGAAGAATCGAGGGGCCACCCGGCGAAGAGCGACGAGAGAAGGCAAGTAGATGGACAGCCTCGGCGTGCTGGTGGCGATCCTCGCCTGGCTGCTGATCCTCGGCGTGGCCCTCCTGCGCGTTCCCGGCGTTGGCATGCGCGCCCTGGCGGGGACCTGGCTCGTGCTGACGGCCGTCTCCATCGGGTGCGTCTTCATCGTCTTCTTCGTGGTGTCGTACGGGCTGCTGTTCGCCTTCGGGAGGGGCGCGGCCGCGGTCGGGGTCGTGGTGGCGGTCGTGGTCATGGGGGCAACGCCGGTCTTCTGGGCGCTCGTCCTCCGGCGGCGCGCACGCGGCTCCACGGCGCATGGCTGATCGGGCTGCGGCGACGAGGTCCGGGGTGTTTCCAGGGGGCGCCGCCGTAGACGGCCTCCCGAAGCTGGGGGTGCTCCTCGCGATCGTCGACTTCCCGCTGCTCGTCGCCGGCTACCGCGCCGTTATCGACGCCGCCCCGGACCTGCGGGTCGTCGGCGTGGTGGACAGCCGCGAGCGGATGCGCGAGCAGATTGCTGGGTCGGCCGCCGACATCGTCGTAACCGAGTGCCTTCCCTACACGAGCGCGGGCTGCGCGTCGTTCCAGGCGATCGAGGAGATCAGGGCGGCCCGCCCGACCGTGCGGGTCCTGGCGGTCGAATGCGGATGCGGCAGCCAGCAGTTCTCGCTTGCGATCAGGGCCGGCGCCCACGGCTTCCTGACGCGCGAGGCTGCGGCGGGGGACGTGCTGACCGCGCTTCGCTGCATCAGCCGCGGCGAGACCTACGTCAGCCCGTCGATCCTGACCCGGATGGTCAACACGTACGTCCTGGGGAGCACGCCGGGTGTGCCCGATGACCCGTTCGACGCCCTGAGCGAGAGGGCCCGCGAGGTCTTCCACCTCGCCGCGGTGGGGCACACCAACCGGGAGATCGCCCGGACGCTCCATCTCTCTGAGCAGACGGTGCACAACCACCGCGCCAACGTCATGGAGAAGCTCGGCTTCCACGACCGGGTGGAGTTGCTGAAGTACGCCCTCCGCCGCGGCCTCATCCAGGGGACCGAGCTGTGAGCCGCCTGCGGGACGCCCTGGGCGGCGATCGGGCCGCGGCCCTCCGGTCGGCGGCGCGGCGCCTCCGCCCGGCGAGCCGAGCGCGGCTGGTCAAGGGGATGGCGGCGGCCGCCGCCCTCGTGGCCGGACTTGCCGTCGTCCTCCTCGTGCTGGGTGCGGCGTTCTCGGCCTTCTACCGCGAGTATGGCTTCCACCCGGAGGAGAACGCCCGAAGCTGGGCCGCCCTGACGCCGTCGTACGCGGACTCGGCGCTCTGCCAGCGCTGCCACCAGCCGGAGTACGCGCCGTGGGTGGCATCCCGGCACCGGACGGTCGTCTGCGAGAGCTGTCACGGCCCGCTCGCGGCGCACGCTGCCGAGACGTCCCCCGATGCGCCCATCGGCTCCGTCGTGCTGGCCAAGGTGCCGGCCGGGATCTGCGTGACCTGCCATGCGCGGGTCACCGGCCGGCCGGCGGCCTTCCCGCAGGTGGCCCTTGCCCAGCACTACCCGGGAGCCTCCTGCCTCTGGTGCCACAACCCCCATGACGCGACGGCGGTGCGTCCCCCCGACATTCCGCATTCGCTGGACCGGCTGCCCGCCTGCGTGACCTGCCACGTTCCGGGCGGCCTGAAGCCCGTCCCGGCCGGGCACGTCGAGTCGAGCGACGCGGTCTGCCGGACCTGCCACTCGCGGCCGGCCGACGTCGTGGTGCGCCCATGAGCGACACGGTCACGGCCGCCGCACCCGGACCGGGCGAAGCGCGGCCGACGCTGTCGCGGCGACGGGTCCTCCAGTTTGGCCTGGCGGCGGTGCCCGCCGTCTGCGGCGCGGCGCTCCTTTCGGGTGCGCTCGCGACGTCCCACGACGTGGTCCGCGCCGCCGGCTCGGTCCGCGCCGCCGAGCCGGAGCCCGCCGGCGGGACGTACGACCCGTCCGCTCACCACTGGGCGTTCGTCATGGACACCACCACGTGCATCGGGTGCGGCCGCTGCGTGGAGGCCTGCAAGCTGGAGAATCACGTCCCGCCGGATCCGCAGCTGAACCGGACGTGGGTGGAGCTGCACGTCCAGGCGGAGGATTGGACCGTCTCCGTGAGCTCGCCCCAGGGCGGCGGTCACGGCGTGCCGGCCGAGGAGACCATGCCGGCCGCGGCCACCGCGGTCCGGAACGCCTACTTCGTGCCCCGGTTGTGCATGCAGTGCGAGAACCCGCCGTGCACCTGGGTCTGCCCGGTCAGCGCGACCTACCGGACGGAGGACGGGATCGTCCTCGTGGACGAGAAGCGCTGCATCGGCTGCGGATACTGCCTGATTGCCTGCCCGTACGGCGCCCGATACATGGTCCCGGCAGGAGACACGACGCCGAAGGGCGTCCCCGGCATCGCCGACAAGTGCACCTTCTGCTACCACCGCATCACCCGCGGCCTGCTGCCCGCGTGTGCCGAGGTCTGCCCGGTCAACGCGCGGATCTTCGGCGATCTCAACGACGCCACGAGCCCGGTGAGCGTGGCTGTCAGGGACAAGCGCGTCCGGGCGATGAAGCCAGCCCTCGGCACGCGGCCGCGCGTCTTCTACACGGGCCTCGAAGGCGAGGTGGACTGATGTCCGTCCACGTGGCCGGTCGCGACCTGACGGCCGACCCGCGGGTGGTCGCCGGCGCGCTGCGGCGCAGGGTCGGCGCGATGCCGCGCCCGCTCCGAGCGTGGTACGGCATCCTCGTCCTGCTCTGCCTCGTCGGCGCCGTCGGGGCCGCCCTCAGCCTGCCCCCCGGGTGGGAAGTCCTGGGCACCAGCCCGCCGTTCGAGTGGGGGATCCTCATCGCCGCCTACGTCTTCTTCGCGATCACGACGAGCGGGCTCTGCCTGGCGTCCTCGCTGGGCACGGTCTTCGGGATCGAGATGTTCATCCCGCTCGAGAAGCGCCACGCGATCCTGGCCCTCCTCTGCCTCATGACCGCGTTCGGGATCATCGCGCTCGATCTCCAGTTCCCGGTCCGGATGGTCTTCGGGGCGGTCCTGAGCCCATCGCCCCGCTCCCCGATGTGGTGGATGGGAGTGTTCTACGGCGCCTACCTGGTGTTCCTCATCATCGAGGTGCTGAGCATGTTCACGGGGCGCTGGCGGCTCCACCGGATCGCCTGCGTCCTCTCGTCGATCACGGCGATCGTCGCGCCGACCACCCTGGGCGCGGTCTTCGGGGTTCTCTCCTCCCGCCCGTACTGGCACGGCGCGTTCACGCCCCCGGCGATGGTCTCGGCGGCGCTGCTCTCGGGCACGGCCCTGCTGGGGCTCGTCTTCTACGTCGTCCACCGGTTCCGCCTGGCGGGCTTCGAGCGCGCGGGGGCGCTCGCGATCCCCGCCATCCGGCTCCTGCTCACGATCATCCTCGCCGTCACGGTGCTGGTGGTCGGCTGGCAGACGGCGTGGGGGCTCTACGGGGACGTCCCGGGCCTGTCCACCGCGACCGCCGCGATCCTCGTCGGCCCGTTGGCCCTGCCGTTCTGGGTCCTCCGGGTCCTCCTGGGGCTTGTCGTGCCGATCATCCTGCTGGTGCTGCCCCGGACGAGGACTCCCGCCGGCCTTGCCGCGGCCGCGTGCCTGGCCTTCATCGGGCTCTTCGCCGACCGGGCGATCTTCGTGTTCGCCGGCCAGGTCGTGCCGGACTCGGCCGTCGCGGGCGTCCTGCCGTCGCCGTTCGCCGCGTACGTTCCGTCGCTCGTCGAGATCAGCATCGTGGTCGGGGCGTTCGCGGCGCTCGCCCTCGCCTACACGCTCGCGGAGCGCCACCTGCCGATGGGCGAGCATTCGGGGCACGTCGTGGGCGCCTTTCTCGGGTCCGCCAACCCCGCCGGGGCCGCCGACGCGGCGGCCGCGTCCGCGGTTCGGGCCGCGCCACCGACCCTGACCGCGCCACCCATGTACGACGGCGGCGGCGTGCTGTGATCACGAAGCGAAGCCGGCGCGCCATCCTTGCCCTCGTCGCGATCGTCGCCACGGTGGCGATCGGGGCGGTTGTCGGCCTCGTGATCGCCAGCTCGGGCCTGGTCGACCCGCTGGTCGCTCGCCTGCCGACGGCCACGGCGACCCCCGCCACCTCGGCGGCCGCCCCGGACCCGTCTTCATCCGCCGCCGGCGTCTCGCCAGCCGCGCCCGTTGCCTCGCCAGCCGCGCCGCCCCTGGCACTGACCCTGGCGATGCCGGCCGGTGCCGATTGCCTCGGCTGTCACACGACCGCGGCAGGCGGCGTCGGAACCGCGAAGGTGCCGCCGATCGGCCATCCCCTGCAAGGCTGGACGAGCTGTACCTCCTGCCACGCCAACGGCAGCCTGGTGACGACCGCGCCCGGCCATTCGGGCATCCACGCCGATCAATGCCTCCTGTGCCACACGGCCACGACGCCGGCGGCGGTGGACCGCCCGCACTCCGCCCGACAGGACGTGCCCTGCCTCAGCTGCCACGGGAAGACGGCGCCGCTGCCCGACAGCATGAAGAACCGGTCGGAGACGACCTGCTGGCTATGCCACCCGGCGTCGGCCGCGCAGGCCCCGCCCTATCCCCATCCAACGCCCGCCGACGGCATCTGCCTGGCCTGCCACAGCGCCGGCAAGCTCGGGGCGCTGCCCGCCGACCATGACGGGCGAACGAACAGCCAGTGCTCCGCCTGCCACGCTCCGGCCGCGAAGCCTGCGCCCACGGCGCCGCACGACCTGGCGTCGCGCGCCGGGATGTGCGCCTTCTGCCACCTCGCCGGGAAGCAGAGCCAGTAGTCGGGCCGCCCGAGCTCAGAGGTCGGCGACGTCGATGATGCCGCGGCGGATCGCGTACTTGAGAAGCTCCACCCGATCGTGGAGGCCCAGCTTTTCCATGACATTGGCCCGGTAGTTGTGGATGGTCTGCTCTGCGAGGTGGAGCGTCCGGGCGATCTCCCGGTTGGTGTGGCCGATGGCAGCCAGGAGCATGACCTCGCGCTCGCGCTCGCTCAGATCCTCGTACCGATCCTCGAGCATGCCCCGCGGGGACTTCAGGACGTACGTGTTGACCATCTTGGTCACGATCGCCGGGCTGACATAGGTCTGGCCGCGCGCCACGGACCGCAGCGCTGTGACGACGTCTGCCGCCTGCGCCTCGCGCGTGAGGAAGCCATCGGCGCCGGCCTTGATGGCGAGGGAGAACTGCTCGGAGCTGCCGCGGCACTCGAGGGCCAGGATCTTCGTGGTCGGCTTGGCGGCCCGGATCGACTCGATCGACTGGAACGGGGTGCAACCGGAGCGATCGAAGGGGAGGCATTCGGCGATGACCACGTCGGCGATCGTTCGCTCGATCTCGTCACGGAACGTCTCGCGGCTCTCGACCTCGCCGATCACCTCCATGTCGGGCTCGGCGTCGATGACGTCCCGCAGCCCGGCGTTGAGCATCGGGAACTCGAAGATGGCCAGGAGCACGCCGAGCTTGGTACCGTTCCCCGGTCCGTGCCCGTTCGATCGCAGCATGCGCATCAGCCCTTCGGGAGGTCCGTGGGCGTGCCGGGGACCCCGTTCCCGCCGAAGGTGGCATCCACCTCGGTCCTGATCTCCGCGAGGGAGCGGCCCTCCGCGATCCGTTGCTTCGCCAGGAGCGCGGTCTGGACGCAGACGTCGCAGTAGGAGGCATGCTCCTCGTAGGCGACCGCGCCCACCGACATCCGCGACCGAAGGAAGCAGTCCAGGTTGCTGCGGTGCTGCATCGCCGCGCAGCCGCAGTAGCAGGGCATCCACTGGATCACGTCAGGCCGTTCGAGGGCGTAGCGGTACGCTTCCTGGACCCGCGCGGGCGCGTTGCGAACGTAGTCGGGCCGAGCTGCCCAGGCCGTTTCCATGGCCGCTGCGTCCGCGCCGGGATCGTGCGACGCGGCGGCAGGCATGGCCGTAGCGGACGCGGCCCGGGCGCCCGTCGTCGGCATCGCCGTCGCGTGGTCGCCCCCGCCGCAGGCGGCCACGAGGCCGCCCGAGAGCGCCAGGACCAGGACGGCCAGCGTCCCGGAGAAGGCCCGACGGCGCCTGGACCGGAGAGTGGCGGGGACGCGCATGGAGAGGTCCTTCCTGTCGGTGTTCATGGGCCGGACGCAGCGGGTGGACGGGCGGCGGCCACGACCGCGATCAGCGGCCAGCTGAGCCCCGACGGGACGGCGCCCTCGGGCTGGGTGATGAACGGCGCGGTCACCGGCAGCACCTTCTCCGCGTGGCAGCGCGCGCAATAGACGGGCTGGTGGCAATAGGCGCACGCCCCGTTGCCCTGGTTGCGGATCACCTGGGCGTGGTTGGTCATCATCGTGTCGTGCTTCACGGTCACGGCGCCCGTCTTGTGGCAGTTGATGCAGTAATCGCGGGCGTGGCACCCGCCGCACGATTGGCCGCCCGGGTCCACGGACGTCGCCACGCTGCGGTGGTTGAAGACGTATAGGGGGTCCGCGTGCGTGGACGGCGGCTGCCCGAGCGGCAGGCTGGCGATGGCCGTCCCGATCTGGGGGAACGTGTGGCACGTGTCGCACGTGGAGGGGATGACCTCCTTCGTGACCGCGCCGTCCTTCACCAGGAAGTGGCCGCCATCGTGGCAGCGGAAGCAGCCGGGGAAGTCCAGGTGGCCAAGGTTGTCCGGGTAGGAGGCTGCCGTCACCTTCATGTCGGGCGTGGCCGCAAGGCGGTAGAGGAGCTTGATCTGGGCTTCGGCCTGACCGATCGCGGTCGCCTGCGTCGCGGCGACGTCCGGGTAGTTGAGCGAGTAGAAGCTGCGGAGCTTGTCGACCTCCGCATCCGCGGTCGGCACGTCGGGGAATGCGGACCAGAGGATTCGCATCGCCTCCCGCTTGATGAAGGGCAGGGTGGGGTCGATCTGGCCGGAGACGAGCTTGGCGTCCGTGCTCAGGCCCGGGTTGGGGATCGGGTGGCCGACCCGGTTGTGGCAGGTGATGCAGTCCACCTTGCGGTCCGGCTCGGTGGCCTTGATCTTCGCGATGTCGGGCCCGACGTCCTCCGCGACGCCGACCTTGTCCTGGGCGATGAACTCCTCGACGGTCCCGTCGGCGCGCGTCACGGCGACGTAGTCGATCTTCTGGGCATTCGCGGCGGGGGCCCGGAACTGGACGTCCGAGAGCACGTGCCAGTGCACGCTTCGCTTCACGTCCGCGACGTCGCCGGAGCCGGGCCGGATCATGAGCCCGACGAACTGGCGCGTGTTGGCCTGGTCCTCGGTGAACGTCGTCCGCGTCACGAGGTTGACGGTCGCCAGCCGCTCGAGCGAATGGCAGCGCAGGCACGTGTCTGCGACCGGGGGAAGGTCGGCGTGGTCGGGAGGCGGCACCGGCTTGGGATAGAGGCCCGTGATCACCTGGATCAGCTGCTTCGTGCCGTTGAGCTTCGCCTTGACCCAGCCTTCGACGCCCGGCTCCACGTGGCACTCGCCGCAGGTGACGTCCCGATGCGGTCCCGCGTCGTAGGCCGCGAGCTCGGCGCCCATCTGGTGACAGCGCCCGCAGAAGCTCGCGGTCTCCGTCCACTGGATGAGCGTGACCCCTGTCCAGACTGCGGCGAACCCGAGGGCACCGACCACCAGCAGGAGGGCAAAGATGCCCGTCCGCGAGCGCGGAAGCCGGATGCGCGGAATGCGGCCGCGCAGCCCGCGCCGGCGCCCGGGCGCCGGCGCGGGCTGCTCCACGTCGTCGCGTGTCGCAGCCGCAGCCTGCGGGGGTGTCGCAGCCCCAGCCTCTGGCGGAACCTCCGACGGCGTGGCCGTGCCGTCGCCGACGGCGCGCGTTCCGGGCTGGCTCATGGGATTGACTCCCTCAGCCGTTGACGATCTGCTGGACCAGCTGCTCCATGTCGCCCGGCGTGAGCCGACCGATCCGCACGTCGCGGATCGTCCCGTCGCGCCCGATGAAGAAATGGATGGGGATGCCGTAGACGTGGTAGAGGTCCGCGATCACCCCCCGGGGATCCGCAACCATCGGGAAGGTGAAGCCCACCCGCTTCGCGTAATCGGAAACGGCCTTCTCGTCTTCCTCGATGAACACGCCGACCACGGCCAGGCCCTGCGGCTGGTATTTCGCGTAGGTTGCCTGGAGGTCCATCGCCTCGGCCCGGCAGTCGGGGCACCAGCTGGCGCCGATGGTCAGCCAGGTGGGTTTCCCCTTCAGGGCGGCCATAGAGACCGCCGTCCCGTCGATGGCCGTCGCGGAGAAGTCGCGCGGGATGTCGCCGGCCCGCGGCGGCGCACCCGGCGGCGGTTTGCCGGCCCGGACGTTCGAGCTGCCCGAGGGCTGGTCGACGTACCACGCCACGAAGGTGACAAGGACCGCGACGACGGCAAGGACCAGGACCGTCCGGAGCCGACTCGCACCCGAGCGCACATTCGGCGCCGCGGGGACTGCCGCGGCGTCCGGACCCTGGGCTGCATCCATGACTGTCTCTGCGACCGTCCGGCTCAGCCCAGGCCGCTGTAGCTGTGGAGCCCGCTGAAGAAGAGGTTCCCGAAGTAGGTGAAGAGCGTCGCGCCGAAGCCGATCAGGAGGAGGACGGCCGCCTTGCGCCCGCGCCACCCACGGACGACCCGGGCGTGGAGGTAGGCGCCGTAGATGAGCCACGTCAGGAGCGAAGCGGTCTCCTTGGGGTCCCAGCTCCAGTAGGTGCCCCATGCCGTCGCGGCCCAGACTGCGCCGAGGACCACGGTCAGGGTCAGGAACGGGAAGCCGATGACGATCGCGCGGTAGCCGATCTCGTCGAGGACCTCCGGTTTCGGCAGGCCCCAGCGGCCACCCTCCGGCTGGATGAGGTAGAGGAGGGCCGCAGCAAAGGCAACGGTGAAGGAGCCGTAGGCGACGATGGCGGTCGCCACGTGGACCGTGAGGAGCAGGTTGTTCTGGAGCGCCGGGACCAGCGGCTCGATGCTGGCCGGTACCGTTGCGGCATAGCCAAGGAGCGCGAGCGCGACCGGGAGGGCCAGGAGGCCCAGGATCCGCTGGTGGTACGTGCGCTCGAACCAGAGGTAGGCGCCCAGGATCCCGAAGCCGAAGGCGATCGAGAACTCGTACATGTTGGAGAACGGACCGTGACCGGTGGCGATGGTCCGGAAGACCAGGCTGGCCCCCAGGACAGCGAGCCCGAGCCACGCGAGGAGAGTGGCGTAATGCCCGATCGAGGTCGTACGGGGCCCCGCGGTGAAGCTGACCCCACCGGTCATCATGGGGACGCCGGCCGCGGCCAAACGGGCCGCCCGGACGCCCGAGAGGGCGTAGAAGACGTAGCCGACGAGGGCGAGGATCGTGCTCAGCGTCCCCGCGACGAAGGCGTACTCGGCCAACTTTCCCATGGTTACGCGCTCCTCAGCTGCGCGCCGGGCCGGTGGCGGCCTGGCGGATTTCCGTGACGAGAGAGGTGAACTCGGCGTCGAGGCCGGCGTCGCGGCGGCCGACCGCGGCGATCGAGAGAGAGGTCCCGCCATCCGGCCGCGCCAGGAGACGGCCCCAGACGCGCCGGAAGGGGACGTAGAGCCGGATGACGAAGCCCACGACGAGGAGGAAGCAGCCCAGCCAGACGAGCGGCGCCCCGGGGTCGCTGGCGACGCTGAGGCCCGTGTACTTCGACTCGCGATCGAAGGTGAAGCTCAGGCCCTGGATCGTCGTCGCGGTGCCCTGGTCGATTGACTTCTGGATGACCGCGTCGCCGGTGTCGGCCTTGTAGAGCTCGATGGCGACCTGGCCCGGCTTGACGCTCGGGTCGTTCGGGCCGGTGGTCCCCACGACCCAGGCCGTGAGGTTCTGGTCGGGAAGAGAGAAGGTGCCCACCTTGTTTCCGCCGTTGTTCGAGGTCCAGGCCAACGGCACGCCCTCGGAGAAGAGCGTCTTGCCGGCGACGTCCTTCACGGTCACGACCGCGGCCGGTCCAAAGAACGCCTGGTAGAAGGCGACGTTCTCGAAGCGGAGCGGCTCGTTGACCCGCACCAGCTGCTGGGCGACCACCTGGCCGTCGCGCTTCACGGTCACGTCGCTGACGTAATCCAGCGGCGCGCCGTTCGAGGGGCTGTAGGTGTCCTTGAAGGAGTTCAGGGTGATCGTCGTCCCGTCCTTTGTCGGGACCGCCGACGTCGCGC
>JANXWH010000196.1 GCA_025351245.1 Chloroflexota bacterium | reverse complement strand
GGGCGACGGGCGACGGGCGATCGGGGCTGGGCGCCAGCATCGGCTGGGCGGCCAGCGGGCCGGGTCCGGGCAGGCGCCGGGAACGGGTCCGGCCGCGGGCGCCGGGCGGCGGGCGGCGAGTAGGCGGCGACAGCGTGACAGGGACCGTTCCGCGGCGTGACAGGGACGGTCCGCGCGATAAGGCCGGGTGAATGGCCCGCCGCGACACTGTAGCCACTCGCCTCCTCCGCCGGCGCCTCACCTCCCGCCAGCACGCCAGTTCCCGCCGGAGGAGGTCCAGGGATGTATCCCGGACGATGGCTTCGCTTCCTCGTCGTGCTGCTCGGCACCGCCGCGCTCGTGGTGGCCGCCGCGGGACCGGTGCGCGCCGCGTACCAGGCCACGGCGGACTCGAACACGTCGGCATTTACGTTCAACTGCATCCGGGTGAACGACACCTATCCGGCCAAGATGCTCTCGTCTGCCCTGGCCGGCTACCGGAACCTGGGGTACGCCACGACCGGGTACAGCGGCACGTCGTTCTCGAAGGGGCAGGTGCTCTCGCGCACCCTCGACGACTGGGGGTACTACGTCCACAGCCACGGCTACAACTACCTCTACTCGGGCACGACGCGCGACTACGGGTTCAAGGAGGACGCCGGGCTGTGCAGCGGGGCACGGACGATCTTCGCTCGCGACATCTCGGCGGTGCGCCGCGGGCGAACGTCGAACCTGGTGATCATCTCTACCTGCTACCTGGGCGAATCGGGCACCACGATGCCGGGCGCCTTCGCGATCGCGAAGACGAAGGCGGGATGGGGCGCCTGGGCAGGCCCAAGCTTCTACCTCGGCTATCTCGGCGAGGCCTGGGACAGCGACGAGTACGCGTTCGAGACGCGGTTCTGGAGCGCGATCGGGCCGGGCTACGGCGTCGGCCAGGCCTTCGACATCGCGAAGCTCGGCTCGTTCAACGTCGGGTTCGGCGCCAATTGGTACGGAAGCTACGTCTGGACCGGTCGGGCCGGGCCCCTGCCGTCCGGCTGCACCAAGTGTCTGTGAGGTGGTGGTGATGCGCACACGAATGGACTCCCTGGCCCGGCATCGCCGCGTCCGGATGGCTGCTGCCATCGCCGTCGCCGGCACGGCGATCGCGTTCGGCGTCCCGGGCGGGACACCGCCGGGCCATGCGGCGGACCGATTCGTCACCGGCGGCCCCGTCACCGAGCGGACTCCGGTCGCCGCGGACCGGGCGGCCTCAGCCCTCGCGCTCGCGGCGGCGGTCCGCTCGCGCCTCGGCCTGGCGGAACCGGCGACGTCGCGCGTCGAACGGGTCGTGGACCGGTTCGACGACACGGCATATGACGAGGTCACCGCGAAAGATCGCGCGGGCCGAACCCTGCATCTGGAGAGGTTCGACGCGCGTGACCGCCTCGTCGGCGCTGTGGCGTTCGGATGGCAGGCAACCGGCGGGACGCGGCTGACGAACGCAGCCGCGGCACAAACCCGGGGCAGTCGACTGGCGGCCGATCTCGGACTCGACGCCTCGGGGACGCCGGACGTCCGACAGGGTCCTGACGACACCGGCTGGACGCTCACGTGGCCGAGGGTCGTCGACGGCGTGGCGGTGATGGGCGACGGCGTCCGCGTCGACCTGTGGCCGGATGGCCGGATGCACGCGATCGTCCGGACCGAGCGCTCCCTCACTCCGCGGCCGTCGGTGACGCTCGACGAAGCGGCGGCGCGAAACCGGGCGACAGCCACGCTCGCGACGATGTTCGGCAGCCGCTCCGGCGAGGTCCGGATCTCTACGCTCGGGCTCGGCTGGGTCGCCCCGAACGACGCGTTCGACCCGACGGGACCGGACGCACCCGCTGCCACGCTGCGCCTCGCCTGGGTCGTCGAGGCCCGCACGTCCGGCGAGCTGGCGGACGGGCTCCGCGCCGTGAAGCTCTTCCTGGACGCCGGCACGGGAACCCTCCTCGGGGGCGACGTCCTCCGATGAGCCGCATCCCGCCGGATCGTTCCGTGGCTCCTCGCCCGG
>JANXWH010000151.1 GCA_025351245.1 Chloroflexota bacterium | reverse complement strand
GCGATCGAGGCCAACATCCCGCTCGCGAGCCTGTACCTGCCGCCCATCGCTGACGTCTCGGAGTTCGCTCCCGACGTCGAGCCTGTCGCATGGCCGAGGTCGTACGCGGACCTGCGCGGTCTCACGACGGTCTCGCGCCGGATGGTCGCAGCCGACCGTCTTTTCGGGCTGACACCCGGATACCTGGCCGTGTTGCAGCGCCAGCTGACTCGCTTCTTCACGTGGCGAGAGCTCGCCCGTCACGAGCTCGTCGAATCCCTGGTCGGCCGGCGAATTGTCGGCGCGCTTCCGCTCGAGACGAAGAGCGGCCGCCTCCAGGTCGCGCTCACAATCGATGACGGGTCCTCGCTCACCATCGAGGTGAGGTCGAGGTAATTCGTCCCGCACGGCGGCAACGGCACCGTGAAGCGACGGCACCGCTCCGTTTCCATCGACGTTGCGCACCATCCAACAGACCGGCCCCGTCGGGCGCCACGTCGGGTCGAGGGGCTTGTTCGCGGCGACGGCACCGTGGGGCGACGGCACCGCTCCGTTTCCGTCGACGTTGCGCACCATCCAACAAACCGGCCCCGTCGGACGCCAGGTCGGCCCCGTCGGGCGCCAGATCTCGCCCCGGGGGCGTCCGGTCGGCCCCGTCGGGCGTCCGGCGCTTCGCACACCCGGCTTTTGTTGCGGCACCCGCAACAGATCGAGGGTGCAGGGCAACGCCGGCCCCGGTCAGCCGCCGATCGGCCTCGGTCGGGCGCTGATCGGCCCCCGCAATGCCGGTTTGTTGCAGTGCGCGCAACGCTGGCCAGCGGGTGACCGGCCCACGGGCAACGCTGGCCAGCGGGTGACCGGCCCGCCTCAAGCCCGCCCCGTCGTGCACGCTCAACATCCGAGCCGGGAGCGCCGGGGAGGTCGACGCCGCGTGTCACGAGCCGCGCCCCGTGTTCGGCTGGTTCGTGGGTGGCACAAACGCGGGGCGGCAGAGAGGCCGGCACCACGCGGCGGCGGCACCACGCGGCGGCGGCACCACGCCTGGTTTCTCCGGCCCACGCGCAGGGTTCGTACTACGGGACGAATCGAGTCGTGGCCGGCGGTCCCGGGCGCCGCACGGGCGCGGCCGAGCCCTTCCTGAGCACGACGCGGGCAGTCCGGCCCTCGGGACGCGGCCAGCCACAGCCTCCGGACCCGCCGCCGCCGCCCGCGATGCTCCGTAGTACGAACTGGGCGCGTATTTCGGAAGAACCGGCCGAACACCGCTGGAAGAACCGGCCGAACAGCTTCGGAAGAACCGGCCGAACAGCGCTGGAAGAACCGGCCGAACAGCGCTGGAAGAACCGGACACTGCGCGCGGAAGGGCGGCGGCCGCCCATCGCGCGACACCGAACCTCAAGGCGTGGCTCCAGGGCCGCCTTGACGTAGTGGTAACTCGTCATACAATAACTGGACTTACCACTATGGGAGCCAGGCGTTGACGATCGAGCGGCCCGAGAGCCTGTACGACCGCGACCAGGAGTGGGCCGACCTGGTGCGCTTCGCGACTGCCGATTCTCCCCGGCCGCGTCTCGGGATCGTCTACGGACGCCGCCGCCAGGGCAAGAGTTTCCTCCTGCGAGCGCTGACGAGACAAACCGGCGGCCTCTATCACCAGGCGATGGAAGAGGAGCGCGCCACCGCGCTTCTTCGAGTTGGCGGCACGGTCGCGGCTGACGCCGGCCTCGACGGCTCGGTCGCCTACTCGGATTGGCCGAGCGCCGTGCGCGCTTTGACGGACCGGGCGGCGGCGGCGCGAACCATTGTCCTCGACGAGTTCCCGTATCTTCTCGCCCAGTCGCCCGAGCTCGCGTCGGTCATCCAGCACGCATTCGATGATGCGCGCGACGGGCGACGGCCACCCTTCCGCCTACTCCTATGCGGCTCCGCGATGTCGATCATGAGGGAGCTCTTGTCGGGCCAGAAGGCCCTTCGAGGTCGTGCCATCCTCGACCTCCCGCTGCAATCCTTCGACTTCCGTCAGGCAGCAGCCTTCTGGGGTATCGACGATCCGCACACCGCCTTCCTTGTCCATGCCGTCGTCGGCGGGGTTCCGGGATACCGTGACCTCCTCGGTGGCGAGGCTCCATCAACTCCGGACGACCTCCTCGGCTGGCTCTCGGCCGGCGTCTTGAATCCGTCGCACGCGATGTTCCGGGAGGCCGACTATCTCCTGACCGAAGATCCCGCGATCTCGGACCGCGCCCTCTATCAATCGGTTCTCAGCGCGATCTCCGAAGGGCTCTCCACGCGCAGCGCGATCGGCGGGCTTCTGCAGCGTGACGATGCGGCTCTGCGCCATCCATTGCTGGTTCTTGAGCGTGCCGGCTTCATCCGGCGTGACGAAGACGTCCTGTTGGCGAAACGGCCGCTCATTCGAATCGACGATCCCTACCTGCGCTTCCACCACGCCGTCATCCGGCCCGACTTGGCCCGCTTCGAGGCGCGGGAGACGGCGAACGGGTGGGAGGCGGCCGCACCACGCTTCGAGTCCAACGTCCTCGGCCCTCACTTCGAGGCACTGGCTCGAACCTGGACGACACGCTACGCATCGGACCGGACGCTGGGCGATCGACCCACGAAGGTTGGCTTCACGCAGGTCAACGACGCGCAGGCCAGGAGTCGGGTCGAGCTCGACGTGGTCGCCATCGCCGGGAACCCAGGCGCCCAGCGTCCGCGGGTCATCGCCCTCGGCGAGGCAAAGGGCGGCATTGGGCTGCGCACCGCCGGTGATCTGCGAAAGCTCGAACGCGGGCGAGACCTGCTCGCTGAACGAGCCGATGTCACTGGCGCCAGGCTCCTGCTGTTTGCTCGTGGCGGTTTCGGACCGGAGCTCCTGAGAGAGGCGGCATCACGGCAGGACGTCGAGTTGATCGACCTTGATCGCCTGTACGCTGGCGACTAGACGGAGCGGCCGGCCGGCCGGCCGTCTGGGGCCGCCTGGGGCTGCCAACCGGGGTGGCGTGGGGCGGGGCTGCCTGGGGCTGCCGACGGGGGGGCGTGGGGGCGTGGGGGGCCGCCAACCGGGGTGGCGTGGGGCGGGCGCGGGGCTCCCCGTGCCGGATCTCCCGAGTGTGCACCGGGTGACCGCTATGACCGGCCGCGATGGCAGGGAGCGACGTTGCGTTCACGGGATGGGCCGGGCGACCGCTGAACGGTCGTTCCGATCACCGGACGCACGGGTTGACCGGGTCGGGCGCTCTCGCCGGTCGCAGTGGTCACCGGGTGCACACGCCCAGGCAGGCGGCCGGGCCCGGCTTCGCGGTGGACGTCGGGGCCCGGGCGATCAGCCGCGCTTGTCCGCCAGCGGAGCAGGGGCGGCGGCCTGCGAGCCGGCCCCGGCGGAGGACGTGACCAGTGGAGCAGGGGCGGCTGACGTGGCCAGCGGAGCAGGGGCAGAGGACGCGGCCTGCGTGGCCGGCCTCGCGGCGGAGGACGTGGCCAGCGGAGCAGGGGCGGCGGACGCGGCCTGCGTGGCCGGCCTCGCGGCGGCCTGCGAGCCAGCCTTCGTCGTCGCCCGCCCTGGGGCCGACTTCGCCGTGGCCTCCGCCCCGTACGCCCCGTAGTAGTCGTAGTAGACGTAGTCGCTGCCCGCACGCTGGGAGAGGCGGTTGAGGGCGGCGCCCAGGACTCGGGCTCCGGACTTGGCCAGGGCCTCGCGCCCGTGCCCGGCCGCGGCCCGGCGGGTGCGCCCCGCGTCGATCACCAGGAGCGACCCGTCCGTGATGGAGGCCAGGATGGCGGCGTCGGTCACGGCCTGGAGCGGCGGGCTGTCCACGATCACCAGGTCCGCGGCCGCGACCAGGCGCTCCAGGATCGTCTGCATCCGGTGGGATCCCAGGAGCTCGGCCGGGTTGGGCGGCAGCGGTCCCGTGGTGACGATCCGGAGGCGCTCCTCCTCCGTGACCTGGGCGACGTCGTCGACGGTCACGTCGTCGGTTCGCAGGAGGGAGGTCAGGCCGCTGGTGTTGGGCAGGTCGAAGAGCTTGTGGACGCCCGGCTTGCGGAGGTCCGCGTCGAGGAGGATCACCCTGCGGCCGGCCTGGGCGAAGGCAACGGCGAGGTTGCTCGACGTAGTGGTCTTCCCCTCGCCCGGGATGGAGCTGGTCACCAGGAGCGTCCGGACCGGCTCGTCCACGGATGCGAACTCCAGGTTGGTGCGGAGCGTCCGGTAGGCTTCAGCCGCCGGTCCGCGCGGATAGAGCAGCGCGGCCAGTTGGTAGATCTCGCTGCGGCCCTTGTCGCCCTTCATCTTGATGACCGTGCCCAGGGTGGCCAGCCCGGTGGCGGCCTCCACGTCCTCCGACGACTTCACGGTGTCGTCCAGGTACTCCATGGTGAACGCGATGCCGAGCGCCAGGAGCAGCCCGACGAGCGCGGCCAGGAGCGTGTTCAGGAGGACCCGCGGCGAGGTGGGCGTCAGGGCCGGCGTGGCGGGGTCGACGACCGTGACGGCGTTCGCCGCCGACCCCGGGAGGCCCAGCAGCGCGGCGTAGGACCCGCGCACGGCGGTGATCCTGTCACGGAGGGCCTGGAGCTGCTGCGCCTCCGCGTCCGTGCGCGTCCGCAGGCCTGCGAGGCGATCGATCTCCGCCATGCCCAAGCAGGTACGCGCGCGTTCCAGCTACGGAATCCCGGGAGCCGCCTGCGGAATCCCGGGAGCCGCTCCGTCGCGCGGCGGGGCCCTGCGGATCAGTAGATCATCGCCGCCGACGCGGGGATCGCGAGGGTGAAGGCATTGTCCGGGATCGAGGCGTCGGGTGCGAGCTCCGTCGCCGTGACCAGGCGGCTGGGGACGTCGCCGTAGCGCTCCTCGAGACGTGCCACGACCCCGGTCTCACGATCGACCGCGAGCACGAGGCGGTGGTCCGGCCGGTCGCCGGCCATCTCGATCGTCCGCGGATGGAGGGACTCGAGCACCACGGCCTCCCGGCCGGCGACGAGTTCCGACCCGACGATCCGGCAGGCGCCCGTGGCGAGGACGTTCTGGCAGTAGCCGGCCGGGTGCACGACCATCTCCACGAGCGAGTTCGGCGGGAGGCTGGTACGGGGGTGGTACGCGCGCGAGGTTCCCGGCAGGTCGCGGCCATCCAACCCCGCCACCCGGGGCCGCGACGGCCGCACGGTGCCCAGCCGGTGGCCGGCTTGGTAGGTTCGGATCATCTCGCCGTCGGAGAGCCAGACGTCGTGGTTCGCCGGTGTGCTGTCCTCCGGGCGGATCGTCGTGACGCGCACGCGCCCGGGGTGCTGGAGCAGCAGCTCGTGAAGATGGACCGTCTCGTCGCGCGCGACCCAGGTCCGCTCCTCGAGGCGCAGGCGGAGTGTCTGGAAGCGCAGTTCCGCGTCTCGCATGAAGGTGAAGAGCGTCTCCACGTCCGGCAGCCCGGCGGGAAGCTGGGCGATCTCGGGGCGGCGCTCTCCGTTGGCGGCCAGGGTGAGCGCGGCGGCAGCGGCCCAGGGGGCGGTCGTGGACATGCGCGGCATTCTAGCGGCCCGATCGCCGCGCGCGATCGGGCCGTGCGGCTGCGCCATCACGACCTCGCGGCCGGGCTCCGGTCCCCGCGTAGACTCTGGGCACCATGGAGTCGGCCATCCGGTGAGCATGCACGTCGCGGCCAACGGCCTGTCGGTCGCGTTCCATGCCGCGGGGAGCGGCGCGCCGCTCGTGATGCTGCACGGCGCGTCATCCTCGGGGCGCGAGGACTTCGCGGCCCAGCTCCCGCTCTTCGTCAAGGCGTTCCGCTGCTACGTGCCCGATGCGCGCGGGCACGCGGGCACGCGCTGGGATCCCGCCGCCGGCCTGCGCTACGGCGACCTGGTCGTGGACCTGGACGCCTTCGCCGATGCCTGCAACCTCGGGACGTTCCACCTGCTGGGCTTCTCCATGGGCGCCGCGACCGCGCTGCTGTACGCGATGCGCCGCCCGGAGCGCCTTCGGACCCTGGTCCTCGTCGGGACGTCGCCGGAACCCGAGCCGCGTACGCGGGTGATCCGCCACCTGGCGGACGTCGCCCGGATTCAGGCGCAGGACCCGGCCTGGGCCGGCGTGCTGACGCAGCGACATGACCCGGTCCAGGGCGCGGGCGCCTGGCAACGCCTGATGCCGGCGATCGTCGAGATGGTCGAGCACCAGCCCGGGGTCTCGCCGGCCGACCTCCGCCGCGCCGAGGTACCGGCGCTCGTCGTGGTGGGTGATCGGGACCCATTCGTTCCGGTCCCCCAGGCCTGGCAGCTGGCTCGGCAGCTGCCGGATGCGCGGCTGGCCGTGATCCCGGACTCCGGCCACGAGGCGATGGCTCGCCAGCCGGGCATCTTCAACGAGGCGTGCGCTTCCTTCTGGCGATCCACCCAGGCGATCGCTGCGGCCCGGGCCGGCCGGGTTGTCGCGCGCGACCCCGGCGCCGTGGCCCGCTGACCCAGTCGAACCACCACCGCGCTGCGCCTCGACGGGCCCGCAGGGCGGCGTGGATACTGTGCCTGAACGCGCCGGGAGCGCCGGCGCCGCAGGGAGCGTGACGCGTGACCGAGGCGCTGGACCCGACCCTCCATTCCGGCACCGACCTGGTCCAGGTCGAATGTCCGGCGCGCCGGCCGGCGGCCGGATCCCACGACACCGGCGCGCCGCTCGACGGGGTCGCGCTCGTGACGCTGAACCGCCCGCGCGCGCTCAACGCCCTGAGCTTCGCGCTGCTCACGGACCTCGGCCGGGTCATCGAGGCGCTCGATGCAGACCCGGCCGTTCGGGCGATCGTGATCACCGGGGCGGGGAGGCGCGCCTTTGCCGCTGGCGCGGACATCGGGGAGCTCGCGGAACAGACACCGGGCTCGCTCGCCACAGCGGAGGGCTTCCGGGGCTGGGATCGGGTCGCCGCCGTCGAAACGCCCACGATCGCTGCGGTGCGGGGATACGCATTGGGGGGCGGCTGCGAGCTCGCGATGGCCTGCGACATGCTGATCGCCGGGAGCGACGCGGTCTTCGGGCAGCCCGAGGTCAGGATCGGGATCATTCCCGGGGCCGGCGGAACGCAGCGGCTGACGCGCGCGATCGGGGCCGCGCGGGCCATGGAGCTCGTCCTGACCGGCCGGCAGATTCGCGCCGACGAGGCGGCTCGCCTGGGTCTTGTCACGAAGGTCGTGCCGGCCGAGGAGACGCTCGCGGCCGCGCTGGACCTCGCCGCCGAGATCGCGGCGCTGCCTGCCGGAGCGGCGCGCGCTGCGAAGGCCGCCGTTCGCGCGGCCGCCGAGCTGCCTCTCGCCGGGGGAATTCAGCACGAGCGGATGCTCTTCCGCGAGCGCTTCGGAACGCCGGACCAGGTCGAGGGGATGCGGGCCTTCGTCGAGAAGCGACCCCCGCGCTGGGAGGGTCGGCCGGCACCGCCCGATCTCCCGGCACCGCCCGATCTCCCGGCATCGCCCGATCCCAATGATGGTCCCGGGACACAGGATCGCCCCGGCTGACGCGAACCCGCCCATCGTCCGGCGACCGCGACGATCACTCGGAACCACCCACGGAGGACCGACCCGGATGGACCCCTTCCGCCCCGACGCCGACCCGCCGCCCGGTGCCGCGCCGGAACCCGGCAGCGGGCCGGGACCGTCCGGGGTCTCCTTCGCGCCCGAGCACGACTGGTCGGCTGCAGCCCCGCTCCTCTTCCCCGTCCTGCGGCCCGCGGGCACGCTCGGCACGGTGCTCGATAGCCTGGTCACGCCGATGAGCGCCGCCGGAGACACCCAGCCGGTGATCGACGCGGGCCCGCTGGACCTCGTGGTGGCCTACGCGATCTCGGCCGCCGGGTTCGACGTCCTCGCCAACGGCGACCACCTCGCCGCGTGGTCGATCCCGCCTGCCACGCTCCGCGAGGCGGCCTTCCGGAACCTCGCCGCGTGGTCGGCCCGGGCCCCCTGGTCGGAGGAGGCCGACGGTCGGCGCCGGATCCTCTCGTCCGATACGGGGGACGGCTGGGACGCGGCCCGCATCCTCCTCCCGGAGGTGACCGCGTACCTCGGCGCGACGCTGGGCGAGGGCGGCGCCCAGGTGCTGGTCGGGGTTCCGGCGCGCCACCTGCTGCTGGCGGGAGCGCTCCGGCCGGACGACCAGGAGTTCGGGCCGCTGTTCGCCGACTTCGTGCACGACTACGCGGACGACTCGGACGAGTCGATCGACCTGCGAGTCTTCGAGCTGGTGGCCGGGCGCCTGGTGCCGTTCTCCGCGGCCGCGCCGCCCGGCTGAACGACCCGCTTGATTACTACCAGTGTCTGGTACAAGATACACCCCAAAGTGGTAGTAGGAGCGGCCTGATGGCAGTCCTCAGGGGGCCATTCCCCACCGGCGGAACCGTCGGCCAGGATGACCTCGTCGACCGCGAGGCCATCGTGACCGAGATGTTCGGGCGCACCCACGACCATCTGAACTCGGTGGTTCTGAGTGCGCCGCGACAGACCGGCAAGACGAGCGTGGCTGAGGAGCTCCTCAGGAAGGTGCGTCATGCCGGCGGATGGGGCATCTACATCGATTGCTCCGCGGCCACGGACGAGGGCGAGCTTGCCGAGCTCATCGCGCGCTCGACGTACGACCAGGTGAGCGGCAGCCGGGGTGCGTTCACGCGCCTCAAAGACCTTGTCACCGGTGCTCCCAAACCCGTGCTGTTTCAAAACGATCTCAACCTCTCGCTCGTGTTCTTCGGTGGCCACAAGGAGAGCACGCCGCGCCTCCTGGAACGTGCATTCGGGCTCGCCGACGAGCTGGCGACCCAGAAGGACAGGCGCTGCGTCGTCGTCTATGACGAGTTCCAACGGTTGGCGGCCCTCTCCCCCTCGATCTTCGATCGGACCCGAGCTGCGCTTCAGCATCGAATGACGCACACGGCCTACGTGTTCATGGGCTCGGAGGTCGGGCTGCTGGACGCGCTCTTCAAGCAGCGCACGAGCATGCCGTTCCGCCTGGCCACCCCGATGACACTTCCGCTTCCAAGCCCTGAAGCCTGGCACCGCTACATCGCCGCGCGGTTCCAGAACCTCAAGGTAGGGATCGCAGCCGATGAGATCGACCGGCTCATCGCGTTCACCGGCGGGCACCCCCGCGACCTGATGGAGGCCTGTGAGCATTTGCTCACGCTCCGCAGCGTCAATCCCACCGTCGATGGGGCGCTTGATCTCGCCGAAGCGAGAACGCTTGCCGGGCTTTCCGCAGAGTTCGAAGAGATCTGGAAGCAACTCGAGCGTCCGAAGGGAACTCGAACGACCGCGGCCAGGATCGCCGCCGGTCGTCCTGTCTATGGAGAGGGCCGCCCAGCCACCCAGACCGTCCGGACGATCGAGAAGCTCGCGCAGATGGGCCTGGCCAGGAAGAGGGGGCGGGGAGCGTACGAGTTCACCGAGCCGCTCTTCGGCGTGTTCGTGCGCAACCTGACGCAGGCCGAGCGATGACGCTTCCGCCTCGGGCTCGGGGAAGAGCAGGTTCCTGACCCGCGATCAGCAACCGGTCATCCGACGTGTCCTGCGCGGCCGCGTTGTCCTCGGCGTCCGGTCGCAGCGGTCGCCTGCCGGCCGCCCGTCAGCGGAACGCGGTGAGGGCGCGCTCGAACGCCGCGAGCGTCCGGGGCGAATAGAGCACGAACGTCACGCGCTCGAGCGGGGCCCCGGCGCGAAGCGACTCCGCGACCGTCCCGACGGCGATCCGCGCCGCATCGTCGAGCGGGTACCCGTACGCGCCGGCGCTGATGGCGGGCAGCGTGAGGGTGCGGGCACCGAGCTCGGCAGCGATGCTCAACGCGGACAGGTATGCGCCGGCCAGCTGCGCAGGCTCCCCGTGATCGCCGCCGCGCCAGACGGGGCCCACGGCGTGGATCACCCAGCGCGCGGGGAGGGCTCCGGCGCCCGTCGCGACCGCGGTCCCGGCAGGAGTCCCGAACGCGTGTCGCGCCCGCAGCTCGGCGATGATCTCCGGGCCGCCGGCCCGATGGATCGCCGCGTCCACGCCACCGCCGCCCGCGAGGGCCGCATTCGCCGCGTTGCCGATCTCGTCAGCGGCGATCGCCGTGCTGTCGCCCTCGACGAGGACGAGCAGTCCTGCGCCGAACTGGTGCTCCATCTCGCCTCCGCGGGAACCCCGGCTGCCGGACGTGGCCGGACCAGCCCATTCTGCGCCTGCCCGCGGCCCCCGGACCGCCCGGGTGGGCTGCCCGGGCCAAGTCGCTCGATGAACCGCCCCGGCGCCCCGGCGCCCCGGCGCCCCGGCGCACCGCGATTCGGGCCGAATCTTCCGCCCCGGCGCGAACGCGCCTATCCTGCAGCCCTCCGGCGCTGGTCCGGGCCCAGCGGTATGCGTGCCGCCTCGGGCGATCCCATGAGAGAGAGGGGCTTCATGCGCCGTCACCTGTTCGCACCGCTCGCCGCCCTGGCGATGCTTGCCGTCGTCACCGCCGCGTGCAGCGGTTCCGCCACCGCCGCGCCCAGCGCGGCGGCCCCGTCTGTCGCGGCCGCCGTGGCGCCGTCGGTAGCACCGTCCCCGTCGGCCGAGACGAGCGCGGCACCGGCCGGGAGCACCGCGCCGGCCGCGAGCGGCGGCCTCCCGAGCTTCGCGATCCCTTCGTTCAACGCGGACAAGGACCTGGAGGCGCTCCTGCCCACGACCTTCAACGGCGCCACGCTCCAGAAGCTGAGCATGAAGGGCGAGCAGTTCCTGGGCCAGAGCTCCAACGCGGACTTCACGAAGGCACTTACAGCGCTCGGGCTGACCACGGCCGACGTCAGCGTGGCATTTGCGGCTGATCCCACCGGCAAGATGGACGTGACGTTCGCCGCCATCCGGTTCAAGGGCGCCGAGAGCGGCAAGCTGCTCCAGGTCTTCCAGGCCGCCTCTGTGGCGCCGGGCAGCGTCATCACCTCGGTCAACCTCGGGGGCAAGGACGTCATCAAGACGAAGGACAGCTCGGGGAGCATCAGCTACTTCTACGTTCGCAGCGATGTGCTCCTGGGCGTCACGGCCAAGGACGACGGCACCGCCGCCAAGGGCCTCGCCGTCCTCCCCTGACGCGCCCGTCCCGGGGCGGGGCGGGCCTACAATCGCGGCATGACCCGAGACCTGCACCGGCCGCTCCGCGAGGCCTGGATCGTGGACGCCGTCCGGACGCCCATCGGCCGCTACGGCGGGGGCGCTGGCCGGGGTGCGGCCGGACGACCTGGCTTCGCTCGTCCTGCGCGCGATCGTGGACCGCACTGGGGTGGACCCGGCGGCGGTGGAGGACGTCATCCTCGGCTGTGCCAACCAGGCCGGCGAGGATAACCGCGACGTGGCCCGCATGGCCGTCCTCCTGGCCGGTTACCCGGTGGAGGTGGGGGGCCTGACGGTCAACCGGCTCTGCGGCAGCGGCCTCCAGGCCATCAACTCGGCTGCCCACGCGATCGCCGTCGGTGACGGGGAGGTCTTCGTCGCGGGCGGGGTCGAGTCGATGTCGCGGGCTCCGTTCGTGATGCTGAAGCCGGAGACGGCCTTCGAGCGAGGCACCCACGAGCTCGTCGACAGCACCCTTGGCTGGCGCTTCGTCAACCCGAAGCTCGCCGCGGCGTACCCGACGATCAGCCTCGGCGAGACGGCGGAGTGCGTGGCCGACGACTGGTCAGTCTCGCGCGAGCGCCAGGACGCTTTCGCCCTGGTCAGCCAGCAGCGAGCCGCGGCCGCGATCGCCGCGGGCCGCTTCGACGGCCAGTTGGTCCCGGTCTCCATCCCCCAGCGTCGCGGGGACCCCGTCGTGGTCGCTCGCGACGAGCACCCGCGCCCCGACGCCACTGCCGAGGCGCTGGCGCGGCTGCGGCCCGCGTTCCGCGAGGGCGGTTCCGTGACGGCGGGCAACGCCTCCGGCATCAACGACGGGGCCGCGGCGTTGCTCCTCGTGGAGGCCGAGCGAGGCCGGGCGCTTGGCCTACGGCCCATGGCCCGGGTCGTGGCCACGGCCGTGGCCGGCGTCGACCCGCGCGTCATGGGGATCGGCCCGGTGCCCGCAGTCCGCAAGGTGCTGGACCGGGCCGGCCTGGTCGTCGCCGACCTCGACCTCGTGGAGCTCAACGAGGCGTTCGCCTCGCAGTCGGTCGCCTGCATCGACGAGCTGGGGCTGGACCCCGCGCAGGTCAACGTCAACGGTGGCGCGATCGCGCTGGGCCACCCGCTCGGCGCGTCCGGCGCGCGGCTCGTCACGATGCTCGTCCACGAGCTGGTCCGGACCGGCGGCCGCTACGGGCTTGCCTCGATGTGCATCGGGGTCGGCCAGGGGATCGCCACCGTCGTGGAGCGGATCGATGCCTGACCCGCAGCCGATCGCCGCCGCGGCTCCCTCCCGCTCACGTGGGCTCGCCGGCTTTGCCGGGCGCCTGCGGATGGCCTCCACGCTGGCGGGCCGCGCGGCGCTCGCCCCGGTCTACCGCGCCTACACCGTCCGGCTCCGCGCCGAGGTGCTGGCGCGGCCGGTCCCGGAACACGTGGCGCTGATCATGGATGGCAACCGCCGCTGGGCGCGCCAGCTGGGCGGCGCAGCCGGCATCGGGCACCGGCACGGCGCGAACAAGGCGATCGAGCTCCTGGACTGGTGCAGCGACCTGGGGATCCGGGAGGTCACGTTGTGGGCGCTCTCGCTGGAGAACCTGGACAGGGCGCCCGAGGAGGTGGAGCTGATCACGGAGATCGCCCGCCAGACGCTCACCGCCCTCTCCGAGCGCGACAAGGTCAAGCGGCTGGAGATGAGCCTCCGGGTGATCGGCCGGCGGGAGCTCCTCCCGGACCGGCTCCGCGAGGCAGCGGAGCGCGGCGAGGCGGAGACGCAGGGTCGGCCGGGGCTCCGCGTCACGCTGGCGCTGGGCTATTCGGGCCGCGACGAGCTCGTGGAGGCCGCTCGGGCCGCAATCCGAACGCTCGTGGCGGAAGGCGTGACGCCTGAAGGGCTCGCCGATGCGCTCACCGCCGAGCAGCTCGAAGCGCACCTGTACACCCGGGGCTCCAGCGACCCGGAGCTCATCATCCGCACCTCGGGCGAGGTACGGCTCTCCGGGTTCCTGCCCTGGCAGAGTGCCTACAGCGAGTTCTATTTCTGCGACGCCTACTGGCCGGCCTTCCGCCAGCTGGACTTCCTGCGCGCCATCCGGACCTACCAGCTTCGCGGGCGTCGGTTCGGCCGCTGACCGTCGGTTCGGGACGCCGACGTGCGCCGGGCGCGGGCGAGCTGACGTGCGGGCGAACCGCGCCGCGCGGATTCGCGTATTGCCGGGTTGCCCGCGCACCGCTAGGCTCACGCGCGAGGGCGGCCGCACCGCGGCCGAAGGGAAGGAGTCTCCTGCATGGTGGGTGGCGTTCGACGTCTCACGGCGCTCACGGCGCTGGCCGTGATACTGGCCGCGTGTGGCGGTGCGAACAACGGCGCCGGCGCGGGCGGTGGCGGCGCGGCGACCGCCCCCGCGAAGGAGACCCTCCCGCCGGACCTCAAGGTCACCTCGTGCGTGCCGGCCGGACCGTACATCGCGGGAAAGTGCTCCGACCCGATCGAGACGATCTTCGCGCAGGTCTCGTCCAAGGGTCCGTTCGACGAAGTCCGGGTCACGGTGGTCGGGATCATGGACTGTGCGAACCCGCGGGAGTTCCCGGCGGCCACGCCGAACCCGAAGGACTACTACTGGATGGTCCGCTTCGGCAAGGGCGGCACGGACTTCGGCGGGTTCGTGGGGGCCGGCGGCAAGCTCGGGACGATCTGCGCGCCGTTCACGGGCACGTAACCGCGGCGCGATCGCCGCGCCCAACCTCCCGCGCCCAACCTCCCGCGAAACCTCCCGCGACCGATTTCGATGGTGCGCTTGTCGAAAATCGCCGAACCGCCTAGGATTTCCCTGCCTGTTCCCGCCCCCCTTCGTCCCAAGGAGGACGCTTCCCAATGATCGACAGCAGCGCGACCATCCTCAGCCTCAGCGACGTGGCCGTGGGCAAGCTCCGCGAGATCACTGCCGGTGAGGCCAACCCGAACGTCGGGCTTCGCGTCTACGTCTACTCGGGCGGCTGCTCCGGCTTCCGCTACGGGATGATGATCGAGGACGCACCGACCGCCGAGGACCAGGTCCTCGAGACGCAGGGGATCAAGGTCTACGTCGACACGAAGAGCCTGGACCTGCTGACCGGCTCCCAGATCGACTATGTGGACACGCTGATGGGCGCGGGCTTCACGGTCAACAACCCCAACGCGGTCGCGGCCTGCGGGTGCGGCTCCTCGTTCCGGACCGCCGAGTCCGAGGGCGCACCGGGGGCCTGCCACCACTGAGCTCTTCGGCGCGGCGCCTCGCCCCTGCGGCCCCGACCCGCGCATCGTCGCCCTGCGGAGCACCTGGGGCCTCCGCCCTTGACGCCGGCCCCTCGCGCCCGTAGCGTCGCGCCTGAACCTGGGCGTCGCCGGCGCGCGACGCCAGAGCGGAGGTCCGGGTGAGCTTCCTCCAGAAGGCGAAGGAGAAGGCGTCCGAGGTCGCGCGGGAGGCGGGCGACGCGTCCGCGCGCGCCGCGGGCGCCGTGTCCGCCAGGGCCCATGATCCCGAGACGCAGGAGAAGGTGAAGAGCGGGCTGGCGACGGCCGGGAAGACCGCTGCCGATGCGTCGGTGAAGGCGGCCGATGCGTCGGCGAAGGTGGCCAGCGCCGTTGCCGCAAGGGCGCAGGACCCGGCGACGCAGGCGAAGGTGAAGAGCGGCCTCGCGACCGCCGGCCGTGGCGCCCGGACACTGGTCGAGAGGATCGACCCGGGGATCCTGGCCGACGTCATCATCAAGGCCACGGCTCTCCAGGAGAGGGCGAACGCCCGCCTTCGCAAGAAGGGCTCGATGTACCGGATCGGCGAGATCCAGGTGACCGCCTCGCTGCCCCCCGGCATCTCCTTCTCGATCGAGCGGGTCGGCGACGCCGATCACGACGGGGTCCCCGGCAATCCCCTCCTCAGCTCCACCGAGTTGCTCGCGGAGGAGCGGTCCGCGGAGGAGGAAGCCATCGTCTCCCTCGACACGCACGAGCAGGCTGCCATCGTCGAGGGGCTCGTCGACGCAGCGGCCTCGATGGACGCCACGGTCGAGGTCCTCCAGGGCGCGACCTTGGCCGCGCCGAGCGCACCGGTGGAGGGTCCGCCGGGCTGAGGCGCCGCAGCACACGCACCTCGGATACGAGGGCGCCGACAGAACGAAACTACCCCGCTTTGGCGGAGGGTCGCGTCGGTGCCGCGAGGACGGCGCCCGA
>JANXWH010000148.1 GCA_025351245.1 Chloroflexota bacterium | reverse complement strand
GCTTGGCCGTGTACGAGCCTTGCGCGCCTCGCCGACCCGGACTACCCTCGGTTCTTCCGGCGACGACCGTTGGATGAAAACGTCAGGGGGGACCCGTGCAACGTCGTGCAGCTCGTTCCATGCGATCGGTGCTCGTCTCGGTAGCACTCGTTGCGGTCGGCTTCGCGCCGGCCGCGCCCGCCGCCGCCACCCTGAAGGACGGCCCGCTGGGCCACTTCAAGCACATCGTGGTCATCTACGAGGAGAACCACAGCTTCGACAACCTCTACGGGAACTGGGGACCGGTGAATGGTCAGCACGTGGTCGGCCGGGCCGATGCCCTGGCCGGGAACACGACGCAGGTTGCCCAGGACGGGACGCCGTACCCGTGCCTGCTGATGAGCGACGTGAACCTCATGTCACCACTGCTGTCGGCAGACTGCAGCAGCGCCACCTTCTCGTTTGGGACCAACAAGCCGACCACTGCCTACCATTTCGGCAACGCCCCATACAACATCGACCAGTTCATCCCGGCCACCGCGGCCACGTGCCCGGACGGCGACCACCTGTTCCGCTTCACGTTCGGGATCCTCGCTGGCGCTACAGGCGGTCTGCCCGGCGGTTGCACGCGCGACCTCGTCCATCGGTTCTACCAGGAGCAGTATCAGCTCAACGGCGGTCGGATGAATCGCTATGTCACCGGGAGCGACTCGGCCGGCATGACGATGGGCTACTACGACACGACGAAGCTGCCGATCTACACGTACCTTCACCAGAACGGCGCGCCGAACTACGTGATCGCCGACCACTTCTTCCAGGCGGCGTTCGGCGGCTCGTTCCTGAACCACCAGTACCTGATCGCGGCGGGTCCACTCCCGTGGCCCGCGATACCGGCGAACAGGCACTCGGTGCTCGACGCGAATGGCTTCCCGAACGCATCCTACCCGCTCTACCACCCGACCACGACGGTGTCCGATCAGCCGGGAACCCAGGCCTGTGGGCTCCCTACGACGGTTGCCGGGTTCGCTTGCGGTGACGTTGCCGTCAACACCGTCCAGCCGCCCTATCAGCCGACGAGCCTGTTCGGCACCCAGGTGCCACCGGTCGATGACACGCAAAAGCCGATGAACATCGGCGACGAGCTGAGCAACGCCGGCGTGAGTTGGTCGTGGTACTCGGGTGGCTGGGACAACGCCGCGGGCAACGCGGGTGGCCGCGGCTGGACGAACGGCAGCGGGCCGTCCTGTTCAGACCCGAACTCGGCCGCCGCGGCAACGGTCGGCAACGCGACCGGCGGCTTCCCGTTCTGCCCGGACAAGTCGTTCCAGACGCATCACCAACCGTTCAACTACTTCGCCCGGTATGCGCCTGGTCAGCCCGGCAGGACCCACCTCCAGGATGAGCAGGACTTCCTGGCGGCGGTGAGTGCCGGCGAGTTGCCGGCCGTCAGCTTCGTCAAGCCGCTCGGTCTCGACAATGAACACCCCGGCTACACGGGCGAGCCGAGGGGCAGCGATCACCTGGTCGACCTGATCCAGGCCATCGAGACGGGGCCGCAGGCAGGCAACACGCTGATCGTCGTGACGTACGACGAGTTCGGCGGGCAGTGGGACCACGCCTCGCCTCCCGGCATGGGCACGCCGGCGGCGTCCGGACCGGCGGACCTCTTCGGCCCCGGGACCCGCGTGCCGACGCTCCTCGTTGCCCGCAGCCTCACTCGCTCGGGGGTTGACCACACGATCTACGACACCACCTCGATCCTGCGCACGATCGAGCGGCAGTACGGGCTGGCGCCCGTGGCGTCTCGTGACGCGGCCGTCAACGACCTCGGCCCGGCGGTCGCGGCGGGGCGCCCGCCGCACTGAGCGCCGTCCAATCGGCACGCAGCGGGCCGCCGGCCGGGTTCGGCGGCCCGACTCGTGCCCTCTACAAACGGGGCTGCTGCCGGTCCGGCCCGACGGCCGACTTTGTGCCACCTACGAACGGCGCTGCTGCCGCCGCGGCGCTGAGGCGTCGCGGGCCGCCGGGAAGGAGCCGCGTCCGTCATTCCACGCTCGGACGCGGCGCCAGGACCGGCGCCCGGCTGACAACTCGTGTCACATCCCGTCCCGGTAATCGCCTGGCTGGTATGCGACACAAACGCTGAGGCTGGCGGCCCTGTTGACCTCAGATGCCGCTCGTGAAAGCATCAGGCATCATGCCGCGGGCGCTCATCGACCTCGACCCGACCGTCCTGCGGCAGCTGAAGGCGCGCCAGCGCCCCGAGGGGAAGACCCTGGGCCGTCTCGTGTCCGAGCTGCTGAGCACGGCGATGCAGGCCAACGGCCACGAGCCTCGGCCTCCCTCCCTGCCGGCCTGGTCGTTCGCGACCGATGCGGGCGCTCATCGACCTCGACGATTCGGAGGTGATCGGCCAGGCGCTCGACGCCCGATGAGCCACACGGTCGACGCGAACGTCCTCCCGTATGCGTGGACGAGACGGGCCCCGTTCACGCGACGGCCGCACGCTTCACCTCGCCCGCTCCGCGAACCCGCCCAGGTCCCCTACGGGGTCGCGAGCTCCTCTGCCGCCAGTTCCGCTGCCGCCTCGGACGGGAGCCAGAACCAGCGGAGGTGCTCGAAGTCGGCGCCCACGTGTAGCGGGCCCCAGGCTCCGTCGGGCGGGGGTGGCGGGTCGGCCAGGATTCGCCGTGCCTCGGCGAGGTAGTCGGCCAGGCGCTCCTCCGGCTCGCGATGGCGGTGCGCCGCGTAGCGCATCACGCCCTCGTCGTAGCGGATCGCGCCCAGCGACAGCGGCGGCTCCACGGCCCCGCCCCGGTGGCCCCACAACCCGCTGGCCGGGTCGAAACGGTACTGCGGCAGGAGGCGCCAGCCGTCGGACGCCACCAGGTCGACCGCGTCGAGGATGTACGCGAAGACGGCCGCGCTGATGAAATAGTTGAAGTTGACGCGGACCCACCCCGGCTTGATCCCCTCGCAGCCGCGCGCGATCTCACGCTCGAATGCGTGGGAATGCTCCAGGTCGATGCCCAGCAGCCGGTGCCCGTATGGGCCGGCACAGGAGCAGCCGCCGCGGGCCTGGATCCCGAACAGGTCGTTGAGCAGCGCCACGACGAAGTTGTGGTGGAGATAGCGGGCCGGTTCGCCGCCCCGCCCATGGCGCACGACGAACGAGACGATCGAGAGCCGCTCCGCGTATGGGTTGCCCAGGATCTCGAGGTTCGGGTTGGCCGACCACCGGACGATGGCCCGGTGGATGAACGACTCCTCGCGATCGCGGATCGAGGCGACGCCGACCGCCTCCTTCAGCCCGAAGACGAGGCCGGCCCGGATGGACTCGATGATCGCCGGCGTCCCGCCCTCCTCGCGCTGCTCGATGTCGGCGAGGTAGAGATGCTCGGCCGGGTTGACGTAGGCAACCGTGCCCCCGCCCGGCACGGACGGGACGCGGTTCCGGAAGAGCGCCTTCCGGGCGACGAGCAGCCCGGGCGTGCCCGGTCCGCCGATGAACTTGTGCGGCGAGACGAAGATCGCGTCCAGGTTGTCCCCGGCCATGTCGATCGCGACGTATGGCGCCGCGGCGGCGTAGTCCCAGCACGCCAGCGCGCCGTGTGCATGGAGGAGCGCGCTGATCCCGCGCACGTCGGACAGGATCCCGGTGACGTTCGATGCGGCGGAGAAGGAGCCGATCTTCAGTGCGCGATCCGCGTGGCGCTCCAGCTCCGCGGCCAGGTGGCCGGCGTCGATCTGCCCGTCGGGGTCCTCGTGGATCACCACGACGTCCGCCAGGGATTCGCGCCACGGCAACTCGTTCGAGTGGTGCTCGTACGGGCCCACCAGGACGAGCGGCCGCTCCGCCGGCGGGATCATCGCGCGGAGCCCGTAGCGATCGTCGAGGTCCGCCGGAAGGCGGATCTGGAGGACGTCGACCAGCCGGTTGATCGCGCCGGTCGAGCCCGAGCCCACGAAGATCACCGCGTGCTCGTCGGTGGCCCCGACCGCCCGCCGGATCAGCTCGCGCGCCTCCGCCCGGAAGCGGCTCGTCTGGAGCCCAGTCCCGCTCGACTCGGTATGCGTGTTCGCGTAGAGCGGCAGGACCGCGTCGCGGAGGTAGTCCTCCAGGAACGTGAGCGAGCGGCCGGACGCCGTGTAGTCCGCGTAGGTGACCCGCCGGACCCCGAACGGCCCGGCCACGGCCTCGTCGTCGCCGATGACCGAGCGCCGGATCGTCTGGATGAGCGCCTCCGCGGGGTCCATTGCCGCGATCGTACGCGCTCAGTGGGCGGGCCGGGGCCGTGCCCGGCGGCTGGGTTACGGCTGGCCGGCCCTCCCGGATCTCCGCGAGGGCCTGGCCAACATCTCCCGAGCGCTGGACGACGCCCGGTCCTGACGTTCGGTACGGGTGACTGTCAGAAGCCCGTCACTGCGAACCAGCGCGCGCCGGCGCCGGTGTCGCCGGCGAAGAAGATCACCGGGGCAAGACAGCTGGCGGGCAGGCTGACCTGGGCGTCCATCTCGGCGTTGCCCTCCGGCGAGAACGGAACCGAGTCAGACATCGCGACCACCATGCCGCCGCAGGCAACGAGCGCTCGCCCGGTCGGGACCGGATTCGTGCCCTCCTTGGCGCCGGCCGCGAGGACCAGGCCCTCGACCTCCACGGCGAGCCGTCCGTCCGAGGAGAGCTTTGCTCGCCCGCTGTCGATCCGCCATGGCAGCCCGCCGCCGACTGCGCCCATGAACGTCTGCCCGGTCATGGAGGTGGGAATCCCGGCGAGCGTCGCGTCGAGCACCTTGCGGTGGCCATCCGATGCGACGGTGGAGCCCACCGCGAGGGCGGCAGTCAGCGCACCCGCGAGGAGCGCGATCCGGAGCGACCGAGTCTTCGGCATGAGTTGACCCTCCTGGTTTGGCGGGGCATCCGCCCGGCCGGTGCCGGTGGTACGCGCCGGGGAGCCGCCCGGTTTCGGCGCCCGTGGCCGGACCGCTCGGCGGGCCGTTCGGACCGCGGATTGGTCCGGATAGACCGCTCGGCGGGCCGTCTGACATCGCGACCGGGTGCGTCGCGGTCGCTACGATGGGCACCGGACCATCACGACCCTGCGGCACTGAACGCTGCGGCCCTGAACGCAGCGGCCCCGAACGATGCGGCCCCGAACGGAGAACCACGCCGTCCATGAGCCTCCAGATCACCAACCTCCGCAAGCGCTTCGGCGAGACCCAGGCCCTGGACGGGATCACGTTCGGCGTCGAGCCCGGCCAGGTCTTCGGCTTCCTGGGCGCGAACGGGGCCGGCAAGACCACCACGATGCGAATCGTGCTGGACATCCTGCGCGCCGACTCCGGCACCGTCACGTGGCAGGGACGGCCATCCACGGACCTCCCGCGCCGGACGTTCGGCTACCTTCCCGAGGAGCGCGGCCTCTACCCGCGGATGCAGGTCCTGGAGCAGCTCGTCTTCTTCGCCGGCCTCTACGGCGTCCCCCGGAAGACAGCCGCGGCGGAGGTCCGGGGCTGGTTGGCGCGCTTCCGGGTGCCCGAATACGCGGATCGTCGCGCGGAGGAACTGTCGAAGGGCAACCAGCAGAAGATCCAGTTCATCGCGGCGGTCCTCCACGACCCGGACGTCCTGATCATGGACGAGCCGTTCAGCGCCCTGGACCCGGTCAACGTGGCGCTCCTCAAGGCCGCCTTCCTGGAGATGCGCGAGCGCGGCAAGACCCTGATCTTTTCCACCCACCAGATGGAGACCGTCGAGGAGCTCTGTGACGCGGTCGCGATCATCGACGCCGGTCGCCTCGTCGCGAACGGCGCGACCGCCGACGTCAAGCGGGCCAGCGGCAAGCGCGTCGTCCGACTCGGCGTGGCCGGCGACCCCGAGCTGCCCTGGCTCGCGGACCTCGACGGCGTGCGCGTCGGCCGGGCCGGGCGCGACTACAGCGAGATCGAGGTGGTGCCGCCGCGCGACCCGGAGACGATCCTCCACGCGGCCATCGAGCACGGCGAGCGGGTCACCCGTTTCGAGATCGCGGATCCCTCGCTGGAGCAGGTCTTCGTGGACCTGGTCGGCCGGCAGGCGGCGCCCGACGAGGAACGCACGCTGGCCCACCTCCCCGCGAACGGGCGGGCATGACGATGCGGGTTCGGGTTGCCAACGTCGCCACCATCGCTCGCCGGGAATACCTGGTCCGAGCCCGGACCCGCTCGTTCAAGGCCGCCACGATCTTCCTGGTGGTCGCCGCCGTCCTCGTCACGCTGGCGCCGCTGGCCGTCCGTTGGCTCGACCGCGATTCGACCGCCAGAGTGGGCGTCCACGTCTCCACGACGCTCGCGTTCGACCCGATCGCGCGCCTCGGCACGACCGTCAACCTGCCGGCCACCCCGGGCGGCCGCGGCCCCTTCACGTTCAGCGCGGTTTCGGACCCCACCGCCGGGCGCGACGCGGTCGCGAAGGGCGACCTCTCCGCGCTCCTGGACGTGACCCGCGACCCGGCCGGCGCCCTCGCCTTCACGATCGTCTCGAAGGACGGCCCGACGCTCCGCATCCCGACGCTCCTGCGACAGGGCTCCAGCGTCCTCGCCACGACGGATCGGCTGCTGCGCGGCGGCTACCCGGCCGACAAGCTGGATGCGCTTGGCGTCCCGCCCTCGGTCGTCGTTGTCGGTCCCACGCCCGCCAAGCCCGGCGAGCCGCCCAAGGACCTGGCCGGGGAGATCGCTGGCTCGCTCACCGGCCAGGCGCTCGTCATCTTCCTGTTCATCGCGATCGTCCTGTACGGCCAGTGGGTCGCGATGTCGGTCGCGGAGGAGAAGAGCAGCCGGGTGATGGAGATCGTCCTCAATGCGGCCAGCCCGTTCGAGCTGCTGGCCGGCAAGGTGCTGGGCGTCGGCGCGCTGGGCCTCACCCAGTACGGCGTGGCGATCATCCCGGCCGGGGTCGCGATCCTGCTCCAGGATCGGATCGCATCGCTTCTCCTGGGCCAGACGGCTGCGTCCGCGGCGCCCGCCGCCTCCGGCCTGACGCCCCCGCTCCTGATCGCGTTCGCGGTGCTGTTCGTTCTCGGGTTCCTGCTCTACGCGGTCCTGTACGCCGCGGCCGGGTCCCTGGTGAGCCGGATGGAGGACATCAACTCGGTCGTGGCGCCGATGACGATGGTCGGGATGGGCGGCTACCTCGTGGCCCTCTACACCTCGTCCGGGCTGATCCCTGCCGACGCCGGCTGGGTGGTGGTGCTCTCGTTCGTGCCATTCGTGAGCCCGTACCTGATGCTCTCGCGGTTCGCGACCGGCCTGGCCGGCCCGCTGGACCTCGCGCTCGCGTCCGCGCTCCTTGTCGTGGCGATCGTCGCGTGCCTCTGGGTGGCGGCCCGGATCTACGCCGCGGGCGTCCTGACCTACGGACAGAAGCCCAGCGCCCGGGCGCTCTTCACGGCGGCCTTCGCGCACCGGGGGTGAGGGCGGCGTAGCCCGCGGCGGCGGCTCCGTCCCGTCCGCCGTATCACTGCCACAATTACCGGACACGCAGTTCGGGTTTCGCGGGCGGGCCACGGCCCGGATTCGATGTCACCCGCCTTCCGCCGCCCGCGCCCTCGCCCTTCTCGAGCGTGGGATCCACGCCGGCCGGCTCTGGGAGTCCCGCCGGGGTGCGTCACGCTGCCGGACCTGACACGGGCCAGCCCTGAGTCGGCCCGGAATCGTGCCGGCGAATGATGGGAGTGATACGGGGACAGGGCGGGACGCGATGGGCATCGACGGGCACAGCGCCCGGGCCGCGACGGGCCGCGGCGGGCCCGCCCTTCGGCCCCCCCCGCCCGGCGATCAGCGCCGCCGGGGGCGCAGGTCCGACGAGAAGTCGACGACGCCGCGAAGCCACGCAAGGGCCTCGCCCCAGCCCTCGAGCGCCTCCGCGTACGCATCCAGCACACCCGGGACCCGCAGGTCGAACGGGCCGTCGGTGAGGGTGAGGAGCGTCCCGTAGCCAGCCGGCTCCAGGAGCACGGAGACCGTCGTCTCCCACGTCTCGCCCGGCAGCCACGGCCAGCGGAACTCGAAGCGGCGGTCGCTCTCCAGGACGCTGACATCCCACCAGACGCGCTGGTCCGGGAAGACCAGAACGCTCCGGGTCCCCACTGCCAGCGAGCCCTCGATCCGCTCGAGCCCTCCATCCGCTGCCGGACGGGCCCGGGTGCGCGCGCGAGGGACACCACCAGACACCGCCGGTGATCGCCAGTGCAGCACCGAAACGTATCCTCGCGTCGTTCCGGTCGGCGCCCGCGGACACCGCCTCACCGCAAGGGCCGCCTTGACGTGGAGCCGACGACGGGTCATCCTGTGTACCGACACATGTCGGTACATCACAGGACCATGACAGAGGATCGGCCGATGACGATGGAGCTGAGCCGCCCGAACCTGCGAGGGCTTCGCTCGGCCCTCGGCTTCTCCCGGGAGTCGATCGCCCGCGTCCTCGACGTCAGCACGCGGACGGTCGAACGCTGGGAGGGCGGCACGAATACGGACAACGCCGATGTCATGCGACGCCTCGACGAGTTGAGCGAGATCGTGCGCCTCGGCCAGGTGATCTACGGCGACGACCTCGCGCGGTTCATGGCCACGCCTCGGCAGAGCCTTGGCAACCGAACGCCCGCAGCAGTGCTCGTTCGCGGCGACCTCGACGACGTCCTCGGCATCCTTTCCCAGGCGTACGAAGGGCAATGGGGCTGATCGGCCGAGATGGCCCTGGATTCACTGCTGCGCGCGTGGACGGGCATCAGCCTCCGCCACATCCCGGCCGGCGCCAGCCGCGGGATCCTTGACGACACGCACGCGGCCCGATCCAGGCGAAATCGCTGGAACGAGGCCGGCACGCCGACGTTCTACTTCGCGAGTGACATCGCCGTCGTGTGGACCGAGTTCGGGCGCCACATCCAGGCGGAATTGCCTGGCGGCGAGCCGGAGCGACAGGCGCGAGACGTCTGGAAGGTACCGATCTCGCTCGGTCGGCTGATCGACTTCCGGGATCCAGCCGCGTCAGCGTCGATCGGCCTCTCGAAGATTGATGACTGGATCGGCGACATTGATCGCACCCAGGCGACGGCGCGCTACGTCCGCCAGCACGCGGATGTCCAAGGTCTGCTGGTGCCGTCGATGGCCTTTCTGGACGACGCGGCCAGGTGGAACGTCGTGGTCTATCTCGATCGGATCGACCCGCAGGCGACGTTCGGCACGCCGGTGTTCCTGCGTCGGATCGTCCTTGACGCCCTCGGTGGCGTCTGAGCTCAGTTCTCGCGGGTCATTCTGCGCCAAGCACCAGCGTGATCTCGCCCGGCTCGTTGCGCTCGCCGCGGATGCGGATCGACGAACTCTCGCGACGCTTGCCGGCCAAATGCGCACCACGCCTCCCGATGCAACAACCGGTGCACGCAGGCAACGCTGGCGAAGCCTGTCATGTACGGAGTAGGTGACTGAACCGCCCTGACTTCGATGGAGACTCTGTGCGGTTCAGACGGGTGTCCACGACACCTTGTGGTTCCTGTGTTATCGACCAAGCCTCAGCAAGCGAGGAAACCTCGCCTGACGAGCCTCTGGACAAGAGCCTCGGACGGCTGCGCCACCTCCTCGTGACACCTCGCCGCGATCCTTCGGGCGGGCGCCCGGCGGCCCCGCCCACGCCGCCCGGCGATCAGCGCCGCCGGGGGCGCAGGTCCGACGAGAAGTCGACGACGCCGCGTAGCCAGGCGAGGGCCTCGCCCCAGCCTTCGAGCGCCTCCGCGTAGGCGTCCAGGACGCCCGGGACGCGCAGGTCGAACGGGCCATCGGTGAGGGTGAGGAGCGTCCCGTAGCCGGCCCGCTCAAGGCGCACCGAGACCGTCGTCTCCCACGCCTCGCCCGGCAGCCAGGGCCAGTGGAACTCGAAGCGGCGGTCGCTCTCCAGGACGGTGACGTCCCACCAGACGCGCTGGTCGGGGAAGACGAGGATGCTCCGGGTCCCCACTGCCAGCGATCCCTCGACCCGCTGCGGGAACCAGCGGATCAGCTCCTCGGGCACGGTCCAGGAGCGGTAGATCCGGGACGGCGGAGCGTCGAACCGGCGAACCATCCGGACCGTCCGCGGCGCGCCGAGGGGATCCGGCACGTTGGAGGAGGCAGGCACGGGCGCGGGAGCGGCCCTCAGCCGTGACCCGCCAGCGGTACCCCGGTCCTGGGGTACCGCGGTACCGTGACCTCCCGGTACCACTCTGGTGCAGGCGCGCACCGACATGTCCCCGACATGGGCGGTCGAGTGCGGTTTGGGCCCCTGACGGCACGCCATGAGTACTAGACGACGGACGATGGGTCCGCGCATACTTTGCCTTGCGAACATGGTCCAACGGCACGCCTATTCATTCCCAAACGGCCTGGTCGCATCGGAATCATCCGCGGCGCGTCTGCCGCACGTATCGGGGACAGAAGTCGATGGACACCAACATTCCGCGCCGAACGCGCGCCACAGCATTCCGCAGGGCAGGCTCGCTCGCAGTCGCCCTGTTGATGACCCTGTCGTTCGTCGGTCCCAGCACGGCCGGCGTCGCGGCGGTCGGACTGTCCTCCTCCAACCAAGGGGCGACGGCGTTCAGCGTCCCGGCGGCCGGACCGACGCCCGCGGCCGGAACGCTCTATTTCACCCGCTTCTGTGCGCAGGGTGGGACCGCCACCTGCGG
>JANXWH010000173.1 GCA_025351245.1 Chloroflexota bacterium | reverse complement strand
GCCGGCTGCCCTGCCGCGACTCGGCCCGCCACCCGCCCGGCGTCCGCCCCGGCCACCCGGGCGCGCCAGCGCCGCCGGATCGGGCGGCCCGCCGGCCAGAGATGTCCCCGGGGCCGGCACGTCGCCGCCCGGCAGCGGCACGGTCGCGCCGCACTTCAGGCAGAGGCCGCTTTCCTCGTTCCGCCGGGCGACCGGGCCCACGTCGACATCGTGGATCGGACCGAGCGGCTCGCGCGAGGTTGTGAAGTCGCACTTCGGGTAGCGCGAGCAGCCCCAGAACACCGAGCCGGTCCGCCGGGCGCGCCGTGCCACGAGGTGGCCCTCGCCGCAGCGCGGGCACGCCACCTGGAACGGGAGCTGGTCGGGCGGCGGCGGGCCGTCCTTCTTGATGTAGGCGCAGTCCGGGTAGCGGTTGCAGCCCACGAACGGCCCGAACCGGCCACGCTTGGCCGCCAGCACGCCCCCGTCCGTCTCCCCGCACGTGGGACACGCCTCGCCTACGCCCGGGAGCGGCGGGAGGTCCGGCTCCTCGCCCGGGATCGGTCGCGACTCCTTGTGCTCCGGGTAGAGCGAGCAGGCGAGGAACCGCCCGTTGCGTCCCAGGCGGATCACCATCGGGTGACCCTGGGAGCAGACCTCGTCGGTCGGCTCGGTGGTGAAGTCCCGCCGCCGGAGCTCCTTCCGCTTCTCGTCAACCAGCGCTCGGAGCGGCGCGTAGAACGCCCGGAGGAGCGGCACCCACGCGCGCTCGCCGCGGGCAACCTCGTCGAGCTCCTCCTCCATCCGGGCCGTGAACTCCAGGTCCACGTACTGCCCGAAATGTTCCACGAGGAGGTCGGTGACGATCTCGGCAACCGGCTCCGGGTAGAGCCGGCGCTCCCGGATCGTGACGTAGCCCCGGTCGACGATCGTCGAGAGCGTCGCCGCGTAGGTGGAGGGGCGGCCCACGCCATGCTCCTCGAGCGCCTTCACGAGCGACGCTTCGGTGAACCGCGGCGGCGGCTCGGTGAAATGCTGGGTGGGCGCGACGTCCGCGACCGTCGTGGCGTTGCCTTCGGCGAGCGGCGGGAGCGTTCGCTCGCCCTCCTCCTCGCCCTCGTCGCGCCCCTCCGTGTAGACCCGGCTGAAACCGTCGAAGAGGGTCCGGGTCGCCGACGCGCGGAGGTCGTACCCGGCGTCCGCCAGGTCGACCGTCATCGTCTCGAGCCGCTTCTCGGTCATCTGGCTCGCCAGGGTGCGCTGCCAGATCAGCCGGTAGAGCCGCGCCTCGTCGCGCCCGAGCGATGCGGCCAACGCCTCCGGCTCGCGCGCGAGCGAAGTCGGCCGGATCGCCTCGTGGGCCTCCTGCGCATTCCGGGACGTGGTCCGGTAGCGGCGACCCTTCGCAACCACGTACGCCGGGCCGTACCGCGCGTCGATCACCGCGCGCGCCTCGACGAGCGCCTGGTCGGAGAGCGCCACCGAGTCCGTCCGCATGTAGGTGATGAGCCCAACCTGCCCATCCGGCGTCTCGACGCCCTCGTACAGGCGCTGGGCGACCGACATCGTCCGCTTCGGGCTGAAGCCGAGCTTGCGGCTCGCTTCCTGTTGGAGGGTCGATGTCGTGAACGGCGGTGCCGGGCTCCGCTTCGACGTCTTGACCGTCACGCCACGGACGGTGGGCCGGCTGGCGCGGAGCGCCTCCGCATGGCGGCGCGCGGTCTCCGCGTCCCCGATCACGGGCTTGTGACCGCCGATCCGCACGAGCTCCGCCGTGAAAGGCGTGCCGTCCGGCGCGAGGAGCGTTGCCTCGATCGTCCAGTACTCGCGGGCCACGAACGCCCGGATCTCGCGCTCGCGCTCGACCACCAGGCGAACGGCAACCGACTGGACGCGACCCGCGGAGAGACCCGACCGGACCTTCCGCGAGATGAGCGGGCTCAGCGTGTAGCCGACCAGGCGGTCAACGATCCGGCGCGTCTGCTGGGCGTCCACGAGGTCCCCGTTGATCGCCCGGGGCGCCGCGAAGGCCGCCCGGATTGCCGGCTCCGTGATTTCGCTGAATGTCACGCGGCTCGTTCGTTCCGGGGGGAGGTGCGCGGCTTGCGCGACGTGCCAGGCGATCGCCTCGCCCTCACGGTCGAGGTCCGTCGCGAGGAAGATGCGGTCCGCCGCGCGTCCCGCCTTCTCGATCGCCGAGACCTGGCGGCGCCGGTCGGCCGGGATCTCGTAGTCGGGCGCGAAGTCGCCCTCGACGTCCACCCCCAGCTGGCCCTTGCCGGGGTTCTCCGGCAGGTCGCGGACGTGGCCGTAGGAGGCGAGCACGGTGTAGCCGGGCCCGAGGTAGCGTTCGATCGTCTTGGCCTTCGCCGGCGACTCGACGATCACGAGATTTGCGCTCATGGCGAGCGAGTCTAGCACCGGCCCCTCATCGCCCCATCACCCGGCGATCGGGCGGGCGGCGCGGGCTGGTCCGATCGCCTGTCCGCGACCGGCCTTCCGCGAGGGCGCGTCAGAGGTCCCGGACGCGGCGCAGGAAGTCCTCGTCGAGCTCGAGATCCGGTTCCGCCTCCGCGAGCTGGATCGCCAGCACGGGTTCCACGGCCTCCGTCGCGGTCGCTCCGGTTGGCAGCTCCACGAACCGGATGTGGGAGTACGGGAAGATGAACGTGGACCCCACGCGGTCCGCGAAGGTCGGCCGCGTCTTGCTCATCGTCCGGAGGTTCGTGCAGATGAGCACGATGTCGGATGGCGATGGCATCTCGAAGATGTCGACGAGGAGCGGCTGCTCGTTCTGCAGGTGCAGGACGGCGTCGCGGATCACGGGTGATAGAAGTCGATGACGAGCCGGACCCGTCCCGAGGCGACCCAGACGCCGATCCCGACCCGGCTGTACGCCGGGTTCATCATGTTGACCCAGTGACCGCCGGCCGGGCTCCAGGAACGCTCCGACTGGAAGTAGAGGTGCGTGCCAAGCACCGACGCCGTGGCGCTGGAGGCCGATCGGCAGCCGAGGTTCTCAGCCCAGCGATAGCTCGTGTAGCCCGCGCGGCGGAGCCGATCGCCCGGATTGCCGTCGTCGAAGTGGCTGCAGACGCCCGTGGTCGCGAGGAGCCTCGCATACGGGCGGGACACCGTGTCGCTGATCCCGCTATCGAGCACGAGCGGGGCGAGACCGCTCCCGCCGGGGCTCGAGCACGAGCCTGACGAGGTCACGATCCCGCCGCCGCGGCTGCAGTTGAGCAGCCCGAGGTAGTACCGCTCCACGGAGGCCCACGACCCGCCGCCGGTCGAGCTCCCGCCACCGGAAGGCGGCGGCGTGGGTTTCGGCGTTGGGCGAGGCGTCGGCTTCGCGGGCACGGGCGTTGGCCTTGCCGTCGGTGCCGCGGTGGGCCGTGGCGTGGGGGCCGGGGTGGCTGCCGGCTTGGCGACCGTCACGACGCGGGCGGTGACCGGGCCCTCGATGGGCGTGCCATCCGCGCCCGCGGCATCGGCCGTGACGGACATCACGACCTCCGAGCCCCACGGCAGCGTATCGCGCGGGTTGAAGACCACGACCGTGTCGTTCTCGGCCCAGTGATACTCGCCCGGGAGGGCGGCCCCGTTGACGGAGACGACGAACGCCCGCTGCGTGGCCGCCCGATCCATGGGACGCGTGAAGCGGACCGAGATGTCCGTGCCCCGCACGACCGCCTCCGTGCCCGAGCGCGGGCGGAACCGGACGACGGCCGGCGCCACGGCCGTCTCCACGACGAGCGCCGGAATGTCGGCGAGGAGCGCGCCGTCCGTGTCGAGCAGCGGACCCGCGACCAAGACCGTGTACCGCGTGCCGGCCGCGAGCCCCTCGTCGGGGATGAAGGTGAGCTGCTCCGTGGGGCCGACCGCGGTGTCCGCCTGGAGCTCACCCGCGATCGCTGGGTCAATTCGGAAGGCCGCCCGGGCAGCCGCCGCATCCACTGGCCGGTCGAACACGACGATCACCGCCGTGTCCGGGGCGACTCGCCCCCCCGCGAGCGGCGCCGTCGCGACGATCCGTGCGCCGGTGGGACCCCGGGTATAGAAGGCAGTCCGAATCGGCTCCGTGAGCGTGACCCCGGCGGCATCGTGGGCGGTGGACTGGATCGTGACCGTGTAGTACGTCTCGGGCGCCCATCCGTCCCGCGGGCTGACCAGGAGTTTTCGACCCGTGTCGAGCCAGGCGAGTGTGAAGGGCGTCTCCGGGTCAACGCTGAGCGCGGCGGCGACGCTCGCCGGGTCCATGGGCGTGGCGAAGTCGAAGGCCACGGCGCCGTCGAGCGCCTCGCACGACTCGACGTTCGGGCCGAAACGGTCGGCCGCGACCGGTCCGGCCGCGACGGGTGGGAGAGCGGACGCGGCTCGCGGAAGCGCTCCGACTGCGGCGACGAGGACCAGCAGACCTGCGCCGACGGCAAGTCCTGCCCGGATCGCGACGCCGCGTCGGCGCAGGACGGGCAGGTAGAGCGCCGCGAGCACGGGAACGGCCAGAATCGCGGCCGCAATCTTCCGCAATATAGGTGCTCCTCGCTCGGTTCCCGGTGCCGTGCACGACGGATCGTACCGGCTCAGCCTCCCCCACGGTCGTCTTGCACCATACCACCGGCCAGTGTGCCCGGGCAACCAGGGCCTCGCCGAAGACACCCGGGCCTCGCCGGAGTGTCGACGGAGACAACAGGGCCTCGCCGGCGACAGGGATCCGACGCCGGGGGTGCCGTAGCGCCGGCCCGCGCCCCCTCGCGCCCGGGGAACGTGGGCCTGCAGGGTCCGGGTTATCGGCTGAGCCGATCACTTGGAGCCATCGCGTGCTCGGAAACGCGGCCAACCTCGGGATTGGCCGCGTTTCCACGCTCCGCGACAAGGATCCTGATCGTGCCATCCGATCACGGGGTCGCCGGGCGGGGGCGCCGGTCCGGGGTCGCCGGGCCCCCCGTGCGACCCGGCCCGGCACAGAGAAGGGGATTCTGTCGACCTCGGCCCCCCGACCACGTGCCGAATGTCGCTTCGCGAAGGGCCGATCATCTCGCCTCGGCGTCGCCGGCCAGCACCTATGCTACGGGGATGGCGCCGGACCTCGTCCATGCCGGGCACCGCGTCCCCCTCGTTCTCGGGCGGACGCTCTTCGACGCGGCCGACGAGCTGGACCTGGTCGTGCCGGCCTCGTGCCGCCGCTCCGGGCGCTGCCACGAGTGCATCGTCGAGGTCACCGCGGGCGCCGAAGCCCTGACTCCCCCCGACGCCGAGGAAGCGTTCCTGCGGCCGGGCTACCGGCTCGCCTGCCGCGCCGCCGTGGCGCGCGATGACACCACGATCGAGTTCAGCGTCCTTCGCCGGCGGCTCCGGATCTTCATGCCGCCCGATGGACCCCCGCTGGAGGTGGATCCGGCGGTGCAGGTGATCGACGGGCGCGTGCACCTCCTCGCGAACGACGGAACCCCGATCGACGACCTGGGGCCCGCGCACGGTCGGCTGCTCGGCCTGGCCCTGGACGTCGGCACCACGACGGTCGTCCTCGAGCTCGTCGACCTTGCCTCCGGCGAGGCACTCGCGGCGGCTGCCTTCGAGAACCCGCAGCGCTTCGGCGGCAGCGACGTCATGGCGCGCATCACGTACGACGACGAGCACCCGGGCGAGCTCCGTCGCGCGCTCCGTCGCGCGCTCAACCACGAGCTCAGCCGCCTCTACGCCGCGTGGGACGTCGACCGCCACCAGGTCGCGGAGGTGGTCGTCGTGGGCAATGCCACGATGCGCGATCTCGCGTTCGGGCTGGACGTGGCGCCGATCGGGCGGTCGCCATACCGATCCACCACCGAGGTGGCCTGGCGCGCCGGCGAGGCCGTTTCCACGGCAGTGGATCGGCGCGCCCACGAGCTTGGCTTCCTCGTCCACCCGCGCGCCCGCGTCTGGGGCGCGCCGCTCATCGCCTGCCACGTCGGCGCGGACGCGGCTGCGGACCTCGTCGCCATGGACGGCGAGGCGGCCGGGGTCCCGCGGATGCTGGTGGACGTCGGAACGAACACGGAAGTGATCCTCACCGACGGGCAGCGGACCCTCGCGTGCTCCTGCCCGGCGGGACCGGCGTTCGAGGGGGGCCTGATCCGCTTCGGGATGCCCGGCTCGGAGGGCGCAATCGAGTCCGTCCGGAGCGTCGGCGGGGCGTTCGTGATCCGGACCATCGGCGACGTCGACCCCGAGGGGATCTGCGGCTCCGGGCTCGTCGACCTCCTCGCCGAGCTGCGCCGGACCGGAGCGATGAGCCCGCGCGGCGTCTTCGCCGACGGCAGCACCGCCGTGACGGTCGTGCCGGACCGCGGGATCACGCTCTCCCGGGCCGACGCCAGCCATCTCGCCCAGGCGAAGGCCGCCAACGCGGTCGGCATGCAGGTACTGCTGCGGATGCTGGGGCTCGAGGCCGCCGACCTTGCCCGGCTCGACCTCGCCGGGGGTTTTGCCTCGTCGCTCGACGTCCCGAACGCGATCGCGATCGGCTTCCTTCCACCGGTGCCCCCGGAGCGGGTCGTGCGTCACGGCAACGCGTCTGTTCGCGGGGCGAAGGCGCTGCTTCTCTCGCGCGGCGCGCGGGCTCGCCTGGAGGCCCGTGTCGCGCGAATCGAGCACGTGGAGCTCGAGGCCGAGCCCGACTTCTTCGAGCTGTTCGTGGACGGCTGCCGCTTCGAGCCGCTGTCGACGGCGGGGATTCCCGCGTGAGCACGACGAAGCCAAGCCTCCGCGAGCGCCTCGCGACGACCGACGAGTTCGTCACCGTCACCGAGCTCGTCCCCTGGCGCGGGGCCACGGCCGACAGGGCGGGCCGGGCGGGCCTGGCAGCCGCGCATGCGCTCGTCGACGACCCGCGGATCGCGGCGCTCTCGATCACGGACAACGCCGGCGGCCACGCGATGGCGCACCCTGCGCTCCTCGCCGAAGAGTTCCTGGCGCGCGGCCAGGACGTGATCGTCCACGTGGCCTGCCGGGACCGAAGCCGCAACGGGCTCCTGTCGCTCGCCTGGGAGCTGGAGCGTCGCGGCGTCCGGAACGTCCTGGCCGTCTCCGGCGATCATCCGACCGAGGGGTTCGAGGGCCTCTCGCGCCCCGTGTTCGACGTGGACTCGGTGGGCCTCCTTGCGCTCTACCGCGACCTGGTCAACCAGGGCCCGGGCGATGCCGTGGCGTCGCGCGGTGCCGCCGCCCCCGGCGACGCATCGGCCGCTCCGGATCTCGCGCCGCCGGGCTTCTACCTCGGCTGTGCCGTCTCACCGTTCAAGCGCCTCGAGGCCGAGGTCGTCCCGCAGTACCTCAAGCTCGCTCTCAAGGTGCGCGCGGGCGCTGACTTCGTCATCCCCCAGCTGGGCTACGACGCGCGGGCCTGGGACGAGCTCCTGCGCTGGATGCGCCGGGCCGATCTGCGCGTCCCGGCGCTCGCCAACGTCTACGTCCTGTCGCGAACCGTCGCCCGCCTCTTCAATGCGAACCGGATCCCCGGCTGCGTCGTCTCGGACGAGCTGCTCGCGGTCGCCGAGCGGGAGGCAGCCGCCGCGGACAAGGGCCGGGCCTATTTCCTGGAGCTCGCCGCACGGCAGGTCGCGATTGCGCGCGGCCTCGGCTTCCGCGGCGTGTACCTGGCGGGCCACCTGCCCGCGGCCGATGTAGCGCGCGTGCTCGACACCGCGGCCGGCTACGCGTCCGACGACTGGCGAACGTTCGCGCGAGAGATCGCCTACGCGCCGAACGGGAGTTTCCGGTTTTTCGCCGGGGACCCCGCGACGGGTCTCGCGACCGACGAGCTGGCACCGGCCTACGCGAAGACGCTGACGCCGCGTGCGCGGGGCCGGGCGCGCCGCCGGGTCTCGCCGTGGTACAAGGCGAACCGCCTCGCGCACCGCGCCGTCTTCGCGCCCGGGACGCCCGGCTTCCGCGCCGCGGGTCGCCTCTACGGGCAGCTGGAACGGGCCCATCTGGGCCGGCCGCTCCACGTGCTGGAGCAGGCCGTCAAGGTGCCGCTCTACGACTGCCGGGACTGCGGCGACTGCTCGCTGCCCGACGTCGCGTACCTCTGCCCGGAGTCCCAGTGCCCGAAGGGCGAGCGCAATGGCCCCTGCGGCGGGTCGTATGACGGGATCTGCGAAGTCGAGCCGCGACGCTGTGTCTGGGTCCGCGCGTACGAGCGCCTCAAGCCCTACGGCGAGGAGCTCGCGATGCTCGAGCGCCCGCCCGTGATCGTTGACAACCGCCTCCGGCGCACGAGCGCCTGGGCGAACACCTTCCTCGAACGCGACCACTTTGCGAAGGGAACCCCATGACCAGGATGCCCCGCGGCCCGTTCATCGTGATCGGCGAGAATATCCACGCCACACGGGTCGTCCTGCGCGGCGGCCAGCGCGTGGTGACGCTCCCGGACGGGCGGCCGGCGCTGCCGTTCACGGACGAGGCGGATGTGGAGCGGCTCCTGCCGGTCCCGGACGCGGCACTCGACGGCCTCGAGGGCCCGAAGCAGAAAGTGAAGCATGTCAAGGCGGCCGTGCTCGCCGGGATGGGCAGCGACATCGACGCCGTGGAGCTCGGGCGCGGCTACGTCCGCGCGATGGCTCGGCGCCAGGCGGCCGCGGGCGCGCACTTCCTCGACCTCAACGTCGACGAGGTGACGACGGACGTGGAGGGCAGGATCGCGGCGATGCGCTGGATCGTCGGGGCGGTCGAGGACGCGACCGACGTCGCGCTCGCGCTCGACTCGTCGTCGGCCGGCGTGCTCCGGGCCGGTCTCGCCACGGCCTCCCGCCGCGCCGGCGCGCCGCTGCTCAACTCGGCGGCGCTCGACCGGATGGACGTCCTGGACCTCGCCGCCGCCGAGGGCTGCGCGGTGGTGCTCTCGGCAACGGGCGCGGGCTCGATGCCGGCCAATTCGGACGAGCGGGTCGCGAACGCGCGTGCGCTCATCGACGCGGCGACAACGCGAGGCGTTGGCCTGGGTTCGCTACACGTGGACTCGCTCGTGCTGCCCGTCGCGGTCGACCCCGAGGTCGGTGGGTACTTCCTCGACGCGGTGCGCGCGCTCCGGGCGGCCTTCGGGGCCGAGCTCCACCTGACCGGCGGGCTCTCGAACGTGAGCTACGGGCTCCCGGCTCGCAAGCTCCTCAACGATGTCTTCATCGACCTGGCCATCGCGGCCGGGGCGGACAGCGGCATCATCGACCCGCTGGCGAACGACCCCCGGCGGATTGCCGGGCTCGACCGCGGGGCGCGGCCGTACCAGCTGGCTGCCGATCTCCTGACGGGCGCGGACCCGTACGGCGGCGAGTTCCTCAGGGCGTTCCGCGCCGGCGAACTCGGCTGAGGCACCAGGCCACCCACAACCGACAGGGCACCAGCGCAACTGGACACCACGATGGGCAACGGGAGAGACGACCGATGGCGGACCTTGCGGCACTCACGGCGGCGATCGAGGCGGGCGACCGCGCCACGGCAGTCCGGATCACCAGGGAAGCGGTGGAGGAGGGCCTCGACCCCCGGACGGTGCTCGGCGCGATGACCGTGGCGATGGAGGTGATCGGCGCGAAGTTCCAGTGCCAGGAGATCTACGTCCCGGAGATGCTGATCTCCGCCCGGGCGATGAAGGAGGCCACCGCCGTCCTGGAGCCCGTCCTCGTCAAGGCCGGCATCCGTCCCGAGCACACCGCGGTCCTCGGGACGATCAAGGGCGACCTCCACGACATCGGCAAGAACCTCGTCGGGATGATGTGGAAGGGCGCCAACATCGAGGTGATCGACCTCGGCACGAACGTCACGCCGGAACGGTTCGTCGAGGCGGCGAAGGAGCACGGGGCGACGATCGTCGGCATTTCGGCGCTCCTCACGACGACGATGGTCGGCATGAAGGACGTCGTCACCGCAATCCGCGCGGCCAACCTCGCCGATGTCAAGGTGATCGTGGGCGGTGCCCCCCTCACCCAGGATTTCGCCGACATGATCGGCGCGGACGGCTACGCGTCCGACGCGGCATCGGCCGTCGAGGCTGCCCGGAAGGCCATCCGGGGCGGCTGACGTCAGACGGCCGGCGAGACCGGCTCGGCCCTGATCACGCCGTCGTCGTAGGACATCGCCAGCCGCTCGCCTGGCTGAAGCACCAGGTAGCCTGCCGGGTCCCACGCACCGTCGATGAGACGCCGGACGAGCAGCAGCTCGCCGGCGAGCTTCGCGAACTGCCAGCCACGCCGGTCGGCATCGTCGCGGGCGCGCGCCTCGGCCGCCGCAGCCGCCTCCGGCGCGGCCACGCCCATCTCCACGAACGCGGCGCGGTTGTAATGGGAACGCCAGCCCCCCAGCGCCTCCATCAGGTACGCGGCGTTGTCCTCGCCGTACTTCGCCACGTACTCCTCGTACGTGGCCCGGGCGGACGCGTCGGAGACCGCCCCCACCCCGCCGAACGCGCTTCCGTCATCGGTCCGCTCCAGGTAGTCCTGGACGTACCAGTAGGTGCCGGGGTTGGCCGTGAACTCGGCCTGGTAACGCGCCCGGTCGCCCAGGAAGAGCGTGATGCAGTCATGCGCGCGCGGGACGACCAGCGGGATCGCGCCCGCCCGGAGGCCCGCCGTCGCGCCGCCGCACAGCCCGTAGGCCAGGACAACCGCGTCATACGGTGTGCCGATCTCGTCGATCTCCGCCTGGAGGATCGAGCGGAGGTTCGGCGGGTCGTCGTGGAGGCCGCGCCGGTTCAGCCGAACGTCGACCACGTGCGGCGAGCGCGCCGCGCACAGGTACACGGACCGGGCCAGGACTTCGCAGGTCAGGGCGAGGAGGCGCATGGTCGACAAGCCTAGCAGCGAGCTCGCCCGCGATGCGCGGCCCCTGTATCGTTCTCGGCGTCCACCCGGGCGACCCGTCCCGTGCGTCGGTCGCCCGCCCCACGCCCGACGCCCCCAGGAGCACCGCACCGTGGCCCTTCCGTCGCTCGCTCGCGTCCCCGCCCCGCCCGACCCGATCCTCGGCCTGGCCGAAGCCGCCCGCGCCGACACGCGGAACGGCAAGATCAACCTCTCGTCGGGCGTCTTCGTGGACGAGACCGGGACAACGCCGGTCCTGCCGTCGGTGACCGAGGCGGAGCGGCGAATCCTCGCCGCCGGCCGGTCGAAGCTCTACCGGCCGATCGACGGAGAGGCGAGCTTCCGCGACGCGGTCCGGGACCTCGTCTTCACGCCCGAGCACGAGGTCGTGCGATCCGGGCGTGTCGCCGTCAGCCAGACGCCCGGCGGCACGGGAGGGCTCCGGGTGGCGGCCGATTTCATTCGGCAGACCGGCGGCGGCGGCACGATCTGGATGAGCCAGCCCACCTGGCCGAACCACCCGCAGCTCTTCTCGCTGGCAGGCTTCCGGATCCGCGAGTACCCGTACACGGATCCGATCGGCCGGCGGATCGATGAGGGGGCTCTCCTCGCGGCGCTCGGCGAGGCGTCGCCCGGGGACGTCGTGCTGCTCCACGGCTCGTGCCACAACCCGACCGGCGTCGACCCGTCACCCGAGCTGTGGCGGAAGATCGGCGACCTCGTCGAAGCACGGCGGCTCCTCCCGCTCGTCGATTTCGCCTACCAGGGCTTCGGCGACGGGCTGCGCGAGGACGCCGACTGGATGGACGGCCTCCTCCGGCCGGGGCTCGAGCTCCTCGTGTCGACCTCGTACTCCAAGAGCTTCGCCCTCTACAACGAGCGGGTCGGCGCCCTGTTCCTCGTGGCCGGATCGACCGCGGAGGCCGCGGCCGCCCAGTCGCACGTGAAGATCGCGATCCGGTCGAACTATTCGAACCCGCCGTCGCACGGTGGCGACATCGTGGCGACCATCCTGGCTGATCCCGCGCTGCGCGCCCTATGGGAGATCGAGCTGGCCGCGATGCGGGCTCGCATCAAGGCGAACCGCGCCGCGCTCGTCGAAGCGATCACCGCGCGCGGCATCCCTGGCGACTGGGAACCGATCGCGACGCAGCGCGGGATGTTCGCGCTCCTCGGGCTCAGCCCGGAGCAGGTGGCGCGCCTCCGCGAGGAGCACGCCGTGTACGTGGTCGGCCGCGGCCGGATCAACGTGGCGGGCTTCACGGCCGCGACCTTCGGGCCGTTCGCTGATGCGCTGGGGGCCGTCCTCGCGGGGTGACCCGCGCCGTTACCATCCGGGTATGCCGATCACCGCCGTCGAACTCTTCCGAACCGTCGGGCTGAGCGCCGATGGGCCCGTCGTCTGGGGCAGTCCCGTCCGTGCGAACAGCCCGGGCATCTACGTCGTCGAATGGCCGGCCGTGCCTGACCGCGCCCCGGTCGATATCTCGGCGGTCGGGACGTGGCTCAGCCGCGTGCCCACGCTCGCGGTCGATGGGGAGCGACCGACGGGCAAGGGCCTTGGCGCCCGCCTCGCCGCGTGGTGGCTTCCCGGCGAGCCGATCGTCTTCATCGGGAGCACGGGGAAATCGATCGCGCGGCGGGTCGACGCGTTCTACCGCACGCCGCTCGGAGACGCGCGGCCGCACGCGGCAGGGCAATGGCTCAAGGCGCTTACGAATCTCAGGCACGCCCGCGTGTGGTGGGCGTCCACCGATGCCGCGGAGGAATACGAGGACGCGTGCTTCGAGGCGTTCGCGGCCGCGGTCCCCGCAGAGGTCCGGGCGATCCTGCCGACGAAGGGCACGGTCCTCCCGTTCGCCAATCGCCGGCATCCCAGCGGCGCTGCCCGCCAGGACGGGGTGACGGGATCCACCGTCGAGCCGCCGGAACCCGCCGAGCCAGCCGCGGCCGCCGGCAAGGGCACCGCCCGCCGAAGCCCGACCACGATCTCGGACGATGACCTGGACCGCGTCAACGAGCTGCTCCAGGTCCTCGCCTGCGGTGAGCCCGGCCTGGAGATCACGCCGTCGCAGGCGAACGGCGAGGGCGCGATCCGGCGCCTGCTCGGTGAGTCGCCAGCGCGCCCTGCGAGCGCGCTGGGACAGCTGCTGCGGGCCGGGAAGATCACAGGGGCACACCAGGACCTCGACGGTCGCTGGGCGATCCGCTGCATCCGTCAGGGTTGACGAGTACGCCACGGGCCGCCCCTCGACGGTCCGAACCGGCGACGGGGCGTAGACTCGGGGTCACCCCAGGTCGCAATCCCCGGAGTCCCTGATGCCGCTTCGACCAAGCCTCGCCGTGATCGCGCACGACGGGAAGAAGACCGACCTCGTGGCGTACGCCACCTACAACCGCGACGTGCTCGCCCAGTTCGACCTCTACGCCACCGCGACCACCGGACGCCTGCTTCGCGAGAAGGTCGGGCTCGAGGTGGTGACCCTGCTCTCGGGTCCGCTCGGCGGTGACGCGCAGATCGCCGCGATGGTCGCCGAAGGGAAGATTCGCGCCTGTTTCTTCTTCGTGGATCCCCTGAGCGCCCACCCGCACGACCCGGACATCCGGACGCTCCTGCGCATCTGCAACGTGCACAACGTGCCGATCGCGACGACGCTCGCGGCCGCGGACCTCTTCCTGACCTCGCCGCTCCTCTACGTGGGCATGGGCGAGGAGGCGGACGTGCTCGAAGCAGGGACCGAGGTCCTGGGGGTCGGGGCCGCGCAGCCGAGGAGCACCCACCGCACGCCGTAGTCGGAGGCAGCACGCGACCGCTCCGGAACAGCGCGGAGCCGTTCGGGAAAGGGCGGCGCCGCTCCTGGACAGCGCGGAGCCGTGATGCAGGCGCGCGATCAGCCGACAATCCGCCCGAAGACCTGACCCGTATGCGAGCTCACGCCGGGCCTCGGAGCAGACGCCGGCGACCGCGCGCGCCGCCAGACATGGACGGGGGCGGGAGCCCCAGGCTCTCGCCCCCGTCGGGCCGCGTCCTTGCGGACGGAGGATGTCGAGGGTCAGATCACGAACGCACCGTCGCGAGGCGGCGGATGGTCACGAGGAACCCGAGCGCTGCGATGCCCGCAAACAGGAGGGCCGGCACGGGGTCGCCGCCGGGCGCGGACCCGGGGCTCACGGGTGCGGTCGAGGTCGGCGGTGCCGTGGCCGCCGCGGCCAGGACGATCGCCTTCCAACCTGGGTAGATGCCATTCGCGTCGCCGGGTGCCTTGTCGTTGGCGAAGAAGTAGAGCGGCAGGCCGTTGTACGTGACCTGGAGCGCGCTATTGTCGGCGCGCGTGATCGTGCCGAGCGTGCCCGTGACGCCTGCTCCCCCGGTCGGCGTGTCGCCGGCGGCCACCGTCAGGGCGGGCCATTTGGTCAGGCACCCGCCGCTGCAGTTGCTGGCGCCGTTCCCGGCCACGTCCTTGTCAAACGTGTAGAGGGTCATCTGGTTGTTCGTGGCGACGAGGAGCGTCCCGTGCGCCCCGATGACCTTGCCCGCGACGACCTGCGTGTCGGCGGCTGCGACGATGCCCGGCAGGGCGAGCGCGACGAGCGCCGTGGCGGCGGCGACGATGGCGAGCCGTTGCTTCATCGATGTTTCCCCCTATGTCCGTGCACATGGATCGACACGGTATCCGGTACTACGCGGAGATCCGGCCGGCGGATCTGGTGGCCTGCCCGGGCTTCGCTTCCGCGGATCCCCGGTGGCCTACCGAGGCCCGATACCCGCTACGGCCGCCGGGCATGTACGCACCGGGCATCAGCACCCTGGACGTCGTCCTGGCGGTATTCGGCGGGGAGCGGGAGCCTGCGTCAGGCCACCGGCGACGCCATCTCGACGAGCCTGCAGAGCGCATTGGCCAGGCGCATCTGGCGGGGCGTCTGGCAGGCGACGCGCACGAGCGCCGGCGAGGCGACGACCGCAGCGATGCAGCGAGCGCGCGAGGTGGCCACGTTGAGGCGGTTCAGGGAGTAGAGGAACTCCATCCCACGCGGGGCGTCCTCCGGCGACGACGATCCCATCGCATAGATCGACAGGGGTGCCTGCTGGCCCTGGAACTTGTCGACCGTGCCGACCCGGACCCCACCGAGACCGGCCGCCCGGAGCGCTGCGGCGATCCGGTCCACGTGGGCGTTGTACGGCGCCACGACCACTACATCGTCGAGGAGGAGGGGAGCCTCGACGCCGTCGACGTTCGTCCAGCGCGCATCGGTCGCCGGTTCGAACAGCTCCCCAAGGAGGCGGGCGATCTCGGCGGCTTCCTCGGGGCTATCGACGGCGTTCGCGGCGTGTTCCACGGGCAGCCAGCGGATTCCCGCTCCGCGCAGCGGCGGCACGCCCGGCCGCGATTCGGGCGACATGCCCCGCATGGACTGCCGCTCGCACCCCGCTTCGGGCGTCAGCTTCGACTCATAGAAGACCTCGCTCGTGAACGCGCACACGTCGGGATGGAGGCGCCACGTCTTCTCGATGAACAGGCCGCGCTCGGGGGGCATCGTGGCGTGGGACGGCTGGCCGCGGTCGCCGGCGAGGAGATGGGCAAGCGCACTCCGTTCGGCGCCGGGCGGGTGGCTCCCCTTGAGCGGCTGGTCGAGCTGCTGGGGATCGCCCAGGAGCACGAGCGACCGTGCCGCGGGCGACACCGCGATCGTGTTCGCGAGGCTCATCTGGCCGGCTTCGTCGACGAGGAGGACGTCGACACTCCCCGCCATGGCGGCCGCGGACCAGAGCCAGGCCGTGCCCCCGACGACGTGAAGGGACCCATCGGCGAGTGCGGCGGCGATCTTCCCGCCATCCCACTTCGCCAGGTCCTGCGCGTTCGGGCAGGTCGGCGGCTCGCCCATGCCGGGCTTCTGGCCGATCAGGATCGTGGCCTCGGGGAGACGGGCCTCCCCCGCGGCGCGATGGACCTCGTCGAGGACGTTGCCGATCACCTTGTGGCTGTTCCCGGTGACCCCGACCGTCTTGCCGGCCGTGACCAGCGCGAGGATCATGCGGGCCCCCGTGTACGTCTTGCCGGTCCCGGGTGGACCCTGGATCGCGAGGGTCGTGCCGTCGAGGTCGAGGACGAGCCGGGTCGCGGCCTCCAGGGCACGCTCGTGGTCGGCACGCAACGGGGATCCCGGCACGCGGCCGGCGATTCGCGGGGGGCGTCGAAGGAGCAGCTCCCTCCCGGCCCGGTCCATTGGCCCGGGGTCGCCGATCCCCTGCCCGATACCTTGCCCGGCCCCGAGCTCCACGGCGCGCCGCCCGACTCGCAGCAGCGAATCCTCGATGACGGTGGTCGGCACGAAGTCGAACGGGACGAGCGAGGTGGGAATCCCGCGCGCGAGCTCGGTCGCGGTCCGGTAGAGCGTAACGGTGCCGCCCACCTCGTCGATCTCCCGGACGGTCCCCACGGCGGACTGCACGCGCGGATCGTCGACGCGGCGGCCCACCTTGGCCGCGTGGTCCTGGGGCGGAAAGCGGAACCGCTGCAGGTGCGCGCCGGCCTTCGACGCCGACCCCAGGTCCTCGACGAATTCGACACCCCCGATCGGTTCGCGCGCCTCGAGCAGGTCCTCGTCGGTCATCCCGCAGAGCTCGTAGTAGCGCCACCAGAAGGCCTTGTTCTCGCGGCGATGCCAGTTGAGGAGCTGGGCGAGGAGCCAGGCCGCCAGCTGCTCGTCGGTCAGGGCCGTGAGCTCCGCGCTCGCCGGGTCCATCTCCGCGAGGTCCCGCGTCAACGCCGCGACGACCGCGGCCACGGCCGCCTGCCGCTCCGTGGGCTCGGGAGGCTCCATCGCGGCGCCCGCGAGCGAGGGGCGGGGAATCGCAACCCCCAGCCGCGCACCCAGGTCCAGCCTGCGGCGCTCGAGCCAATCGCGGAGGCGCCACGTGCTCAGGACGTCGTCGCGGTTGTAGCCCTCGATCTCGCGAAGGATCTCGTCGCCGACGAGACCGTCCGCGGTGGCACCGCGGCCCAGCCACGCTTCGAACTCGACGATGCTGCTCCCCGCGTCCTTCAGGTTGACTGCGCGGTGCAGGCCGTAGAGGGGCTCGAGGCGCTTGATCGAGTAGCTCTCGACGCTGGCACGGATTCCCTGTCGCACGACGCGATAGAGGTCGACGAGGACGCGCCCCTTGAGGAGGCGGTCGACCTGGTCCTCGCGGGTCGCATGACGCTGGGCGAGGCGCGCGAGCGCGGTCTTCTCGTACGCCGCGTAGTGGTAGACGTGGAGTGCCGGGTCCGCGTCGAGCCGCGCAATCAGGAAATCCACCAGCCGCTCGAAGGCAGCCTTCTCGGCGGGGAACGTCACGAGGCCATCCGTGTCGCGGCTCCAGAAGGCGTGGAACTTCGGGGCGGCCGCGCCGGCCTGCGCTTCGGCCGCCGCGCCGGCCTGCGCTTCGGCGGCCGCGCCGGCCTCCACTCCCGTCCAGCGCGGGTCATCCTCGACCGACGCCGGATCGAGCACGCCGAACAGGTAGTCGACGCCATCGTCGAGCGCGAACGGATCGCCCTCGAGGTCGAGGAAGAGGTCGTTTCGCGACGGCTCGGGCAGGACGAGAAAGCCGCGATCCGGGACGAGTGTCCGTGCGCCGGTCTCGGCATCCTGGGTCCAGTCGGGCTCGAGGAGCTCCCAGAGGGTCTCGCCGCGGTCCTCGCCCTCGACCTGGATCCGGGCCTGCTCGCGGACGCGCGCGAGCGCGACGTCGCCGCCGCTGTCGAGCTTCGGCCGCAGCGGAAGCTGGAGCCCGGCAAGGCCTCGACGCGTCCGGACCGGGCCCGGCGGCGCGTCCGCGGGGCGCTCCTTGAGCCCGCGCCGCTGTCGGCTGCTGATTCCCGCCACGAGGCTCAGGTCATCGTCGGCGCGGCGCCGGTCCCGGCAGACCGCCCACCAGCGGCAGACGTCGCAGTGCTCGACGGGATCCGGGTACGTGTTCGCGGGTGGGTAGGCCGGCGGGCCGACGCGCCGGTCGTCCGCGGCGGCGATGAAGTCCGCCTTCACGCGGCGGTAGTAGGCCATGTAGTCGTCGACGCGGAGGATCACAGTCTCGCGAGCGCTCCCGCCGAGCGCGACGTGGAGCCGCTCGGGCTGCCTCCGCTGCACCCGCGTCAGCTGGTCGACGTACGAGCAGATCTGGAGGACGGCGCCGGCCTTGACGTGGCGGGCAAGCTTGGTGTCGGCGACTTCGTAGTGCCAGGCGCCGAGCGCGCTGTCCGGCTCCCCGGGTGCGTGGTCGATCCGCAGGAGAAAGTCGGCGTGGCCGCGCCATGTCCCGTCGAAGAACGTGGCCTGGTAGACGACATCCGCGCCGTCCCGCATCGCCTGGCGGGTGAGCTCGGCCGCTTCATCGAGGCCCGCGCGCGAGTTCGCGGCCGAGCCGTCGCGTGGAATCTCGACGATCCGCCGGCCGGCCGTCCGGAGGTCGTCGAGGTATCGCTTCTCGTGCTCGTAGCCGCGCTCCTGGACGAGCTCGATCGTGGGGTCGCTGCGGACCGGCTTCGAGACCAGACCGGCCATCGCCGCGCGTTCAAGCTCGAAGCGATGCGCACAGGCGAGGAAGCCGACGAGATCGGTGGCCGAGTAGACGGGAGCGCCGTCGAGAACCTGCATGCTCAGCGCATCCTAAGGGCCGGCGGTGCCACGTTGTCTGGCGCCGTGCGATGGGAACGCTGGTACGCGAGCTGCGTGATGCGGGCCCTTTCTCGCGGCCGCATATGGGCGACAGGAGTGCTCCGCGCCGCATGCGTGTTGCGGGCATGTCGAGCCCGGTTCCGCGCGATTGAGCCGCCGTGAAGCACCCGTGGATCACCGGGAACGCGCGATCAGCTTGAATCGCCGCATGCTCCCACGGCCCAG
>JANXWH010000130.1 GCA_025351245.1 Chloroflexota bacterium | reverse complement strand
TGCTCGAGATCGAGACGGCGAGCTACGTCGACAGCAGGACCCTGGACGACCTTCCGATCGTTCGCGCTGTTGACCAGCGATCGGGCCGCCACCTGTTCGCCACCGTGGACGAGGCCGGCACCGCGCTGCCCGCCATCATCGCGGCGATCGAGGAGGCGGGAGGCGAGGTCACCTCGAGTCGCGAGTACCGTCCGTCGTTCGACGATATCTTCGCGACCCTCGTGGAGCGACATCGAGCGGAAATCCGCGCGGCCGAGGACGGTGCCGCGGGGCTCGCATCGGCGACCGTGGATCCCGGTACCGCAGCATGATCGGGCTCAAGGTGGTCACCCGCCTGCTTGCGATCATGGGCAAGGAGCTCGTCGAGGTCGCTCGCCGGCCCGGTGCGCTGTTCAGCCTGGTCCTCGGGCCGTTCCTCATCATGGCCCTGTTCGGACTGGGCTATAACAACTCCGGGATCTCGTTCCGGACCCTACTCGTGGTGCCTCCAGGGTCGGGGTTGTCCACGCAGCTCGAGGACTACCGGACATTGGTCATGCCCGGCGTCGACCTCGTGGGCGTGCAAGCGGATGTGGGTTCCGCCCGGCAGGCGCTTCGCGATCAGGCGGTGGATGTCGTGATCGTCGCACCATCTGACCTCCAGGCGAACTTCGAAGCGGGGCGGCAATCGACGATCCTCGTGGAGTACAACATCGTGAGCCCGGTGAAGGCCAACTATGCCCTGGTCCTTGCCCAGCAGCTGGCGTACGGCGTCAATCAGCAGATCATCGAACGGGCCGCGGCCAAAGGCGTGTCGGAGGTTGGCACGCTGGGGAGGACCTCGCCGATCCCGCCCGCCGTCATCGCCGCGCCGACGCGGGCCGATCCACACAACCTCGCGCCGGTCGATCCGTCGCTGACCTCGTTCTTCGGGCCGGCGGTCCTCGCCCTGATCCTCCAGCACATGGCGGTCACCCTCACGGCGCTGTCCCTGGTCCGGGAGCGGCACACCGGCGTATTCGATGTCCTGCGCGTGTCCCCGGTCAGCGCGGTCGAGATCATCCTTGGCAAGCTGGTCGCCTTCGCGATCCTGGGAGCGGGAATGTCCGTGGTGATCCTGGGCCTCCTCGTCTACGCATTCCACGCTCCGTTCCTGGGGGATGCCGGGCTGGTCGGGATCACGATCGGGCTGGTTCTGGCCGCCTCCCTGGGGATCGGGCTGCTCATATCGGTCATCTCGGACTCGGAGCGCCAGGCGGTGCAGCTGGCATTGCTCGTCCTGCTCGGCTCCGTCTTCTTCAGCGGCTTCATTCTTGACGTGCAGCAATTCATCCCCGCCGTCCAGGCCATCGGCGACCTGCTGCCCGTGACTCACGGGATCCGCCTGCTCCAGGACCTGATGCTTCGCGGCGCCACGACGGAATCGTGGCGTCTCAGCGCCCTCCTCGTGATTGCGCTCGTGACACTCGCGACGACATGGGTGTTCCTTCGCCGCGGCCTGTCGGCGCGCGCATGACGGGCGAGACGCACACCCATCCTGGGACGGCACCGGCGGGCGACGCGACCGCTGGATCTTCGCCGACCGACCGGGCGTCGCGCTTTGATCGACGTCGTCGGCAACTCGGCGCCGGGCTGATCGCCTATGGCGCAGTCGGAGTGCTCCTCTTCGTCCTGAGCGTCCCGTTCATCCTCGGTCCGGTCGCGTCCCTGGGGAGAGTCGCCAGCCAGCGAGGCGAGATGATCCACTGGCTGGATCTCACCGGGCAGGGCCTTGACCACGTCGGACGGGGGGGAGCCGACGCCGCGGCCAGCCTTACGGCGGCGGCTGCGGCGGCCCGGAATGCCGCGTCCCTCGCCGCGGAGCTGTCCGGGTCGATGGCGTCGCTGCGCGACGCGAGCAGCCTCTCGATCCTCGGCTCGCAGCCGCTCGCGGGGCTGACCGACAGCTTCGACCGCGTGGCCGCCCGGGCCGACGACCTGTCGTCGAGCATGACCTCGCTGGCCGGATCGCTGGATCGCGACACGAGTGACTTTGCCACGGTCGCGGCCGACGCGGCAGCGCTCCGCGCGCAGGTGGGTTCCGTCCGGGATGCCCTAGCGGCCCCGGGATTCGCGGGCGTGGAGACGTCCGCCGGCTGGCTGGTCCCGACCGCGCTGCTGCTCGTCACGTGGCTCGCGACGCCGGCCGTGGCCAGTTTCGTGGCCGGGACCTGGATCCTGCGTGCTGCCGGCCGGCAATCCCGCGCGTAGGGATCCACGTTATCGCGTCACCGTCGACATCGCGTCACCGTCGACGCTTGCGGGCGGACCTACGCCACGGGCGAGCCCATCAGGACGGCAAGCACGAGCATCACGGCCAGGATCGCGAGGGGCAGGAGAACGATTCTCGAATCCCCGCTGGTGGTCTCGGGCAGGCTCTCGAGCATCCTCGTCTCCTTCGGTGCTCCTCCGGCCCGACGGCCGCTGGGTCCAAGCATCGGTGAGCGGACCTTTCGGGCCCTGCTCCGGCGGCCGGTCGCAGGATTGCATTCGCGTGTCGGCTGCCTGGGGATACGGAACGACCGTGGCGGCGGACCGGCCTTCCGGGCGTTTGCAGCACGGATGCAACGCCGGAGCCGACGTCGGTATCGTCCGCGGGGGCCTCGGTTCGCCATCGTCACCGAACCATGACGACCGAGACGACCGATCAGCAGAGAGGCGGCCACGCGATGGAACTCCCTGCCCGCACGCCGGACCTGGCCAGGCCAGCAGCCGCAGAAGTGGCCGGGGCCGGCAACGGCGCGGCATGGGTCCTGCTCGCCGTGGTGGGCCTCGCTGGCTTTCTCCTCTTGACCGTGCTCGTGGCGAGCAAGGTTGTCCTCCCGTTCGATCAGCCGTTGCTGGCGTTCGCGAGAGGCCTCGACGGATTGCCAGACGTGTGGCAGGCCCTGTCCTGGTCGGCGAACATCCCGCTGGTCGTGATCGGACTCGGACTGGTGGTGTGGCTCTTCGTCACCAAACGGCGTCGCGAAGCGCTCATCGTGCTGCTCATGCTGATCGCGATCACCGCTGGCAGCGAGGGGTTCAAGCAGCTCGTAGCCCGACCGCGGCCGTCGGGAACGGATCCCACCATCCCCGGCGTCGTATACAGCTACCCGTCCGGACACGTCCTGGAAGCGCTGACGATCCTGGGCATCGTCGCCATCAGGTCGTGGCGGAGTTCCCGGCCACTCGCTGCGCGTTTGGCGGTGGCCGTGGTGGTG
>JANXWH010000114.1 GCA_025351245.1 Chloroflexota bacterium | reverse complement strand
GCTGCGGAATCCCGGTGAGTCTGCCGGTGCGAATGCTCTCGCCGCCGGCGACGCTGTCATTTCGACCCCGTGCGGAGGATGCCTCGACACGACAAGGCAGGGGAATGGCAATGGATCCGAATGTCTCGCTCCTGTGTTAGCCCGGATCCACCGAACCTCATCGTCTGATGGCTCGGGGAGGGCCATTCGCGGGCTTCGACCGGCCGGTGAAGACACGCGGAGGCGCCGACGGGGTCGAGGAACCGCGGACTGTTGAGCGATGACCCTCGGCGAGACGCCGTGGATAGCCCGGGGCCCATTTCTTCGCAGGCTCCCGCCGGCCCCGGAGCAGCGATCGGGCCGTCAGGTCCCGGTCAGGCGAGGAGCGGGAGCGCCCGGAGCCGGGCGAGGGCTCTCCTGAACTCGAGCGCCCACGGCCAGCGCGCCGGCAGGTGCAGCCTCCACCGGCGAGCCGAGCGGGTCAGCCGCCCCGGGAGGCCGAACAGTCGCCGGCGCAGCGTCTTGGTCGTGACGATGCCTTCGCCCAAGCCGATCCGGGCCGTCCAGCGGGCGAGGTTATGGGCGATGACCTGGACCGCCAGCCAGGCGCCGTTCGCCGCGAACCTGCCCGACGGCAGGTGGTTCAGGCCCACGCCGTACTTGAGATCGCGAATCGCGTTCTCGATCTCGGCGTGGCGCCGGTGATCGGCTTCGAGTTCGAGCGTCGCGCCGACCCGGTCGGTGATGAAGGCGTGGAAGTCGTACAGGGCGAAGAGGGCGAGCTGGCTGCCCGGCGTCGGCTTCACCCGGCGCACGATGAGCCGGACCGGACGAGCGTCCTGCTCGCCCTTGAACGGGGTGTACGTCGTCTCGGCCACGTCGGCACCACCGGGGATCCAGTACGGGATCGGGGTCCAGTTCGCTTCGGGGATCGCCTCGATCAGGCGACGCACGCTGCGATGCTGGCGGATCGTGATGCTGAAGCGGACGTCCATCCTGCGGCAGACCGCCACGACCTCGTGGGCATAGAAGCCACTGTCGGCCCGCATCGTCAGTTGGCCCGTGGCCCCGGCGGCACGGACCCGGCCGATCGTCTCGCACAGGAAGTGGGCGGCCCCCCGGACGGTGTTGGCACGGCCCTCGCGCAGACGCGCCATGAGGATGTCGCCGGTCCCCGCGGCGACGGCGAGGAGGGGGTGATAGCCCCGGACGCCGGTGTAGCCGTGGTGGAGGGCGCCCTGCTTCTTGAGACCGTACGTCTCGCAGATGGTCGAGTCGAGATCGATCGTGAACGGCTCGCTGCCCGGTCCGGCCCCCGCTGCCCAGGCCCGGGCCAGGAGCTCGCGGCTGACCGCGTCGAGCTGGCGGACGTGGCCCCAGCGGAAACTGCGCAGGAACGTGCCGAGCGTGGACGCCGCCTTGACCGCGTGACCGAGGACCCGCTCGGTGCCACCCGCCCGCAGGGCATCCGCGTCGTCGATACAGTCACCACCGGCGAGGGCCGACATGACGAGCGTGAGGAGCTTGTCGCCGACGTTCGCCCGCCCGGCCGCCCGGCCGAGGTCGAGGTGGGCGTCGGCGAGCTCCTTCACACCGAGATGCTGGGCGAGGGTGGCCGGCAGGAGGAGGCCCGCGTCGGCCACGAGTCGGTCGTCGTCGAAGGCCGTGTCGAGCCGGTCGAGGCTGTGCGATGATCGCATCTATCAGGTGCTCCTCTTTGTGGGTCGATGGGTGTTTCTCAACGCCATCTTCCCAGTTCAGACGGGCACCTGATTGCGTGTCCCGGCAGCCGAATCACCCCGAGGGTTCGGTGGATCCGGGCTTAGCCGTCACGCGTTGCCGGCAGCGTTGAGCTCGGGGTCAATTTCGAGCGCCGGCGCTGCCGTACTGAGTCGTCTCCGTCGCTCCCGCTGGGAGAATCGGAACCGCTCGCGGTCTGTGCAGAAGCTCGAACGGCGCGCGTCGAGCGTGAGGAACGGCTGGCCGCACTCGCGGCAGAGCCCGGCACCGCGCTGTCCTTCGGTCACTCGGCGCAAGCCCTCGAGCAGCTGGAGGTAGACCGGCGCGAGCAGCGAGGTCCACCAGCGGCGCTCGTGAACGGTCAGGGGGCCCGGGAGGCCGTCGTCGATGTCCTCAGCCCCCGGCACCGGGCTCCGCTCGTCCCCAGCGCGCCGCATCTCAACCCGGTACTCGGCGGCCCGCCGGACGTAGGGCTCCAGCAGGCGGCGCTCGAGCTCGGCCAGCCCCCACCAGTCGGCGCTGAGCCGACCCGTGCTCGCGCGCCCAGACGGCGGACCGGGCTCTCGGTCGTAGTAGTCCCACACGTCGTGCCAGCCGGAGGCCGGGACCCACAGGACCCGAGTGCTCTCGGGGTTCGCGGACCCGCCCAGCCAGAGCACGCCTCCGGTCGGATCCTGCAGGGCTGGCTGTGCCCACGCCGCGTCCCAGCCGTCGTGCGGCTGCCAGCCGGGACGCGGCGGGACGGCCCGCTCCCGCTCGTCGCTGAGGCGCGCGAGCGCCGCGAGGTGCCAACGCAGGTTCGCCTGCTGCCGCAGCACGTCGACCTGGGCATCGTGGAAGCCCGGGTCCTCCGGCACGTGGTGGCTCACCGCGAAGGCGTCCTCGGTGAAGAAGTGCGCGAGGTCGAGGACCCCATGCGCCCCATACCAACCGCGGGCCGTCTCGGGCTGGGTCAGGTCCACCCTCGCGAACTCCTCGGCGAGGAGCAGGCCGCTCGCGACCCGGCCGAACGGGTCGTAGGTCTCGTCGGCGAAGTCGCCGATAACGTCGCCGGGGTTTCCCTCCTCGCTGTCGCTGCCAAGGACCTCAACGTCGATCGGCAGCCGCAGGCGGCCGTCGCCGGCGAAGCGGGGACGGAGGCTCACGAGCGCCGCCCCGAGCGTCGTGTCATCGGTATCTTTGCTGTTGCCGTGGACACGCGGT
>JANXWH010000103.1 GCA_025351245.1 Chloroflexota bacterium | reverse complement strand
CCAGCATTGACTCGATGAAGTCGAGAAGCCCCGCATCGGCCCACTGCAGGTCCTCGAAGATGAGCACCGCGGGACCCCGGGCAGCGACCTGTTCAAACAACATGCGCCAGGCGGCGAAGAGTTCCGCGCGCTCCCCGGCAGGCGCCTCCTCGATCCCGAGCAGGGCGCCCAGTCGTGGAGCGACCCAGCCGCGGTCGGCCTCGTCGGGCACATCCCCGGCGAGGGCCGTCGCGAGCTTCTCGCGGCTCGTCCTATCGTCATCGCTCTCGGCGATGCCGGCCCGCCCGCGGACCATCTCGGCCAGTGCCCAGAAGGTGATCCCCTCGCCATAGGCCGGGGAACGCCCGTGGTGCCGGGCGACCTCCCCGGCCATCCCATCGAGATACTTCTCCAGCTCCCAGGCAAGGCGGCTCTTACCGATCCCGGCCTGACCGGTCACTGACACGAGCCGGGCCCGGCCCTCGCGGACGGTGGCGTGGAAGAGGTCCTTGAGGAGGCGGAGCTCCTCGTCCCGGCCGACGAACGGCGCTTCGACGCCTTCCGAACGGTTTCGACCGCCCCGTTCCGCCACCACGCGGAGGGCCCGCCAGGCCGGGACGGGTGTGGTCTTGCCCTTGAGGAGCTGCTCGCCGGCTTCCTCGAAGGCGATCGCCGCGGCGGCGGCCCGCTGTGTCGATTCGCCCACGAGGACTGCGCCGGGCGGTGCCACGCCCTGGAGCCTCGATGCGGTGTTGACGAGGTCGCCCGCGACCATGCCCTGGTTCGTGGCGCCGATCGTGACGGCGGCCTCCCCGGTCAGGACGCCGGCTCGGGCCTGGATCGTCGGGCCGAGCGACTTGACCGCGTCGACAAGCTCAAGCCCGGCTCTCACCGCCCGCTCGGCGTCGTCTTCTCGGGCCACCGGAGCGCCCCAGACGGCCATCACGGCATCCCCGATGAACTTCTCGACCGTGCCGCCGTAGCGCTCGATGACGTCTCGGGCGACGTCGAAGTAGCGCGTCAGGAGTTCGCGGGTCTCCTCCGCGTCGCGCTCCTCGGCGAAGGGCGTGAAGCCCACGAGGTCGGCGAAGAGCACCGACACGAGGCGGCGCTCGGCGACGCGGGCGGGGGTGGCCGATGGAGAAACCGGGGACCGCCCAGTTTTCGCGGCGGCGGAAATCAACGGCGTCGCACATTCGCCGCAGAATCGGGCCGTCGGACGGTTCGGTGCGCCGCAAGCGGGACAGCCGGCAGCAAGCGGAGCCGCGCAGGTATCGCAGAACTTCCGTCCCGCCTCGTTCTCGGTCCCGCAGGTCGAGCAGATCACCAGGGTCGCTCCTGCACGACGGTAGACAGTTGAGGATAGCGGCACAAGCGCCGTTGGGCGAGGGAAAACCCTACATCGGTGAGGACGCCCCGGACCCGGCCCGAGTGGGGCAGGGTGCCCAGGAGCACGACGGTGGCAGCTGGTTCGGCAGCCGCGAGGAGCTCCTCACGCTCAAGCGGGCTCTGCTCGCCGTGGAGCGCGGCGCCGTCCGCGGACGCTGAGACCTCGCCGCGCGGGCCAGCGCGATGCGCGCGTGCGAATCGCGAGCCCGGGACGTACCCTCCGCGGATGATCGCGGTCCTGCGCGCCTACCGCCTCCTGCTCCGGAATGGCCCGCTGGCGCGACTCCTCGCCGGGGAGTTCGTCTCGTCGATCGGTGATTGGCTCTACCTCGTCGCGATCCTCATCCTCGTGTACGAGGTCTCGCAAGACCCGCTGGTCCTTGGGATCGTGGGCGCTGCGCGCGTCCTGCCGTACGTCGTCCTGTCGATCCCGGCCGGCATCCTGGCGGACCGCTACGACCGCCGCCTGATCCTCCTGGTCACCGACGTCGCGCGCGGGGCGCTCATGCTGGTCATGGCGGCGCTCGTCGCGGCGGATGCGCCGGTCGTCACGATCGTTGTCCTCGCCGTCGTCGCGACCTGCTTCTCGACGTTCTTCAGTCCCGCGATCGGCGCGTACCTGCCGTCGCTCGTGGCGGACGAGGAACAGCTGGGGCCCGCCAACAGCGCCTGGTCCACCCTCGACAACCTTGCCTTCGTGATCGGGCCGGCGATCGCGGGCCTGCTGATCGCCGCCGGCGGGCTCGCGCTCGCATTCGTCCTCAACGCTGCCACGTTCGCCGTCATCGCCGTCGTGCTGTGGCGGCTCCCGTCGCCACGGCGAGGCGTGATTGGCGAGGTTCGCGAGGCCGGCGGGCCGGGCGAGGCTCCCACCGCGGCGGCCGGCACGGCCGCGGCGACCGGCACGGCCGCGACGACCGGCGCCGAGACGACCGGCGCCGAGACGCCGCCGACCCCGGCTCCGGCGTCGATCCCGACCCTGACCCCGGGTCGGGTGGACCGCAAGGCGCTCCGCCGGGTGGTGGTCCCCGTCCTGGGCCTCGCGCTGATCGACCTGGTCGGGAGCGTCGCGGGCGGCGGCCTGGGCGTGCTCACCGTCGTCATCGCCGTCGGATCTCTGGGGGCCGGCGATGCGGGGACCGGCTTCCTGAACGCCGGGATCGGGATCGGCGGGCTGGTCGGCGCGCTCCTCGCGGGGGTCTTCGTCCTTCGGCCCAGCCTTGTCGGGGTCCTTGCCGGCGGATCCATCGTGCTCGCAGCGGGGGTGGCCGCCCTCGGGGTCGCGGGCTCGCTGCCGCTGGCGGTCGGGATGATCGCGGTGGCCTCGGCCGGGGCGCTCCTCGTGGAGGTCACGAGCACGACGATCCTCCAGCGCGCCATCCCGGATCAGATCCGCGGGCGGACGCTGGGCGTCCTGGCAACGGCCTCCACGCTCGCATTTGCCGCGGGGTCGTTCGCACTGCCGGTCCTCGCCGACGCCGTGGGGATGGGCCCCGTCCTCGCGGCGACCGGCGCCGCCATCGTGGTCGCCGGGCTCGTGGGCGCGCTCCTCGCCGCGCCTGCCGCGCGCCGCGCGCCGGAGAGCCTCGCGGCGACTCGTTTCGCCCGCCTGGCACGACTCCCGCTCTTCGCCGGGGTGCCGGTGCCAACGCTGGAGGCCGTGGCGACGCGGCTGGTCCCGATCGCGGCACGAGCCGGGGAGGTCGTGATCCGGCAGGGAGATCCGGCGGACCGCTTCTACCTGATCCAGGCGGGCACCTTTGACGTGACGCGCCGCGAGCCGGGCGAGCCCGCCGACCAGGCTCCGGCCCGCCTCCGGACGATGACGACCGGCGAGGTGTTCGGCGAGATTGGGCTCCTCCGGGCGACGGCCCGGACCGCGACCGTGACCGCCGCCACGGACGGCTCGCTGCTCGCGCTCGAGGGCGCCAGCTTCCTGGAGCTGGTCAACGCGGGACCCGGCCTCGCGCCGCGGCTGCTGGACCTCCGTCGCGGCGCGCCGGGCGCGGCGGGCTGAGGACGTCGGGCGAGGAGGTCCAAAAGGACTGGTTCGAGCGGCCCTGCTGTCGTCCGTCCGACAGGGCGGCTGTCAGGCTGGGGATTGCCGCGCCGGCCCCGACCCGCCACCATGCGGGGATCCCGGGGCATTGACCCTGGGGGCCGCCAGCGGCGGCCGGAGGACGTGAACCAACAGGGGTGGATGATGGGAGACCGGGACGAGAGTCGGCCGGATAGCCTGCTGGATGCGCGCCGCCGGATGGGCCCGGGCGACGGCTACGCCGACGACGACGACGTGATCGGCCATGGAATGCCCGAGATCCCGGGGGCCGGCGACGGCTTCGCGGCCGCGCCGCGGCTCCCCCGCCGGGACGGGCTGGCCGGAGACACGGAGGACGACGTCGAGGGCCACAGCTCCGCCAAGGACTGACACGTTCGCCGGGGGGGCGAAGACGGCCGTCTCCCCGGGGGGACGGCCGTCTTCCCGTTTCAGGCCCGGGGCCGGGTGGCCGTTGCCGCGAGGATCACCTTCACCTCGAACGGGGTCACCTCCGGGTGCTTGGCGCGGATGAGCGCCGCGTACCCGGCAATGTGGGGTGCCGCGAAGCTGTTGCCCGTCGCCGTCATCCGGCTCCCGCCGCGCCACGCGACGTCCACGTCCAGGCCGTGCGCCCCGAACTCCACCGGCGGGCGTGGGTTGTAGAACCAGGCCGCCGAATCCGGGAGGTCGTGCGCGGCGACGGAGACGACCGACGCGAAGAGCGACGGGTAGCTGTTCCCGGGGACGTTGTTGGCCGCACACACGAGGAGCGCGTTCGCGAAGTAGGCCCGGTCCGCCAGGTCGTGGAAGAGGCCGAAGAGCGCGTCGCTCTTCGACGAGAGCGACAGGTTCATCACGCCGGCACCCTGGTCGATCGCCCAGTCGAGGCCGGCCGCAAAGACGATCCCCTTGCCGCGGTTGTCCGGCCCCAGGACCCGGACCGAGACGAGGTCGGCCCCCGGCGCGATGGCGTGGATGATCCCAGCGCAGGCGGTCCCGTGCCCCACGACGTCAAGGGCTTCGTCATCGTCAAGGATCACCGGGTCGTCGTCCGGGTTTGCGGCCAGCTCCACCTTGACGCTGCGGACCAGCTTCCCGCCGACCGCGGGGTGGTCCCCCTCGACGCCGGAATCGATGATCGCGACCGTGACGCCGCTCCCGTCGCTGCCGCCGATGGCCCAGCCGCGGTCAAGGGCGCCAAATGGGGGAAGGTGGCGCAGCGCGTCCCGCCGCGCGCCGACGAACGGCTCGCTCCAGGCCGGGAGGAGCTGATCGGTCATCCGCCCGGCGCGCGGAGCCGGCCGGCGCGCCGGCCCCGGCCGCGTTCGGCCTGGCGGACAAGGACGTCGAGCAGGGAGCCGAGCAGCTCACGCTGCTCCGGCGCGACCCGGCGGAGCGCGGCGATCTGCTCGACGAGCGGCCAGAGCGGATCGTCCGGGTCGCCGACGTCGGCGAGGGCGGCCGTGACCAGCGCCTCCACGCCACCGTCGGGCGCTTCCCCGCCGGTAAGCGCGCCGATCACCGAGCGGAGGAGCGTCGCGGCATCACGCTCGACGCGGCTGGCCCGGATGGCGACCGTGGCCTGGCGCGCGAAGACGCCGGCCAGCTCGATGTCACGGAGTGAGAAGCTGGCCTCGCTGCGCTTGTCCAGCACCTCCAGGACGCCCAGCGTGCCGCGCTCGTCCAGCAGCGGGACCGCGACGATGCTTCGCGGCACGTACTGCGTCTGCTCCGCGAAGTTCCGACCGAAGCGCGGGTCCGCCCGGACGTCGGCGATCGCGAGCGCCTGCCCGCTCGAGAAGACGTAGCCCACAAGGCCGCGGTCCGGCGCGATCTCGAGCCCGACGACGCCCTGGCCCTGCTCCCCTGCAGCAACCCGGAAGACGAGCAGATTGCGGGCCGGGTCGTACAGCGCGATGGATGCCGCCTCCGCCTCGAAGAGCGCGACCGCCGCCTCCACCACGGAGCGGAGAACGGCCTCGGCGCTCCCCAGCTCCAGCCGGCGCGCGATCTCCGCGCGGCGGCCGATCGCCGCGAGCGCTGTGCGCGCGTCGCGATCGAACGCGGGGGTGCGACGGCGCGGGCCGGTTCCTGCGTCGGTCATCGGATGTCGCCGCCGCGGCTCAGCGCGCGGCCGCCCGCTCGAGGCGGTCCAGGTCGGGCACGACCAGGGTGTCACGGTCGATCCGGATCAGGCCCTCCGCCGTGAACTCGCCGAGGAGCCGGTTCACCGTCTGGCGGGTCCCACCGATCATCGCCGCGAGCTCCGACTGTGAAAAGCTCCAGTTCAGCGTCACGGGCCCGCTCGGGTGCGGATCCACCTCGCGAGCAAGCCGCACGATCCGGCGGGCCAGTCTGCCGGGCAGGTCCAGGAAATGAAGCTCCTCCACGTGGTGCGTGAGCCGGCGCAGCTCGGCGACCAGGCCCGCCAGGAGCTCGTGGCGAAGGGCGGGGACGGTGTCGATCAGCTGGCCGAACGCATCGCGGCGCAGGACGAGGGCGGTCGTCGCCTCGTGGGCGATCGCGGTCGCCGAGCGTTCGGCGCCGTCGAGCAGCGCCAGCTCGCCGAAGAAGTCACCCGGGCCAAGCGTGGCGATGATTGCCTCGTCTTCGCCCTCTGGCGAGGGCAGCACGATCTTCACGGCACCCGACTCGATGATGTAGAGAGAGTCGCCCGGGTCGCCCTGGTGGAAGATCGTCTCGTTGCGCCGGTAGCGGCGAGTCCGCAGCGAGTCGATGCAGACGGCCAGCGTGCCGTCGTCCACCCGCGAGAAGAGCGCGCAGTGTCGGAGCGCTTCGGCGGCGGTCGTCCGCGCGGTCGCTGTCACGTTCGGTCCCTTCACCTGCGCCACTACCCGGGTCGACGCGCCGAATGCTAGAGGCGCGCCGGCAGCCGCGCAATGCGTGACTGCATCCGGGATATGGGGAGTGCAGATGAGGGGGCGGACCGTGTTCGCGGGCCGCGGGGCGAACGCGAAAACGGGCAGGGTCCTGCGACCCCGCCCGTTCGAGGGGCGACGTACCCTGGGGCGAGGATCAGCGCTTGCGCTTGAGCGCCCGCTTGGCATCGCCGATGAGCGAGTTGCGGGAGGCTTCCCGCTGGACGTCGCGCTCGCGAGCCCGGGAGAGCTCATGGGCGAGAATCGGGTTCATGACCCCGATGCTGTGCCCTTCGACATCGTCTTCACTGGCGCGGCTCTTGATGAGATCGTCGCCCTCGACGCCCTTCGCCTTCATGACGTGCCCTTCGACATCGTCTTCGCTGGCGCGGCTCTTGATGAGCTCGTCGCCCTCGATTGCCTTGCGCTTGTTCGACATTGGAGTGTCCTTCTGGCCCGGGTCTTCGTCGTCGCCCGCTGCCTGTGCTGCGCAGGATGCGCCACGTCGCGAACGGGGTAAAGCGTCCTCGCGACCGCGCAGCTGTCGTTTCGACGACAACGCCGCTGGTCGTGGCGCGTCAGGAGCGCTGGACCGGACGGACGGGGAAGACCCCGACGATGATCGGGCTGGTCGGATCAAGGAGGAGCTCATATCCCACGTCGCCCTGGAGGACCAGGCCGGCGAGCATCCCGGCCTCGCGGACCGGGAGACCCACGAAGATGTGCCTGCCCGCCGAGTCGAAGCCGGTGACGTCGTCGTCGTCGCCCGCGAGCGCGAAGCGGCGGCGGAGCTCGTGGATGGGCACGTACGGGCGGCTCTTGATGAAGCGGCGGAGCTGGGCCTGGGTGCACGCCGCGCCCGCGCCATCGGAGGTCTCCGCCGCGGCGGGTTCCACCGCAGCGGGTTCCGCGGCGGTGGCGGTCGGTCCCGGCGTGGGCTGGATCATGGCCGGATCATAGCTCCGGCCCCACCGCGACGCGGATGCGGCGAGGGCGCGCCCGGCCGACGCCTACCCGGTGACGACGAGGAGGTCGCGATCCAGCTCGTTGAGGACGATGGGGCCGTCCTCGCCGCAGATCACGATGTCCTCGATCCGGGCTCCGTACCGCCCCGCCAGGTAGATCCCCGGTTCCACCGAGAACGCCATTCCCGGCCGGAGCGGTTCCGGGTTGCCGGCGACGAGGTACGGATCCTCGTGCCCCTCCAGGCCGATCCCGTGGCCGGTCCGGTGGAAGAAATGGGCGCCATGGCCGGAGGCGGAGATCAACTCTCGGGCAACCAGATCGATCCGCTCGCAGGCGATACCCGGCCGGACCGCGTGGGTCGCCTCCGCCTGGGCGGCGCGAAGCACGGCGTAGAACCGGAGGAACTCGTCGTCGGGTCCACGGGTGGCGTCGCCGCCGGTCACCCAGATGGTGCGCGTCGTGTCGCTCCCGTAGCCGCCATACGGACCGCCGATGTCCAGGATGATCGGCTCGCCCGCCTCGATGACCCGATCCGACGCCTCGTGGTGCGGCGACGCGGAGTTTGGCCCGGAGCCCACGATGGCGAAGTCGGCGCGGTCGTGGCCCTCGGCGATGAGCCGGTCGCGGACCTCGCGCGCGACAGCGGCTTCCGTCCGGCCAACCAGTCGGCCATGGGCGATCTCCCAGATGACGCGGTCGGCGGCCTGGGCGGCAAGGCGGAGCAGCTGGATCTCGTCGGCGTCCTTGACGATCCGGAGATCGCGCAGGACGACCGAGGCCGACACGAACGCGGCGCCCGGAAGCGCGGCCTGGAGTCGCAGGAGGTGGAGCGCCCAGAGCCGATCCGAGACCGCCACCCGGTCAGCGGTCGCGCGGTGGGTGGGCCCTGCGCCGGTCCCGCGGCCGACGAGGCCCGCGACCCTGTCCACCGGGTCCTCGGTCTCCTCCCAGGTCTCGAGGTCAACGTACCCGCCCGCCACGCCCGGACAGGCCCGGGCGGGTGCCGCCTCCAGTCGGGGAACCAGGAGCGTCGCCCGGCCGGACGCCGGGATCACGAGCATCGTGAGCCGCTCCAGCGGCATCGCCTGGTAGCCGGCGAGGTAGACGAGGTCCGGGCCGACACCCACCAGGAGCGCCCCCAGGCCGGCAGCCGCGACTCCCGCTTCCGCGCGCGCGAGCCGATCGCCGAAGCGGCCGACCGGGATCCGGGGACGGACGGCGGGCGCGAACGAGACAGGAGCGACGGGCCCGGTCATCGGGCGGGCACCTCGGGGCTGGGTGGCGCGGTGAGCGAGCCGGCCGCGGGCGCCGGCACGCCGAGCCACGCCGCCAGCGTCGCGTGGCCGTCTTCGAAGAGCTTGCGATAGGCGAAGACCCGCTCGGCGCCCGCGGCGAGCGCGGCGCGGCGCTGCGCGTGGTCGT
>JANXWH010000042.1 GCA_025351245.1 Chloroflexota bacterium | reverse complement strand
GAGTTCATCGGCGACGACGAGCTCGTGGAGGTCACCCCGGGCTCGATCCGCCTCCGCAAGCGGCTCCTCTCGCAGCATGACCGCCGACGGCAGGCGGGGCGCCGCGAAGACGCGCGCGAGGCGGAGGCGCGCTAGCGAAGTAGCGCCGCAGCGCCCAGGAGACCGCGCGACGGCGCCGCGCGACGGCGCCGCGCGACTACCATCAGGCCATGGAGCGGTTGGGGTCGACGTCCGTGCGCTACGTGGCCGGCGCGGTCGCGGCGATCATCGTGGCGCTTGCCCTGACCACGCTTGCCGTCGCGGTCCTCGAAGACCGCCTGCGCATCCCGGATGCGTCCGCCACGTACCTGCTGGCCGTGGTCGCCATCGCTGTGGCATTCGGCACTCCGGCCGCCGTGGCGACGGCCATCGGGTCGTTCCTCCTGTACGACTTCCTGTTCGTGTCGCCGACCGGCGCGCTCATCGTCGCGAACGCGGAGGAGCTGCTGAACCTGTTGCTGCTCCTCGCGCTCGGCGTGGTGGTTGGGCAGCTCGCCGGAATGCAGCGGGACCGGGCTGAGACGGCCGTCCTCCGTGAGCGACAGGCTCGAACCCAGTACCAGGTCGGCCGTGAGCTCGCCACCACGATGACCGCCCGCGCGGCCCTGCCTGCGCTGGTGGAGATCCTGCGGTCTGAGGTCGACGCCACGCGCGCCTGGGTTGGGCTCGGGCCCGAGGTCGCGCAGGAGCGCGTGGTGGCCAACAGCGGACCGCCCGGTCGCCCGCCCGGTCGCCCGGCCGTTCCAGCGTCATACGAGCTCCTGCAGCGACGCGCTGGCGACGAGGCGACCGCGTGGGTCCGGGTGCACGACAAACGTCTGTCGTCGACGGAACCGCGCGATCCCCTGGGCGTCTGCTTCCGGATCCCGATCACGGCCGCCGGGGTCCCCCTTGGCTCGGTCTGGCTCATCCGGCGTCGCAGCATTGGGCCGCCTGGCCGCGGCCATACCCGGGTCCTCGCGGCAGCGGCCGACCAGATTGGCCAGGCGTTGGAACGCGACCGCCTGGCGGAGGAAGCCACCGGCGCCGAGATCGCCCGGAGGAGCGAGGCGGCGAAGACCGCGCTGCTCGACTCGGTCTCGCATGACCTGCGCACGCCGCTGGCGTCGATCCGCGCGGCAGCCGGAAGCCTCATGGATCCGAATCTCTCGCTTGATGCGGATGGCCGCCGGGAACGAGCGGCGTCGATCGATGGCCAGGCAGAGCGCCTCAACCGGCTGGTCACGAACCTCCTTGACATGAGCCGCATCGAAGCGGGTGACCTCCATGCGCGCCTCGAGGTCTTCCCCCTCGAGGATCTTGTGCGGGCCACCGTGGAGCGCATGGCAGGTCAGCTGGGCGGCCGGACGGTGTCGATCTCGATGCCGCCGGAGCTTCCGCCGGTCGCCGTGGATGCGATCTTCATGGACCAGGTGGTGACCAACCTGCTGGAGAACGCGATACGCCACACGCCGCCCGACGTGTCGATCCGCGTCCTGGGAGCGGTGACGTCGGCCGGGACGGTTCGCCTGTGCGTGGAGGACGGCGGACCGGGCGTGCCCGCGGCCGTGCTCGATCGCGTGTTCGACAAGTTCTACCGTGTCCCGGAGACGCGCGAGCGCTCGCGACGTGGGAGCGGGCTTGGCCTCGCGGTGGTCCGCGGGTTCGTCGAGGCGATGGGCGGCCGAGTCACGGCCCGCGCGAGCGACCTCGGAGGGCTCGCCGTGGACGTCGAGCTCCAGGCGATCCCGAATCCGACCTCCCCGGAGGGGCACGACGCGCCGCGACCGCAGGACACGCCGTGACACCCGGATCGCCACCCGGCGCGTCCGTGCTGCTCGTGGAGGACGACGCGGCGACGCGGCGGGAGGTCGCGGCATTCCTGCGCGGCCACGGCTTCAGGGTCGACGAGGCTGGCGACGCGGCATCCGCCTGGGATCGCTGGACCGCCCAGCGCCCCGACCTGGTCGTGCTGGACCTGGGCCTGCCCGACGTCGACGGGACCGTCCTGATCCGCCGCGTGCGGCGCGATGCGACCACGCCGATCCTGGTCCTGTCGGCCCGCGACCGGGAAGCGGAAAAGGTGGCCGCGCTGGAGTCGGGCGCCGACGACTACGTGACGAAGCCGTTCGGGGCCGCTGAGCTGCTGGCCCGGGTTCGCGCCGTCCTGCGGCGGGCCGCCGGGCCGGCTGCGGAGCCAACGGGCGAGGTCCTCGTGGGCGATCTCCGGATGGACGTCGCCCGGCACCAGGTGGCCGTGGCCGGCCGGCCGATCCAGCTGACGCCCCGGGAGTTCGAGGTCCTCAAGGTCCTCCTCGGGTCCGCCGGCCGCCTCGTGACCCACGGCCGGCTGCTCCGAGCGGTATGGGGGACCGCCTACTCGGACGAGGCCCACTACCTCCACGTGTACGTCAGCCAGATCCGGCGCAAGATCGCGGCCGCGGATCCGACCGGCGGCCTTGCCGGGCTCATCGTGGCGGAGCCGGGTGTCGGATATCGAGTGCGTCTGCCCGACACGGATCGATCCTGAGCGATCCTTGAGCGCCGGGGTGACCCAGCGGGACGGCTGCATCTTGGAGCCCGGTGCGATCTTGGCAGCATGGACCTCGAGGAACGCCGGAACCGGCCGCGCTCGGTGCGTGGCGCCGGACGGGCCACGGTCAGGCGCGGCCCGGCCTGGAACTGGGACATCGAGATCGCAGCCGCGATCGCGATGGTGGCCCGGGATCCGCGCTATCGCGTGGTGGTCAGTGCGCGCGCCCGCAGTGGCCGGGCGCTCGCGAAGCTCGATGCGGCGGCCGCGAGGGCCGGCGTCGTCCTGGAGCGCCGGATCCGGCCGGGCGGCGCCTGGGACGTCGTGGTCCGCGCTGGGTGAGTCTGGGCCCCGCAGTTCGCGCCGCGTGAGTACAGTCACGCAGTGAGCGACGACCCGAACCTCCTCCACGGCCAGAAGCCCGGCGACCGAAGGGTTCGCGTCAAGCGCCCCGAGTCGCGCTACTTCCGCTATGCCGGCCCCGGGGTCGTGGTCGCGCGCCCAACCGCGATCGAGCCGCGGACGCGTCTTGGGCGCGCGACGTTCGTCGCCCGCCGCGCCCTGTTCGGTCACCCGCTCGCCACGGCCCAGGAGATCGACCAGCGGCTCCCAAAATGGAAGGCGCTCCCCGTCTTCTCCTCGGACGCGATGTCGTCGGTCGCATACGGCCCGGAAGCCGCGATGTATACGCTCCTCGCGG
>JANXWH010000011.1 GCA_025351245.1 Chloroflexota bacterium | reverse complement strand
GCCTGCGGCCTCGCGGCCAAGGTAGAGGTTCGCGACCACGTCCAGGTTGTCGCACAGGGCCAGGTCCTGGTAGACCGTCGCGATCCCGAGGCCGCTCGAGTCCTGGGGTCCGCGGATGTGGACCTCGCGGCCTTCCCAGCGGATGGTCCCGCTGTCGCACGGATGGATCCCGGCAATGACCTTGATGAGCGTGGACTTGCCGGCGCCATTGTCGCCGACGAGGGCGACGACCTCTCCCTCGTGGACGTCGAAGCTGACGTCGCTCAGCGCCTGGACGGCCCCGAACGCCTTGCTGATGCCCCGCATCTCGAGCGTCGGGACGCTCGCCGCCACGGCCATCCGACCCTCCCTCGTCTAACAGAAACATGGACGGCGGGAAGCGAATTGCCTCCCGCCGTCCATGATGCGCGTTCTCAGCGCGCGCTCATTGGGACTACTTGACGCCGAACTTGGCGCACGCCGCAGTCAGGCCCGCGTCGACCTTGGCGTCGCAGATCTTTGCGACGCTGTCGGCCCCGTAGAACTTGTCGGCGACCACGCTGTCCTGGATGGACTTCGTGCCGTTCGCTCCGTCCGCGGTGATCGCGATCGGGACGAGGAGCACGGACGGGACGTCGATCGTCCCGTTGTTGACCTTGCTGTTGACGAGGGCTGCATCCGGCGTCTTGCCGGTTGCAAGTGCGCAGGCGAGCGTCGCGGCGGCCTCGGCCTCCGGCTTGATCGCCTTGTAGACGTCCATGTACTGCTGACCGAGCAGGATTCGCTGGACGGCGGAGAGCTCCGCGTCCTGGCCCGTCATCGGCTTGGTCGTCACGTCGACGCCGTTCGACTTCATGGCCGCGTACGCGCCGCCGGCGCCGCCGTCGTTGGCGACGTAGACCGCGTCGAACCCGTCCTTGCCGAGGGACGTGATAGCCGCCTCCATGAGCTGCTGGGCCTCTTCAGGCTTCCAGTTCGCCATGGCGGTCTCGGACGGGACGATGGTCACCTTGCCGTCGAGCGCGCTGTGGGCGCCCTTGGCGAAGAGCAGCGCGTTGTTGTCCTTCGGCGAGCCGTTGATCCAGACGACCTTGGCCATGGCCTTACCGTTGGCCGTCAGCTTCGCCAGGAGCGCCGTGCCCTGGAGCTTACCGACGGACTCGTTGTCGAACGAGATGTAGTAGTCCGGCTTGGAGCCGCCCTTGATCAGGCGGTCGTAGCTGATCACCTTGATGCCCTTGGCCGCGGCATCGGTGACGATCTTCCCGGCGGCATCACCGTCCTGGGCGTCGAGCACCAGCACCTTGGCGCCGTTCGTGATCGCCGCCTCGGCCTGCTGCTGCTGCGTCGCAGCCACGCCGCCGGCGTTGTTATACGCGTACGCGACGGTCGGGCAGAGCTCCTTGATCTTCGCTTCGAAGTCGGGCCGGTCGGCTGCCTCGTACCGGGCCGCATCAACGGACGGCAGGAGCAGCGCGATTCCGCCACCCGCCGCCCCGGACGGGGCCGCGGTAGCGCCGCTGCTGCAGGCACCGGCAACGATTGCGATCGCCGCGAGGCCAGCCACAGAGAAACGTAGTTTCACTAAATTCTCCTCCTTGGTCGTGCCGCCCGGGCAACGTTGCGACCGGGCAGCGACATCATTGCGCCGTGCGAATGCGTCGTGTCAAGTGGCGGACGGACCGCGACGGCAAACACGTCTAGTCTATCGCCGGCGCGGGTGATCAGGAACCCGCAGCGACAATCGGGCCCCGCGGCGAGTCCCGCGGTGATCGTCCGCACCGGTCGTCCCCGGGCGGCCTACACTCGACCCGCCGACCCGCACGAGGAGCCCGCCGATGCCCCAGCTGCACCTCCGCGCCGAGCCCGAGGACTACGCGCCGATCATCCTCCTGCCCGGCGATCCGAACCGGGCGACCGCGATCGCCTCCCTCTTCGACGGCGGTCTCGACGGGACGCGGCGGGTAAACGACCACCGCCTGATGTACGGGTACACCGGCACCTACCGCGGCGTGCCGATCAGCGTCCAGACGACCGGCATGGGCGCGCCAGCGGCAGCGATCGTGGTGGAGGAGCTCCTCCGGCTCGGCGCGCGGCGACTCGTCCGCGTCGGGACGTGCGGAGGGATCGGGCGTGGCATCCGCACCGGCGAGCTGGTGATCGCCACGGCGGCATCGCCGTTCGACGGCACCACGGCCGCCTACCTCCACGGGGAGCCCTATGCGCCGGCCGCCGACTTCGTCCTCACCCGGGCGCTCGTCGACGCGGCCGAGGCCGAGGGCGCCGCGTACCACGTCGGTCCGATCTGCACGGTGGATGTCTTCTACAACCCGGACGCCGACTACTTCAGCCGGTGGGCGGAACGGGGCGTGCTCGCGTTCGAGATGGAGAGCTCCGCGCTCTTCTATCTCGCGGCCCGGGCGCACGCGGCCGGTGACGACGTGCGAGCGGCGACCATCCTCACCGTGAGCGACGTCCTGGGCCCGAACGTGACCTCGGAGGACTCCTACCTCCCGCTCGACGAGCTGGAGCGGCGGACGGCGACGACGATCCGGGTCGCCCTGGCGGCGGCGACCGCGCCGGCCGTCACGGCCGGGCTCTGAGCGCCGCCCCGGGGACGCCGGCGCCGTTCCCGGTCCTCGTCAACCTGCGGGCGATCGGCGTCTCGTACGCATGGTTCCGCGAGCAGTCCCGGCGCCTGGAGGCCGCGGGCTACGACGGCGTCGCGATCTGGGACCATTTCGTCAGCCGCGGAGTCCGGCGCGATCCCGTCCTCGAGTGCTGGACGACGCTCGCGGGGCTGGCCGGGAGCACGAGCCGACTCCGCCTCATGACGTTCGTCCTCAACGTGATGAACCGGCAGCCGGCGGTCGTCGCCCGGATGGCGGCCACGCTCCAGGAGGCCAGCGGCGGCCGCCTCGTGCTGGGGATCGGCATAGGCGGGCATCCGGCGGAGCATCTCGCGTACGGGATCCCGTTCCCGGCCGCGCCCGAACGGGTCGCGCGGCTGGAGGAGGCGGTGGCGGTCCTCCGCGCTCTCTGGGCCGGTGGCCCGGTGAGCCGCCAGTCGCGGTTCTACCCGCTCAGCGACGCGTACGCGTTCCCGACTCCGGAGCCGGCCCCGCCGATCATCGTGGGCGGCGAATCGGCGCCCGGTGCCGCACTCGCCGGCCGGATCGGCGACGGCTGGACGGTGCCCGCCCCATTGCTCGCGGAGCACCTGCCCGTCTACCTCGAGGCGCTCGCCGGCATCGGGCGCGACCGCTCCACGACGAGCGTTCTCGCGGCGTTCGACCTCGGGAAGGGCGAATCGCTGGCCGGGAGCCCGTGGGTGGAGGATCCCGCCGGCACGGCCTTGCGCTGGCAGGCGGCCGGCGCCGACGGCGCGGTGGTCGGCGTGCGCACCACCGACGATGTCGACCTCCTGGTGGCGGCCGCTTCCCGGCGCTGACGCGACGCGCGTGGGAAGATCGCGAGCGTGACGACGAACTCCGGCTCCGACCGCTCCGCCGCTGCAGCGCCGACTCACGGCTGCATCCGCTGCGGCGCGCCCATCCCGCTCGCGGATGCGCTCTGCGCGGCGTGCAACCCCGGTGGACTGGAGCAGCCGGCGGCCTCGCAGGCTCACGGGACGGTCTTCGCGGGGATCGCGCTGGCAGTCGTCGCGATGCTCGTGGGTGCCACATTCCTCATCGGCGGCGTCGGCCCATTCACCGGGCGGTTGATTACGGCGGCGCCGGTGGACGGGGGACTCAACCTGACGCTCGAGGTCACGAACGCCGGCCGCCGTGACGGCCCGGCGACCTGCCGGGTCTGGGATCCGGCGTACCTGGGCAGCCCTCCCGTCGAGACCTACGTCCGGACCCCGCCGATCCCCGCCGGCGAGACGCTGACGTTCGGGCAGCGCGTGGCCGACCTCGGGACCGAGACGCGGGCGTTCGCCGTGGACTGCTCCCGATGACTGCCGCGCTACCCGTTGTCGAGGCCGCGATCGCGACCGGCCGTTGGGGCGTGGAGCTCGCGGCTGCCGTGGAGCTCGTGCAGTCGGCCGGCCGCCTCGTCGCAGCTCGCTACGAGGACAGCGGCCCCGTCGCGTACAAGGGCGCGCGCGACATCGTGACCGAGGTGGACCATGCCGCCGAGGCGCTCATCCGGGCCGGCATTGCCGAACGGTTCCCGATCGACGCGTTCTACGGCGAGGAGTCCGGTCGGGACGCGACGGTTGCCGCGCGTGTCTGGGTCTGCGACCCGGTAGACGGCACCATCAACTATGCCAACGGCCTGCCGTTCTTCTGTGTCTCGCTGGCGCTCGTGGCAGATGGTCGGCCGGTCGTCGGCGTCATCCACGATCCGCTCCGGCGGGAGACGTTCGCGGCCGCCGCCGATGGCCCGGCGACGCTCGACGATCGCCCGGTCCGCGCGTCGGCCAAGGAGCGGCTGTCCGACGTGGTGATGGCGCTCGCCGTGGGCGGGCGCGCGCCGGCCCGGCGGATCGCCCGCGTGCGCCACGAGATCCGCGTCTCGCGCACGATGGGTTCCGCGGCGCTCTCGCTTGCATACGTCGCGAACGGCCGCTTCGACGCCTTCAGCCAGACCATCGGGCTCTCGGCGTGGGACGTGGCCGCGGCCGGCTTCATCGCGGAGCGGGCGGGCGCCGTTGTCACGGACCTCAACGGCGGGCCCTGGTTCGACCTCGCGGCACCCACCGGCGGCATCGGCATCCTTGCGGCGCCCGCGCCCCACCATGCTCGCCTGCTGGCCCTGCTCCGCGAGGCGAAGCGCGCAGCGCCCGTCCGTCGCTCAGCCGGCCTGCCGCCAGCGGTGCGGCCGCCAGCGGAGCCCAGGTAGCCCCCAGCGTTCGCAGAAGGCCGGCCAGGCCTCCGGGTCTGCGCCCAGCCACCGCAATGCGTCCGGGCCCGGCGTCTCCAGCGGCACGTCCGTGCGGAGCGTCGCGAGATCGCGGAAGAGCAGGGCGTCCTGCCAGCGCTCGCGGAGCGTCGCGGCCAGCCGGTCGGCGCCCCGGACCGAGCCGGGCCACGTCCCGACCGCCGCATCCCGGATCCCTTCGAGCGTCCCGAACGCGCTGAGCAGGGCCGCGGCGCCCTTCGTCCCGAAGCCCGCGATTCCGGGGAAGCCATCCGCTGCGTCCCCCACGAGCGCGAGGTAGTCCGGGATCGCCGAGGGTGGCACACCCCACTTGGCCCGGACGCCCGCCTCGTCGTAGGTGATGTCGCGCCGCCGGTCGCGGAGCACCACCCGGTCGTCACGGACCACCTGCGCGAGGTCCTTGTCGGGCGTGCAGACGAGGATCCGCTCCACCCCGGGCGCGCTCACCCAGCGCACCGCAGCCGTGGCGAGCGCGTCGTCGGCCTCCCACTCGAGCATCGGCCAGAGGACGAACCCGAGCGCGGTGATCGCCTCCTCGGCGACGGGGAACTGGGCGAGCAGCTCCGGCGGCACGCCGACCTCGCTCTTGTAGCCCGGCCAGCGGTCATTTCGGAACGAGCGGATCACGCGGTCGTGGGCGCAGCCGACGTGCGTGGCGCCCTCGTCGCGAACCAGGGCCAGGAGCGTCCAGGCAAGGCCGGCAACCGCCGTCAGCGGCATCCCGTCGCGTCCGCGGACCGGTGGGCGCGGGGCGTGGTGGGCGCGAAACAGCTCGTAGGTCGCGTCCACGAGGTGGAGCTCCATCGGCGACCCTCCGTTCCAGGTGGGTGGCTGCGCCTCCGCGTGGGCCCAGTCAGCCCGCGTCCGCGTGAGGCGCAGTCAGCCCGCGTCGGCGCCGGCGCCGCCGATCGCCTCCGCGTGGCGCGCCTCGACCATCTCCTTGAGCCGCTCGAGGTCGGCCTGGAAGATCGCCCCGAGGATCGGCTTCTGGATCAGCTGGCCCAGGTTCGGGAAGAGCGGCGGCACGAGCCGCTCGTCCCAGCGGACCAGCGTGCGACGCGCGTCGAGCGCCTCGAGCGCGATCCGCCCGGACCCGGCGAAGACGCCGACGTGCCGGATTCCGAAGGCCACCGGCGGGTCGTACTGGTCGACCTCGACCGGGTCCACGACGCCGACCAGGAAGATCCTCACGTCGGCCTCGCCGCGCGTCCCGACCCCGACCGGGCCCGGGGTCAGCAGTCGCACGGACCTCATCTCGTGCATCCAGAGCGGCTGGCGCTCGATGTCCGCGACCGCCTCCCAGACCGCCTCGATCGGCGCGTCGATCGCGATTGCCATCTTCATCGTGGGATCCGGACCGTCCCCAGAGGCAATCAGCGACCCAAGCCAGCGCTCGGCGGCCACGACGGCACCGACGCCGGCAACGCCGAGCAGGGCCACGGTTCGCAGACGGCTCACGCCACTCCCTCGGCCGTCGCCCCGACGGATGGTTCCACCAGCTCCACGCCGCCCTCGACAAGCTCGGCGAGCGCGCCGGCACCGTCGCCGGACTGCACGTCCACGGCCCGGACGCCGTCGACGAGAACGCTGGTCTGATAACCGAGGGCGGCCGCGTCGAGCGCCGTGGCACGAACGCAGTAGTCGGTGGCGAGCCCGCAGACGACCACCCGGCGGATGCCGCGGCCGCGCAGGAGGCCGTCCAGCTCTGTCTGGACGGTCGCTCCCATCAGCGGGTCCCGCATCGTGAAGCCGGAGTAGCCGTCCTCCCCGTTCGCGCCCTTGCGGACGGACGGTCCGGCATTCGCGGTCAGCGCCGGGTGGAACGCGGCGCCCCACGTTCCGGCTACGCAGTGGACCGGCCAGGGACCGCCGTCCTTCGCGAAGTGTGGGGTAGACGGCGGGTGCCAGTCCTGGGTGTACGCGACGAAGGCGCCGCCAGCGAGCGCTGCGGCAATCTGCCCGTTGACGTACGGGACGATCGCGTCGCCGCCGGCAACGCTCAGGTTCCCGGCTGGATCGGCGAAGTCGTTCTGGACATCGACGACGATGAGCGCGGTCGTCGTGTCGTACTCCGGCTGCATGTGCCGACTCTACCCCAGCCGTTCCGCCAGCGTCCGGCTGTCAGCGTCCGGCGGCGCGATGGGCTACGCTCCCGGCACTGCCGACTCGCTTCCACCCGGAGCTCCTCGCGGCGCTCGCGGCCGTCCGCCTGGAGCCCGGCGCAGCCCGACCCGCGTCCCACGCCAGGAGTGCTCGCCATGTACTCGGACGAGTTCAAGCATCAGCTGCCGGATGTCGATCCGGGCGAGACCGCTGACTGGATCGCCTCGTTCGACGACCTCGTCGACCAGGAGGGCGCCGATCGCGCCCGATTCGTCATGTACAAGCTCCTGAAGCGGGCCCGCCAGCTCCACGTCGGGCTGCCGCCGCTGACGCAGACCCGCTACATCAACACGATCAGCCCGGAGCAGGAGCCGTACTTTCCCGGCGACGAGGCGATCGAGCGCCGCATCCGCCGCCTGGTCCGCTGGAACGCCATGGCAATGGTCCTGCGCGCCAACAGCGTCTCCCCCGGGATCGGCGGCCACCTCTCCACGTACGCCAGCTCCGCGAGCCTGTACGAGGTCGCGTTCAACTGGTTCTTCAAGGGCAAGGACGATGGCGCGGGCGACCAGATCTTCTACCAGGGGCACGCGGCGCCGGGGATGTACGCCCGGGCGTTCCTCGAGGGGCGACTGAGCGCCGACCAGCTGGACCACTTCCGTCGCGAGGTGCGCCCCGGACAGGGCCTCTCGTCGTACCCGCACCCGCGCCTCATGCCCGACTTCTGGGAGTTCCCGACCGTCAGCATGGGCCTGGGTCCCATCGCGGCCATCTACCAGGCGCGCTTTAACCGGTACCTGCTCCATCGCGGCATCGCGGACACCAGCAGCTCGCGCGTCTGGGCCTTCCTGGGCGACGGCGAGATGGACGAGCCGGAGGCGCTCGGTGCGCTCTGGGTCGCCGGCCGCGAGCGGCTCGACAACCTGACCTTCGTCGTCAACTGCAACCTGCAGCGGCTGGACGGCCCGGTCCGCGGCAATGGCAAGATCATCCAGGAGCTGGAGGGGATCTTCCGCGGCGCCGGCTGGAACGTCATCAAGGTGATCTGGGGCCGCGAGTGGGACGACCTGCTGGCCCGGGACACGGACGGGACGCTCGTCAACAAGATGAACGAGACCGTGGACGGCGAGTTCCAGAAGTACTCCGTGGCCGGCGGCGCCTACATCCGCGAGCACTTCTTCGGCCCCGACGCGCGCCTCCGCCGGCTGGTGGAGCATCTCTCCGACGACGACCTGATCCGCCTCCGCCGTGGCGGTCACGACTACCGCAAGCTCTACGCGGCGTACAAGCTGGCCACGGAGTTCCAGGGCGCGCCCACGGTGATCCTGGCCAAGACGATCAAGGGCTGGACGCTCGGCTCCAGCGTGGAAGGGCGCAACATCACGCACCAGGCGAAGAAGCTTTCCGAAGCCGAGTTGCGGATCTTCCGCGATCGCCTTGAGCTCCCGATCCCGGATGAACAGCTCGCCGAAGCGCCGTACTACCGTCCGGGCCCTGACTCCGAGGAGATGCGCTACCTCATGGAGCGCCGGCGTGCGCTGGGCGGCGGGCTCCCGAAGCGTGTCGTCCGGAGCCGGCCGCTGCCGGCTCCCGCTCCCGAGACCGACCGAGAGTTCGCGGCCGGCTCGACGACCCCCGTCAGCACCACGATGGTCTTCGCCAAGCTCCTCCGAAACCTCATGCGCGACCCGGGGTTCGGCAAGCGAGTGGTCCCGATCATCCCCGACGAGGCGCGCACGTTCGGCATGGACCCCCTCTTCAAGGAGGTCGGGATCTATGCCAGCCAGGGCCAGCACTACGAGCCGGTCGACTCGGAGCTGATCCTCTCCTATCGCGAGGCGAAGGACGGCCAGGTGCTGGAGGAGGGGATCACGGAGGCGGGCTCGATGGCGTCCCTCCAGGCGGCCGCCACGTCGTACGCGACGCATGGCGAGCCGATGCTGCCCTTCTACATCTTCTACTCGATGTTCGGCTTCCAGCGGACCGGCGACCAGGCCTGGGCGCTGGCCGACGCGCGCGGCCGCGGGTTCATGCTGGGCGCGACGGCGGGCCGGACCAGCCTGAACGGCGAGGGCCTCCAGCACGAGGACGGGCACAGCCAGCTCCTCGCGTCGACGATCCCCAGCATCCGCGCCTACGACCCGGCCTACGCGTATGAGCTCGCCACGATCATCCGCGACGGCATCGAGCGCATGTACGGGCGCGGCGAGGACGTCTACTACTACGTCACGCTCTACAACGAGAACTACCCGATGCCGCCGGCGCCCGACGGCGCCGCGGACGGGATCGTGCGCGGAATCTACCGGGTCCTGGCCGCCCCGGACATCGCGGGCGGCGCGAAGGCGCGGGTACGGCTCGTGGGTTCGGGCGCGATCCTCCAGCAGGCCGTGGCCGCGCAAGCGCTCCTCGCGGAGCGCTTCGGAATCGCCGCCGAGGTGTACAGCGCCACGTCGTGGCAGCAGCTCCGCGTCGACGCGCTCGAGGCCGAGCGCTGGAACCGGCTCCATCCCACCGAGGCGCCGCGAACTCCGTACGTCTCCCAGGTGCTGGGGCCGGAAGGCGGCCCGGTCGTGCTCGTCTCGGACTGGCTGAAGGCGCTGCCGGACCTGCTGGGCCGCTGGCTGCCGGCGGGGTACGTGTCCCTGGGCACCGAGGGCTTCGGCCGCAGCGACACTCGGGAGGCCCTGCGGGCCCTGTTCGAGATCGACGCGCCGAGCGTTGTCCTGGGGGCGCTGACGGCGCTGTCGCGGAGCGGCGAGCTCCCGGCGACGAGCGTGGCCGAGGCGATCGAAGCGCTCGGGATCGACCCGGAGAAGCTCGACCCGCTCGCCTTCTGACGCGCTCGCGCCCACGGGGTCGCCCCCCGCGCGCCGAGCGCGCCGCCCGGGGGGTCGCCCCGCCGGAGGCACGGGAACCGCGAGCGAGCCGAGCGCGTCAGGGGTCCGGACCCGTCGCCTGCCATCCGGCAGCCGGCCCGAAGGAGCCACCCCATGACATCTCTCACCGGTTCCACGGCCCGACCCCGCCTCGGCTGGCTTGCCGCCGGGGCCTTCGCCGGCCTGGCCCTCGCCGTCGCGTTCGGCCCCGCCCTCGCACCGCGCCCTGCGCGCGCAGTCGACCCCGCGACGACTCCGCAGCACACGATCAGCGTGAGCGGCATCGGGCGCATCACCACTGTGCCGGACGTCGCTGACGTCCGCGTCGGCGTGATGGTCACCCGCCCCAAGGTCCGTGACGCCCAGGCGGCCGCCGCCACCGCGATGCAGGCGGTGATCGCCGCGCTGCGCAAGGCCGGGATCGCCGACAAGGACGTCCAGACGACGTCGCTCTCCCTCCAGCCGGTGTACAACTACCCGTCGAACGGTAACGCGGCCCGCCTCACCGGCTACCAGATCGTGAACGCCGTCCAGGCCACCGTGCGCAAGCTCGACACCATCTCGGACGCCATCGACGGTGCGCTCGCGGCCGGCGCCTCGACGCTCGACGGGATCACGTTCCGCGTCGACGACCCGTCGGCGGCCGAGACACAGGCCCGTGAAGCGGCCATGAAGAACGCCCGCGCCAAGGCGGACGCGCTTGCGAAGGCCGCCGGTGTCTCGATCACGGGCGTCTCGTCGATCAGTGAGCAGTCGGGGCCGGTCCCGGTCCCGATGCCCTACACCATGGCCGGCGCCTTGGCTGACAAGGCTGCCTCCACGCCCGTGCAGGTCGGGACGAACGAGGTCGACGTCTCGGTGAGCGTCGTCTACCTGATCGACTGACAGTCCGGGCCTCGCTATCCTGCGGGGAGTGTCACTCGCCGCAGGATTCCCCCTCTTCATCGTCGACGCGTTCGCCGAGCGGCCGTTCGCCGGCAATCCGGCCGGGGTCGTGCTCCTCGACGAGCCGCGCGCCGATTCCTGGCGCCAGGCGGTGGCCGCGGAGCTGGGCTACTCGGAGACGGCGTTCCTGGAACCCGCCGGCCCACGATCGTGGAATCTCCGCTGGTTCACCCCCACGGTGGAGGTGGACCTGTGCGGCCACGCGACCCTCGCCAGCGCGCACGTCCTGTGGGAGAGCGGCCGGCTTTCCACGGGCATGCCGGCACGGTTCGTGACGCGGAGCGGTGAGCTTGCCGCCGTGCGGCTTTGGGACGGCCGGATCGAGCTGGATCTCCCGGTCGACCTGGTCCGGCCGATCGAGCCGCCCACCGGGCTTGCCGCAGCCCTCGGCTGCGAGCCCGTCTTCGTCGGCAGCGGAGCCGCGAACGTGCTCGTGGAGCTTGCGTCCGCGGCCGACGTTCGCCAGCTCACGCCCGACCAGGCCTGGCTGGCGAGCCTCCCCGACGGGCTGATCGCAACGGCGCTCGCAGACGTTCCCGGCGCGGCGATCGTCTCCCGCTACTTCTGCCCGGCGGACGGGATCCCGGAGGACCCGGTGACCGGTTCGGCCCACTGCGCGCTCGCCGCGCACTGGGCGCCTCGCCTTGGACCCTCGTTCAGGGCGCTCCAGGTCTCCGATCGCGGGGGCATCCTCGACGTCACGCTCCGCGGCGACCGGGTGGGCGTGGCCGGCCGCGCCGTCACGATGGTCGAGGGGACGCTCCGCGCCTGAACGTCGGTCTCACCGCCACGCGCCGTGGACGCGGCGCCGCGCCGGACGTCGCACCGCCACGGCCTATGGGGCCGCCATGAGCCGCGAGACCGCGCCGCCGGCGATGTCGGTCACGAACAGCTCGCCGGCGTCGTCCTCCCCGAACGAGACGATGCTCGCCCCGGTGCTGGCGAGCAGGCGGGACTGCGGGACGTCGGCCGCCGCCTCGAGGCCCCAGATACGCCCGGAGCACGAGTCGGCGTAGAGGTACGTGCCAGCGAGCGCGGGAATCGCGGCTCCGCGGTAGACGAAGCCGCCCGTGATCGCGCAGCCCTGGCCGTGGTCGTACTCGGCCACCGGCACCGTGAGCCCATCCGTACGGCAGCCCGGGGACGGGGCGTAGCAGTGCCTGCCCTCCATCACGTTCCAGCCGAAGTTGCGGCCGCCCGCGCTGCCGGCTCGTACGAGGTCCACCTCCTCCCACCGGTCCTGCCCGACATCGCCGATCCAGAGATCGCCGGTCACACGATCGAAC
>JANXWH010000235.1 GCA_025351245.1 Chloroflexota bacterium | reverse complement strand
ACGCGAGGTTGGCCGCGTTTCCACGCACGCCATGGCTCCGGTTGATCGGCTCAGCCGATCACCGAAGCCCAGCCGATGACCCGGACCCTGCAGACCCCTTCCCCGGGGCGCGAGGCGGGCGGGGTTCCCTGGGCGCATGGCGGGCGGGGTTCCCTGGGCGCGAGGCGGGCGGGGTTCCCCGGGCGGGCGGGTATCGCCGAGGGTGGGGCGCAGGCGGGCGGGCCGGTACAGACGGTCGGATGCTGACGTTGCGGCCCGACGCGCTGTGCGAGAACGACGCGCTGTGCGCCTTGACAGATGGTCGTACCATGGATCGATGCGTGGTCGTACTGATGGTCCTACCAAGAGGAAGGCTTCCGGCGAGACAGCCGCCCCCTATGGCAGCGAGCTGGTTGACAAGGTCTCGATCAGCCTGCCGCCCGCGCTCGCAGCCCGCGCTCGCGAAGAGGCCGGCCGAGACGCCACATCGCTGAGCGCCGTCGTGGCCGCCGCGCTCGGCGAGCGGTTCGACCGCGAGGACCAGGCGGGGCTGGACGCCGCGCTCGACGCCGACCGCGAGGAAAGCATCCGCGCGGCGGAGGCGTTCCTGCCGTACGCGGCGGCGCTGCTCGCCGAGGCAGAGTGGTGAGCATCGGGCGCGCGGCCCCCCAGGTCGGCCCGCGCAAAGGCGACATCTTCGTGGTGGAGTTCCCGGATGTCGGCGGCCACGTCCACGCGGGACGCCGGCCGGCGGTGGTCGTGCAGGCCGACCGGTTCTCCCGGTCGGGCACGGTCGTGCTGTGTCCGATGACCAGCTCAGCTCCGGCGGACGACCACCCGCGGCCGCACCGGGTCCCGGTCGCGCGCGCCGAATCTGGTCTGGATCGCGATGGATGGGTGAAGGCCGACCAGCTCGTGACGGTGCCCGCAGCCGCGCTCCATGGGCCCGTCGCACGCCTTGCACCGGCGGCGATCGACCGCCTCGACGTCGCGCTCCAGTTCGTGCTGGACCTCTAGCCAGCAACGAGCGTTCGCGGGGTCCGCAATCGATTCGCCGGCCACATTCGGCTCGTGGGCCGGCCACATTCGGCTTGTCAGCCGCGCCTCAGCCCAGGCCGCCGTCGATTCGCCGTCCGCAGTCGACTCGCCGGCCACATTCGGCTCGTGGGCCGGCCGCGCCTTGCTCAGCCCAGGCCGCGGCCCCGGAACGCGTTCGCGTGGGCTGGGAAGCCCTCGTGGTCGGCCAGCGCGGTCGTCGGGCCGGCCAGTTCGGCGAGTGCCGTCGGCGAGAGCCGCGCGATCGAGGTGGTCGTCTGGAACGTCCGCGCCGTGACCCCGCCGTTGATCTGCGCGTAGCCGCCGGTCGGGAGCGTCGCCGGGATCCCGATCGTGTAGCTGCTCGCCCCGATCGGCGTGTTCTGGCCAAGCAGGGCCTCGCCGGCGTAGCGGAGCGATCGGAGCGTCGCTTCCGTGTCGGCCGTCGCGATCTGGCAGTGCTCTGCTGCGTACTCATTCGCGAACGCCACGGCGTCGTCCATCGTGTCGAAGAGGAGCACGCCGCCGAGGTCGCCCAGGACCGCGGTCGCGTACGCCCGGCGCGGCTCCAGCAGCGACGCGACCGCGGCCGCCACCGCGGGCCCCAGCGCGGCCGCGAGGGCCGCCGAGTCCGTCACGACGAGGGCCGCCGAGTCCGTGCCGTGCTCCGCCTCGTTGACGAGGTCCAGCGCGAGGCGCTGCGGATCCGCGGTCGCGTCGGCGATCAGCAGGCTCTCCGACGGGCCGCAGAGCATGTTCGTCGCGGTGCCGTACCGCTGCGCCAGCACCTGCGCCGCCGTCACGGCGGGGCTCCCCGGCCCGACGATCTTGCGAACCCGTGGGAAGGTCGCCGTCCCGAACGTGAGCGCCGCGATGCCGGCCGGGCCGTTCGCCCGGAAGACGGTTGCCAGGCCCAGCTCGTGGGCCGTCGCCAGCGTCGCAGGGTCGACCGCGCCGGTGCCGGGCATCGGCGGGACCAGCACCGCGATCTCCGAAACGCCCGCCACGACGGCCGGGGTGCCGATCTGGCACAGGACGGACGGGAAGCTCCCCTTGCCGGCGGGCACGTAGAGCCCGGCCGAGGGGATCGGGGCCACCTGCTCGCCGACGAGGAATCCCGGCCGGACCTCCTCGCGCCAACCGGTCGCCGTCGCCCGGACCTGGGCCTCATTGAAGAGCCGGCTGTTGCGGATCGCCTCGCGGATCCCGGCGAGCAGCGCGGGGCTCGTCGCGGCATGGGCCGCGGCCAGCTCCTCGGGCCTGACGCGCAGGTCGCCGGGGGCGATCCGGATCCCGTCGAACCGCTCGGTCGCCTCCACGACGGCCGCGTCGCCGCGCGCCCGGACGTCGGCGAAGAGCAGCTCGATCGAGGCGACCAACCCCGGCTCGAAGATCGCGGCGGTGGATCGGGCCAGGAGGCGCGCCTGCTCGACGGTGTCGAGTGCGGCCCAGCGGCGAACGGCGAGGATGCCCATGCTCGGGAGCGTAGCGGATCGGCCGGCTGGACCGTGGAGCTCAGGCGTGCCCGCCAGGCAAAGGAGCGCCCATCGCGCGGGGACTTGCCGGCCGCGCGACACTGTCGCCATGACGACGACTCCCGGCGCCACCGGCGCCCCGCCCCTCCCGGGCGCCCGACCCGTCCGCGCGCCCCGCGGCACCCAGATCTCCTGCCGCGGCTGGCAGCAGGAGGCGGTGCTCCGGATGCTCATGAACAACCTGGACCCTGAGGTCGCCGAGAACCCGGACGCGCTGGTCGTCTACGGCGGCACCGGCCGGGCGGCGCGCTCCTGGGAGGCGTTCGACGCGATCGTCCGCGAGCTGCGCGCGCTCGCCGATGATGAGACGCTGCTCGTCCAGTCCGGCAAGCCGGTCGGCGTCTTTCGGACGCATCCGTGGGCGCCCCGGGTCCTGATCGCGAACTCCAACCTCGTGGGGAAGTGGGCGACCTGGGAGCACTTCCGCGAGCTGGAACGGGCCGGCCTGATGATGTACGGGCAGATGACGGCGGGCTCCTGGATCTACATCGGGACCCAGGGGATCCTCCAGGGCACCTACGAGACGTTCGCCGAGCTGGCCCGGCAGCACTTCGGCGGGACGTTGCGCGGGCGGGTGATCCTGACCGCCGGGCTCGGCGGGATGGGCGGCGCCCAGCCGCTGGCCGTGACCATGAACGACGGCGTCGTGATCTGCGTGGAGGTCGACGAGGCGCGGGCGCGCCGCCGACACGAAATCGGCTACGTGGACCGGCTTACCCACGATCCCGACGAGGCGCTCTCCTGGGCACGCACGTCCGCGGCCGCGGGGAAACCGATCAGCATCGCGCTGGTCGGTAATGCCGCGGAGACGCATCCTGCCTTCGTGCGTCACGGCGAACGCTTCGACGTAGTGACGGACCAGACGTCCGCGCACGACGCGCTGGGCGGCTACGTCCCGCCCGAGATGACCCTCGCGGACGCGGTCGTGCTGCGGCAGGCCCAGCCGGACGTGTACGAGCGCCGCTCGATGGCCGGCATGGCCGCCCACGTCCGCGCGATGCTCGCGATGCAGGCGGCCGGCGCCGTGGTCTTCGACTACGGCAACAACATCCGGGCACAGGCGCAGACGGCGGGCGTGGCGACCGCCTTCGACTTCGCGGGGTTTGTCCCGCTCTTCATCCGGCCCCAGTTCTGCGAGGGCCGCGGGCCGTTCCGCTGGGTCGCCCTTTCCGGTGACCCGGCCGACATCCTGCGCACCGACGAGGAGATCCTGCGCCTCTTCCCGGATGACGCCGGGCTGCGGTCCTGGATCGAGATGGCGCAGGCGAAGGTCCCGTTCCAGGGTCTGCCGGCCCGGATCTGCTGGCTGGGATACGGCGAGCGAGCCCGCGCCGGCCTGGCCTTCAACGAGCTGGTCCGGCGGGGCGAGGTGAAGGCGCCGATCGTCATCGGCCGCGACCACCTGGACTCGGGGTCCGTGGCGTCGCCCAACCGCGAGACCGAGGGGATGCGGGACGGCACGGACGCGGTCGCGGACTGGCCGCTCCTGAACGCGCTGGTGAACACCGCTGCGGGCGCGACCTGGGTGAGCATCCACCACGGCGGCGGCGTGGGGATCGGGTATAGCCAGCACGCCGGGATGGTGGTCGTGGCGGACGGGACGGACCTCGCGGCACAGAAGCTGGAGCGGGTGTTGACCACCGACCCCGGGATGGGCGTGATTCGACACGTCGATGCGGGCTACGAGCGCGCGATCGAGGTCGCGCGGGACCGCGGCGTCCGAATCCCCATGCGCGACCGGGACGCCGGCGGCTAGGCGGTCAGGCGGGGCCGTCGCCCGCGGACGGCCCGTCGTCGGCGGGGGCTGGCATCCCGCGGATCCCGCGCACGGGGCTGAAGAGGACCGGCAGCACGGCGAACGTCGCCCCGGCGATGCCGATGATCATCGTCGCGCGTACCCCGAGGACGGAGCCAATCACGCCGCCGAGCACCCCGCCGATCGGGATCGTCCCCCACACGAACCAGCGCATGGTGGCGTTCATTCGGCCCTGCATCCGCGTTGGGGTGATCGCCTGGCGGAGGCTCACCTGGGCGACGTTGTAGACGACCGCCGACAGGCCGCTGAAGAAGCCGAAGATGGCGACGAACCCGACGAGGACCGGCGTCGGCGTCCCGACCGGCGCCAGGGCGAGCGGCAGGAGGGCCGGGCCGGCGATCGCGGCGAAGACGACGATCGTCGGGCCCACACCGAGCCACGACGAGATCCGGTTCGCGAGGAACGCCCCGAGGAGCGCCCCGGTCGCCCCGATCGAGAAGGCCAGCCCGACGGCGCTTGCCGTCATCCCCATCTCGCGGACCACGTAGACCAGCAGCACGGCGTTGGCCATGGTGCCGAACAGGTTGAGGGTCGCCGTGCAGGCCGCGATGGACCGCAAATACGGGTGGCCGACCACGTACCGGAGCCCCTCGGCGATCTCCCGCCGCATCCCGGGCCGCGGGCCTCCGTCCGGGTCGTGCGGCCTGGGCGGGGGCTCGGGCCGGCGGATCAGGACGAGGAACAGCGCCGATCCCAGGAACGACAGCGCGTCGAGCGCAACCGCGATCGGCGCCCGGAGCACGCCGATGAGGATGCCGGCCAACCCGGGCCCGACCACCTGGGCCCCCGCCCGACTGATCTCAAGCTTCGCGTTGCCCTCCTGGAGCTGGTCCCGGGCGACGACTGACGGGAGGTAGCTCTGGTAGGCGATGTCGAAGAAGACGGTGAGGATGCCGACGACGAAACCGACGGCGTAGAGCTGGACGACGGTGAGGACGCCGGCCAGGTAGGCGAGCGGGATCGTTGCCAGCGCCGCGGCCCGCCCCACGTCGCCCGCGATCATCACCGGCCGCCGCCGGAGCCGGTCCACCCAGACCCCGGCGGGAAGGCCGATCAGGAGGAAGGGGAGGAACTCGACGACGTTGAGGAGGGCAACCTCGAAGGTCGAGGCGCGCAGGATCTCGATCGCGACGAAGGGGATCGCCAGCGCACTTACCTGCGTCCCGAGCTGGCTGACCGTCTCGGCCGTCCAGAGGCGCGCGAAGTCGGGGTGGCGGAGCAGGCTCGGGGCGACCGCGGACGAAGGCCCGGACATGGTCCGGCACGATATCCGATCGGACCGGCCCCGGGTCGGCCCCGAGTGACCCCGGATGACCCCGGATGACCCCGATCACGTCGCCGGTGCTCGGCGCCCGGCTCAGCCGCCGTGAACCATCCGCTCCACTGATTCGGATGCGTGGGCTCCGAAGCCTGCTCTGGGGCCGTGCCCCGTGGGGCCGTGCCCTGGGGCCCGCCCTCTGGGGTCGTGCCCAGTGGTCCCGTGGTCCCGTGGTTTCGTCTCCGCGGTCCCGTCTGCGTTGGATGCACGATCGGACCGAGCTTGGGGTGGTCGGACCGTCAACGCGTCAGACTTGTACATCACACGCACGAACTCGCCCAATGTCGCCCCGATCGGGAGGCCCGCGCCCGGCCACGGAGGCCGTGGAGGCCGAGGCGGGTCCGGATCGTGCATCGGACGCAGACCGATGGCGTTCTCGTGCGCCAGATGCATGGATTCGACGTGCGGAGTGCCTGCACCCCGGGTCGGCCCCGGATGACGCTGCTCACGTCGCCGGTGCTGCCTGCCCCCGCGGGCCGACCGGTCAGGCTGCACCATCCCGGGCCGGATCGTGCGCCCATCATGCCGGTGCCGGTGCCGGTGTCGGTGCCCCGTGCCCGGCGCCCGGCTCCGGCGTTGGCCGGTGTGCCACGATAGGACGATGGCGCTCGTCGAAACCGTCCCCAACGTGTCGGAGGGCCGGCGGCGTGATGTCGTCGACCGCCTCGCCGCGGCCCTGGAGTCGGTCTCCGGTGCGCACCTCCTGGATCGCACGAGCGACGCCTCGCACAACCGAAGCGTCTTCACGGTCGCGGGCGAGGTCGCCGCCGTGAGCGACGCGCTGGAGCGGCTGGTGGCGCGCGCGCTCGAAGAGATCGACATGCGCACGCAGACCGGCGAGCACCCGCGGATCGGCGCCGTGGACGTCATCCCGTTCGTGCCGCTGGGGGAAACGACCCTGGAGGAGTGCGTCGGCTTCGCCCGCGACTTCGGGCGCCGCATCGCCGCGCGCTTCGACCTGCCGGTCTACCTGTACGCGGCAGCAGCCTCGCGGCCGGACCGGGCCCGGCTGGCGGACGTTCGGCGCGGCCAGTACGAGGGGCTCGTCGCCGAGATCGCGACGGCGGGGCGCGAGCCGGACTTCGGCCCGACGCGGCTGCATCCGCGCGGCGGCGCGACGGCGGTCGGGGCGCGGCCGTTCCTCATCGCCTGGAACATCAACCTCGAGTCGAGCGACCTCGACCTCGCGAAGCGTATCGCGCACCGGATCCGGGAGTCGTCCGGCGGCCTTCCCGCCGTCCAGGCCAAGGGCTTCTGGATCCAGGACCTGGGTTGTGCCCAGGTCTCGATGAACCTGCTGAACTTCGCCACCACGCCGATCTGGCGCGCCTGGGAGGCCGTGGCGGAGGAGGCAGCGGACGACGGCGTGGGGCTCCGCGAGTCCGAGCTGATCGGCCTGGCGCCCCTGGCGGCGCTCCTCGACGTCGCCGACCACGCGGGTGCCCCGGCCGCCGCCAGCGACGAGGAGCGCGTGCTGGCCGCCGGGGCGTTCCTCCGCCTGCGGGACGCGTCGCCGCTGCA
>JANXWH010000232.1 GCA_025351245.1 Chloroflexota bacterium | reverse complement strand
ATGACGATGTGTTTGTAGTGGCCCAGCGGGCCGTCCTTCGGGGCGGCGGCGGCGGGCGCGGCCGGCGCGAAGCCGACCGCCACGAGTGCCACCGAGACGAGCACCGATCGCATGGAACGAGCTGAACGACGTTGCACGGGTCCCCCCTGACGTTTTCATCCAACGGTCGTCGCGGAAGAACCGAGGGTAGTCCGGGTCGGCGAGGCGCGCAAGGCTCGTACACGGCCAAGCTCGCGTTCGTGCACCCACGCTACGCGAAGGGGTCGCGGACCTCGATGCGCGGGAAGCGGCGGTAGTCGCGGTCGCGCGTCCAGATCGTCCGCACGTCGTTCTCCAGCATCAGCGCGACCAGGTGCGCGTCGGGCACCAGGTTCCCCGCCGGCACGGCATCATCGGAGACCTCGCGGTAGCGGCCCCAGAAGCGCTCCTGCTCTCCGGTGGTCCGGACGTGCGGGCGGGCCAGCAGCTGCTCGACGTTGCCGATCGCCTCGGCCGCGGTCATCGGCCGCGCGAAGACAGCGGGGTGGGTCGCGATCCGCAGGTAGGCCATGACGGTCGGCCAGAAGAGGTAGGCGATCTCCGGGCCGTCCGCGAGGCGCTGGACGAACGCGCGGGCCCTGGCGTGAACCGGGCTCGACTCGTCCGACGCGTACAGGAGGACGTTCGCGTCGATCGTGTGCCGCGCACCCGCGGCCTGAAGCCTGGTGCCGCCTCGCCCTGCGCTTCCAGTGTCTGCTGTAGAGTCGGGACGCCAGCACGATGGATGTCGGGCACCCCATCGCCTTCCCTCCGGAGCCAGCCACCGTGACCTACCTCCTCGGCGCACGACGCGGCATCGCCGCCTGCGCCTCCGAGCGCGGCACGTTCGCCGTCCTCGCGCTCGACCATCGCCAGAACCTCCGCAAGGAGCTCCGGCCGGACGATCCGGCCTCGGTGACGTACGACGAGATGGTCGGGTTCAAGCGGGCCGTCGTGCGCGCCCTTGCGCCGGTCGCAACGGGCACGTTGCTCGACCCGGAGATCGGCGCGGCACAATGCATCGCCGACGGCTCGATGCCGGCGCGGGCAGGGCTCCTCGTGGCGATCGAGGCGACGGGCTATCTCGGACCGTCCACCGCCAGGATCAGCCGGGTCCTGGACGGCTGGAGCGTCGAGCAGGCGAAGCGGATGGGCGCCTCCGCGGCCAAGCTCCTCGTCTACTACCACCCGGATGCCACGAACGCCACCGACCAGGAGCGCCTCGTCGCCGAGGTCGCGGCCGCCTGTCGCGACGCCGACCTTGCGCTCTTCGTGGAGCCGATCTCCTTTTCGCTCGACGAGGGCGAGAAGCTCACCGGCGAGGCGCGACGGCGGGTCGTCGTCGAGACCGCCCGCCGGCTCACCCCGATCGGCGGGGACGTCCTGAAGGCCGAGTTCCCGTACGACCCTTCGGTCACCGACCGCGGGCGCTGGCGAGCGGCCTGCGCCGAGCTTGACACTGCATCGACGCTCCCCTGGGTCCTCCTCTCGGGTGGCGTCGATGAGGCGACCTTCGAGGCGCAGGTCGAGACCGCGTGCGGCGCGGGCGCGAGCGGGGTCCTGGTCGGCCGCTCGGTCTGGGCGGAAGCGGCGACGATGGAGCCTCGTGCCCGCGACGACTTCCTCGCGACCACGGGTCGCGAGCGACTCAGCCGGCTGGTCGATCTCGTCGACGCCTCCGGGAGACCGTGGCACGAGCGGCCGAACCGGCTGACGGCCGCGCCGACGCCGGGCGACGGCTGGTACCGCGAGTACTGAGCGTGGCCGGCCGGGACCGCGACATCGAGGCGCGGGCCGCGCTGGCTTCCTGGAACGGCGGGGTCGCCGGATGACCGCGGGCGCGGGGCGGGCGCGGATCGTCTTCATCGCGGCGAACCCCTCGATCGACCGCCTCTACGAGGTCGACCGCCTGACCCACGGCGCGATCCACCGGCCGACGGCGGTCGTCGCGCGGCCGGGCGGCAAGGGCCTCAACGCGGCCCGGGCCGCCGCCGCGCTCGGCGCCCGTGTCACCGCCGCCGGGATCGTCGGCGGCCGATCCGGCGACTGGATCGTCGAGCGCCTCGTCGAGATCGGCATCGATGCGCCGATGGTGCGCTCGGCCGGCGAGACACGAACCTGCGTCTCCATCCTCGACCACTCCACCGGTTCGCTCACCGAGCTGTACGAGCGGGGCGAAGGGATCGAGCCGGCGGCCTGGGAAGCGCTCGAGGCCATCGTGGCGCGCGAGCTCGATCGAGGTGACGTCGGGGCGCTCGCGTTCTCTGGCAGCCTGCCACCCGGCGCCCCGACCGAGGGCTACGCGCGGATCGCGCGAATCGGCGCTGCGCGGTCCGTCCTGGTCCTCGCCGACACGTACGGACCGGCTCTTGCCGCGGTGCTCGCCGAGCTCCCGGCCGTGGTCAAGGTGAACGCGGCGGAGGCCGGCGACGCCACCGGGCTTGCCGTCGGCGACGCGGCATCGGGAGTGGCGGCGGCGCGGATCCTGCGGGATCGCGGGGCCGTCGGCGTCGTCGTCACGCTCGGCATCGCCGGGGGCGTCGTCGTGAGCGCGACCGGCGAGGCTCGACTCGTTCCGCCGGACGTCCGGGGCGCCTACCCCGTCGGGAGCGGCGACGCCTTCCTGGCGGGCCTCGCGGCCGCGCTCGTCGACGGCGCGCCGCTCGTGGAGGCGGCGAGGCGCGGGATGGCCGCCGGGATCGCGAACGCGCTCCTCCCCGGGGCGGGCGAACTGGATCGTGCGACGGCCGTGCGGCTGGTCCCTGGGGTGGCGGTCACGCCGCTCTGACCCGGGATTCGTGGTATGTCAGGGCGTCGCGCCCGATCGATTTCAACTGTGAGGAGCCAGCATGATCCTGGTCTGCGGGGAAGCGCTCATCGACCTCGTCCCCGTGTCGACCGGCGATGAGCCAGCCTACGTCGCGCGCGCTGGCGGGTCGTCGCTCAACGTGGCGATGGGCCTTGGCCGCCTGGGTGCTCCCGTCGGCTTCCTTGGGCGCGTCTCGACCGACCATTTCGGGCGGATGCTGCGGAGCCGCCTGGAGGCCGACGGCGTGGACTGCCGGTTCGTGCAGGAGGGCGACGAGCCGACGACTCTGGCCGTGGTCCACCTCGAGGCGGGCACCGAGCCGGTGTTCGCGTTCTACGGTGAGGGCACCGCGGACCGCATGTTCCGCGTCGAGGACCTGCCGGCCGACTTCCCCGACGAGGTCACCGCCCTGCACCTCGGCTCGATCTCCCTGGTTCGCGAGCCCGGCGCGTCCGCGTTCGAGGCCGTCATGCGCCGCGAGCACGGGCGCCGCGTCCTGAGCCTGGACCCGAACGTCCGCCCAAGCCTGGTGGGCGAGCGCTCGGCGTACGTCACGCGCCTCGAAGGCTGGGTCTCCCTGGCGGACGTCGTCAAGGTAAGCCGTGCCGATTTCGCCTGGCTCTACCCGGGGGTGGCGCCCGAGGCCGTGGCGGAGTCCTGGCTGGCGCGCGGTCCCGGCCTCGTCGTGGTCACGAAGGGCCACGACGGCTCCGTCGGCGTGACCGCCGGCGGCCGGGTGGAGGTCCCCGGCACGCCCGTCGCCGTCTCCGACACCGTGGGCGCCGGCGACGCCTTCACCTCGGCGCTCCTCGCCTCGCTGCACGCGGCCGGCCGGCTCGAACGAGCGGGCCTCCAGGCGATCCCTCCGGACGCGCTGCACGAGTGCCTGGCGTTCGCGAACCGGGCGGCCGCCATCACCTGCACCCGGGCCGGCGCCCAGCCGCCGACACGAGCGGAGATGGACGCGGCGAGCGTGGCCTGACGGACGGGCCTGGCGGCGCCCACCGCGTCCTCCGGGCGTCGAGCCGGCGACGGAGATGTCCGACCCGGCCGTGGCGACGGGGACGGCTCAGCGGCGGCCGTAGAGCGGGCCGAAGTTGGCGCAGGCGCGGAAGTCCGCGCCCTCGAGATCGGCCGTGCCGAGGGTGGCCCATGCGCTTGGCCGGAAGAGATCCTCCTCCGGGACGTTGTGCATGTGGACGGGGATGCGCAGGATGGAGGCCAGGGTGACCAGGTCGGCCCCGATGTGCCCGTAGCTGATCGCGCCGTGGTTGGCGGCCCAGTTGGCCATCACCGTGTAGACGTCGCGGAACGGACCCACGCCGTTCACGCGCGGCACGAACCAGTGCGTCGGCCAAGCCGGGTCAGTGCGCTGGTCGAGGATGTCGTGGACGTCCCTGGGGAGGTCCACCGTCCAGCCCTCGGCGATCTGGAGCACCGGCCCAACGCCGGAGACCAGGTTGAGACGGGCCATGGTGACGGGCATGCCGCCCTTGCTGACGAACTGCGAGGAGTAGCCGCCGCCCCGGAAGTAG
>JANXWH010000206.1 GCA_025351245.1 Chloroflexota bacterium | reverse complement strand
TGGAAGTTGCAGGCCACGGTGCCGGCGACGTGCGTCCCGTGCTCCTGGACTGGCGCGGCGCCGAACCCGTTCTGGTTGAGCTTGTTGTTGAAGACCTTGGCGACGATCACCTTGTTGTTCGTGAACCGGGTGTCGCCGCGCGGGAAGCCGGTCGGCGCCGTGTATGTGGACCCGTCGAAGCAGGGGTGGGTGATGTCGATCCCCGTGTCGATGATGGCGACCTTGACGCCTTCGCCCGCGTTCGCCGACGACCCGCCGGCGGCCCAGGCCGCCGTCGCGGAGATCAGCGCGAGGTCGGGATCTACCGCCGGATCCGCCGTCGGTGAGTAGAGCCCCTCGTACTCCGCGCGGATGGCCTGCGGGGCCGCCCGGAGCGTGTCGAGCGAGGTCCCGTTGAGCTTGACCGAGACGGCGTTCAGGGAGATGTCCCACGAACCCGTGACCTGGGCCTTCGGGGCGTTCGCCTGGAGCCACTGCTTGAAGTCGTTGCGAAGCGCAGAGAGCTGCGCCCGGAGCGACTTTGTGGTGGCGTTGTTGAAGTCGATCTTCTTGCCGGGCGCCGGCTTGCTCTTGACGTCCGTGGAGAGCGGCGCGCCCTTCAGCTGCACCAGCGCATATGCGGTGTCCACCGTGGTCCGCGCCGACGGGCCGTCCGATTGCACACCGGTGCGCTGGGGGGAGGTGGCGCCGACGGGCGCAGCTGCGGCGATCAGGGCGGCAGCGGCGACGACCGCGAATGCGAGACGTATGCGTCGCACGATCGAAAGTCCCTCCTTCGTGCTCGATGTGGTGGCCGCCCTCCGGCGACGGCCCCAATAGCCCGTCGAGTCTAGTACGAACGGCGGCGACGGTGATCCAGTCGGCCCGTGCCGGTGGTGCCGGCGGGCACCGCCGAGCGACCCCGTCCCGCTCAGGCCGGCAGCTTCGCGAGCAGGTCCCGCACCGCGTCGGCGGAATGATTGAAGGCGGCCCGCTCCTCGTCCGTCAGTGCGATCTCGATGATCTTCTCCACCCCGCCGTTGCCCAGGACGATCGGTACGCCGACGTACAGGCCGTCGATTCCGTACTCGCCGCGAAGGTACGCGGCGCAGGGCAGGACGCGGCGCCGATCCCGGAGGATCGCCTCGACCATCTCGACGACCGACGCGGCCGGCGCGTAGTAGGCGCTCCCGGTCTTGAGGAGCGCCACCACCTCGGCGCCGCCGTTGCGGGTCCGCTCGACGATCTGCTCGATCCGCTCCGCGCTCATCAGCTCCGTGATGGGGACGCCGCCGACAGTCGAGTAGCGCGGCAACGGCACCATCGTGTCGCCGTGACCGCCGAGGACGAAGGCACGGATGTCGCGGACGCTGACATCGAGCTCCGCGGCGATGAAGGCGCGGAAGCGAGCCGAATCCAGCACGCCCGCCATGCCGATGACGCGTTCGGGTCGGAAGCCGGAGGCCTTGAGCGCCACATGGCACATCGCGTCGAGCGGGTTCGTCACGACGATGATGATCGCGCCCGGGCTGACGGCGGCGGCCTGCTTCACGACGGAGCCAACGATGCCAGCGTTCCTGGCCATGAGGTCGTCGCGGCTCATGCCCGGCTGGCGCGCCAGGCCGGAGGTCACGACGATGATCTTCGAGTGCGCGGTGTCCGCGTAGTCGTTCGTGCCGGTGATCCGGACGTCGTAGCCGACCACCGGGGCGGCCTCGGCCAGGTCGAGCGCCTTGCCCTGGGGTAGCCCCTCCACGATATCCACCAGCACGACGTCCGCGAGGCCCGTCTCGATGATCTGCTGGGCGGTGGTCGCACCGACGTTGCCGGCGCCGATGACGGTGACCTTACGGCGGAGAACGCGGGTCATGGTGTGCTCCTCCGGGCTGCGATTTGCGTGACGCATTGGCGGTGGCCGGGACGCGCGTGTTGGCGGGAATTGTAGAGAGCGCGCGTGCCTCAGTAGGTCACCAGGCGCACGAGCGTCGCGATCCGGCCCTGCCTACGCCCCGTCGAGCGCCTCTACGCTCCGTCGAGCGCGGCGGCGAGGTCGGCGATCAGGTCGGCCGCGTCCTCGATCCCGACCGACAGGCGGATGAGCGCCTCCGGCACTTCGAGCGGCGAGGTGGCCACCGACGCGTGCGTCATCACCGCGGGCAGCTCGATCAGCGACTCCACCCCGCCCAGCGATTCGGCCAGCGTGAAGAGCCGGGTCGACTCGCAGACCGCGACGGCACGGTCTCGGGCACTCCTGCCGTGGTGCCCACCGGCCGCCGGCACGAAGCTGACCATCCCGCCGCCGGCCGCCATCTGGCCCGCCGCAACCATCGCCTGCGGGTGCGCGAACCGCCCGTCCGCGAGGCCCGGGTAGCGCAGCCACGCCACGTCGTCGCGGCCGGCCAGGAAGCGGGCCACGGCCAGCGCGTTCGTGGCGTGTCGCTCCGCCCGGAGCGCCAGCGTGCGCAGGCCCCGAAGCGCGAGGAAGCAGTCCTGCGGCCCCGGAACGGCGCCCATCGCGTTCTGGAGGAAGCGGAGCTGGGCGGCCACGTCCTCCCGCGACGTCACGACGACACCGATGACGGTATCGCTGTGGCCGGCGAGGTACTTGGTGGCCGAGTGGAAGACGAGGTCCGCGCCCTGCTCGAGCGGCCGCTGGTTCACCGGCGTGGCGAAGGTCGCGTCGACGAGCAGGTGGCAGCCCGGCGTGCGACGGCGGACGGTCGCGAGCGCGGCGAGGTCGGCCACGCGCAGGTACGGGTTGGTCGGCGACTCGGCGATGAGCAGCTTGGTCTTCCCCGGCCGCACCGCAGCCTCCACCGCAGCGACCTCGCCGGGCGGCACCAGCGTGCAGTC
>JANXWH010000152.1 GCA_025351245.1 Chloroflexota bacterium | reverse complement strand
GAAGCAATAGGCCAGACTTGCGAGCTTATGCTAGCGCGAAGTACTCGTACCCGATCCGGGTCTGTGCGTTCAGCGGCAAGGATCTCGGGGTGATCGCCTACTCGGATGATCTCGCGCAGAATGCGGTGGCGCTCGCGATTCCAGGCGACTCCTCCGCGCCGAGCATCTCCAGTTTCATTGGCGGCAACCCGTGGGCCATCCCCCCCACGGACCCGAAGTGGACGCTCAACGGCAAGAGCGGCACCTTCGAAGGGGTTGACGGGATCTCCAACAAGCAGGTAAAGGGCGACTTCTCCTGCACCAACTGACGGCCGTGGGCCGAGGCGGCCCGCCCGCCGGCCAGTCCGCCTTCCGGCTGTGCCACGAGCCGGGTGCAGGAGTGCCCCTCACCGTGCCCGCCCGTCGGCCCCGCGAGGCCTGACCGACCGAGGGCAATCCGCCCTCGTGCTACACTCCGGCCCTCACGGCGGTGACCGAGAGGAGTAGCGTCGGCAGGGGCCGAAGCGAGCGCGGGACGGTGCGAGCCGCGCGGCGACCCCGGCGCGAACGTCGCTTGCGAGCCGTGACGGGAGACGCCCGATAGCGCGTCGAGAGGGCTGCCGGACCCGCCGCGAGGCGCACCGGCCGGGATGACCGGTCGCGACCCGGACGCCGAACCAGCAGGTGGTACCACGACCCCGTTCGTCCGCTGGGACGCGCGGGGTTGTTCTGTTTCGGAGGGAGCACGCGATGACGCAGGGGCATGCCGACCCGGGGCTCGCGAAGGCCTACCGCCCCAGCGAGGTCGAAGGCGCGATCTACGAACGCTGGCTGGCCGCTGACGTCTTCGCGCCCGACGGCGCCGGCTCGCGCGCGGACGTGTCGAAGCCGCCCTTCGTGATCATCCAGCCGCCTCCGAACGTGACCGGCAGCCTTCACCTGGGCCATGCCCAGCGGAGCGCGGTCGAGGACCTCATGACTCGCCATGCGCGGATGCAGGGCCGCCCGGCGCTCTTCCTGCCGGGCCTGGACCATGCCAGCATCGCGGCCCAATTCGTCCTCGATCGGATCATCGCGCCGGAGGGAGAGACGCGGGCCAGCCTGGGCCGCGAGCGGTACCTGGAGCGGATGTGGCGATTCATCGACGAGACGAAGCTCGTCATCATGGGCCAGCAGCGCAGGCTCGGGGCCAGCCTGGACTGGGGCCGGCTCCGCTTCACGATGGACGAGCTCTCCAGCCGGGCCGTGCGCGAGGCGTTCACCCGCCTCTACCGTGAGGGTCTGGCGTATCGCCGCGAGACGCTCATCAACTGGTGCCCGGGCTGCAGGACCAGCCTGTCGGACCTGGAGGTCGTGGCGACGCCGGAGACGGGCACGCTCTGGACGGTTCGCTACCACGTGCTGGACGAGGCAACCGGCGTCCCGGATCCCGCGACCACGATCAGCGTGGCGACCACCCGCCCCGAGACGATCCTCGGTGACACCGGCGTCGCGGTCCATCCGGACGACCCGCGCTACGCCGCGTTGGTCGGGCGGCGAGTCCGCATCCCGTTCGTGGAGCGCGACGTCCCGATCATCGCGGACTCCGTCGTGGACCGGGCCTTCGGGACCGGAGCGGTGAAGATCACGCCGGCTCACGACCACGACGACTACGCCACCGGCCAGCGCCACGACCTCCCCTTCGTGGACGTGATGGACGATGCCGGCCACGTCTCGGCGGCCGGCGGCCACTACGCAGGTCTCGAGCGGTACGCCGCGCGGCAGCGCATCCTCGCCGACCTGGAAGCCGCAGGAGACCTCGTCGCAAGCACGCCCCACGAGATGGTCGTCGGGCGCTGCCAGCGCAGCCATGACGCCGTGGAGCCCCGTCTCAAGACCCAGTGGTTCGTGCGGACGAAGCCCCTGGCCGAGGCCGCGCTGGCCGCTACGCGTGGACGGCGGACCGCCATCCTGCCGGAGCGCTTCGAGAAGGTCTGGGAGCACTGGCTCACCGAGATCCGCGACTGGAACGTGAGCCGGCAGCTCTGGTGGGGTCACCGGATCCCGGCCTGGTACTGCCCCGACGGGCACATCACTGTGACCGCGGACGTGGACGGGCCGGGCGCGTGCGACGCGTGCGGACGGCCGCCGGCCGATCTCATCCAGGATCCCGACATCTTCGACACCTGGTTCAGCTCCGGCCTCTGGCCGTTCTCCACCCTGGGCTGGCCGGAGCCGACGTCGGACCTCGCCCGCTTCTACCCGGGCACGGTCATGGAGACCGGCCACGACATCATCTTCTTCTGGGTCGCCCGGATGATGATGCTGGGCATCCACTTCATGGGCGATGCCCCGTTCGAGGTCGTCTACCTCTCGGGCCTCGTGCGCGACCCGTACGGCCAGAAGATGTCGAAGACCAAGGGCAACGTCGTCGACCCGCTGGAGGCGATCGACGAGTCCGGCGCCGACGCGCTCCGCTTCGCCCTCATCCATGGGGTGGCCCCCGGCAACGACCAGAAGTTCAGCGCAGAGAAGCTGGAGAACGCCCGGAACTTCGCGAACAAGCTCTGGAATGCGGCCCGGTTCGTGCTGGGCGCGCGGCCGGCCACGATCGCCGCCGACGCGCCGCGCGCGACGCCCGACCCCGCCCGTCTCGGGCCCGCCGAGCGCTGGCTCCGGAGCCGGGTGGCCGCGGCAGTCGCGTCCGCCGACCGGGCGTTCGCCGAGTTCTCCTTCGGCGAGCTCACCCGCGTCCTGTACGACTCGATCTGGGGCGAGTACTGCGACTGGGCCCTGGAGCTTGCCAAGGTGCGGCTCGCCGACGAGGCGCTCTCGGCGGCCGACCGCGAAGCCACGTGGTGGACGCTCGTGGAGGCCCTCGACACGTACCTCCGGCTCCTGCATCCCGTGATGCCGTTCCTGACGGAGGCAATCTGGGCCCACATGCCGAAGGCGCCGGGGGATCCGGCGCTCCTGATCGTGGCGGACTGGCCGGCTCCTGGCGTGGTGGACGCGGCTGCCGAAGCCGAGACGGGCGCCATCCTGGACCTTGTGGGCGTCATCCGGAATGCACGCTCCGAGGCGAAGCTCGATCCGGCAGCCTGGCTCCCGGTGGACGTCGCGCTCCCCGCTCGCCTGGAGCCTGCCTTCGCGGCGCTCCGGCCCGCGCTGGAGCGGCTCGTGCGAGCGCGGCCGCTCGCGGTCGTCGGCGCGGCGCTCATCCACGCGGACGCGGCCGGCGGGCTCGCGGTCGTCTCGGGCGAGATCGAGGCAGTCGTGCGGCCGGTGGTTCATCGCGACGACGAGACCGCGGCGCGGGACCGCGCTCGCCTGCAGAAGGAGCTCGCCGACGCGGAGGGGCAGCTGGGCGCGGCGCGGACGCGGCTCGCCGACGGCCGCTTCACGGCGAAGGCACCCCCGGCCGTGGTGGAGGGGGTGCGGACGCGGGAGGCCGAGCTCGCCGCGCTGGTGGCCAGGCTCCGCGCGCGGAGGTCGGCGTGAACGCGACCCGAACCCAGGCCGGTGTCGACTGGGCAGTCCTCGCCCTGGACCTCGGGGGCACCCAGGTCCGTGCCGCCGTTGTCCGCGGCGACGGAACCGTCGTGACCCGGCGTTCATCCCGCACCCCGGTTGAGGGCGGCGGCGAGGCGATCGTGCAGGCGTGTCTCGACGCGCTGGGGGCCTGCCGTGACGCCCACGACGCCGCGGGCGGTTCGACCCTGCTCGTCGGGATTGGAATTGCCGCGCCCGGGCCGGTGGATCCGATTCGCGGGCGCGTCATCGATCCGCCAAACCTGGGCTCCTCGTTCCACGACATCCCGCTTGCGGAGCGTGCCCTGGCGAGCCTCGGGCTCCCGGCGTTCCTCGACCGGGACACGCAGGTGGCGGCGCTCGGCGAGGGCGCATTCGGGGCTGCCCGGGGATGCGCCGACTACCTCTACCTGACGGTCTCTACGGGGATCGGCGGCGCGATCGTGAGCGGTGGAAACCTGCTCCGTGGCCCGGACGGCACGGCCGGCGAGCTGGGCCACCTCCTGGTCGATCGCCACGGACCGCCCTGCGGCTGTGGCGCGGTGGGCCACCTCGAGGCGATCGCCTCCGGATCGGCCATCGCGCGCGCGGCCCGGCGGAAGATCGACGCCGGGGAGAGCGAGCCCCTGGCACGGCTGGCGCTCGAACGCGGGCCTGCATTCGGGGCGCGCGAGGTCGCGGAGGCCGAGACGGCCGGCGACCCGGTCGCGGCGTCCATCATGGCCGACGCTCGCGAGGCGTTCGCCAGGGCGTGCGTCGGCCTGGTCGACGTCTTCAACCCGGCGCTCATCGTCGTCGGAGGGGCGCTCGCCGCGGGACAGGGGGATCGCTGGCTGGACCCGGCTCGTGCCACGGTGGCGCGAGAGGCGTTTACGGTGCCCGGACGACGCGCGCGGATCGTGCCTGCCGCGCTGGGGGCCGATGTGGGGCTCGCGGGTGCCGCCGTCCTCGTCGCGGAGCGGCTCGATCTCGAGATCGTCCCTCCCCGCGCGCGACCGGGCGGACCTGGGCGTCCGGGCGAACGGTGATCCTGCCGCTGCCGCTGGTAGGATTACGTCCACGCCACGCCGAGGGAGGTTCCGTGCCGCTCGAGTTCCTCAAGCGTCGGGGACGGGACGATGACCGGCCCGTTCCGACGCCCGCCGCCATCCCGGAAGAGACCTCCGCCCAGGAGTATCTTCTCAAGCTCTACTATGCGGGCAAGAGCAGCGAGGGCGTCCGCCTGAAGGCCGGGCCTCGCGCCATGGCCGAGCTCCCGACGATGCTGGCCGGCCTCGTATCCAGCGAGATCGAGGTGATCGACCCGCTCCCGATCGAGTTCAGCCAGGCCAGCCCACAGATCGTTCGGTCGTCTGAGGCGATGCAGTGGGTGAACGCCCACCACGGCCACTCGCCGATCGGGCGCCACGCCATCTACGTCCTGGAATCGATCGACGCCATCGACCTCGCCTTCGACACGGTCGCCTGTGCTCTCCTCAACGGCGAGATCGACACCTCCGGCTTCCCGGAGTACAACGCGGTCGTGGGCGGCGTGGCCTCGCACTGGGACGAGGGCACCGGCGACATGCTGGTTCGGGCCGTGGTCGGCTGGGGCGGCCGCGGCGTCCGCGGCGACACGGACAGGATCGCCGCGCGGCTCCTGAGTGGCCTATTCCAGAACATCCTCGCCAGCCAGTACGCGATGGGGGTGGTGCCATTGGACCGGCCGGTCCCGGCGGCTGGCCGGGGCGGCCTCGTCTGCGCGCATTGCGGATTCGCTTCCGCCCACGAGCGGGCCTTCTATTGCCCGAAGTGCGGCATGCGGCTCCTGCGCGGCTGAACCGATCCGGGAACGGGAGACCAGGTGCCAATCTACGACTACGTGTGCGGATCCTGCGGCCATCGATTCGAGGTCTTCCGCGGGATCAACGAGGCCGGGCCGCACCAGTGCCCCGAGTGCGGCGGGCCGGTCGCGCGGGCGTTCGTCCCGCCGACGATCCATTTCAAGGGCAGCGGTTGGGCCAAGACGGACCGCCGGGCGACGAGCGCGCCAGCGCGCCGGGCCGACGCCGGGGCGCCCGCGTCGGGGTCGCCGGAATCCTCACCGGCCGGCGGGTCCGGGACGCCAGCCGAATCGCCGAAAACGAGCGCCGACGCCGACGCCCCGTCCTCGGCCAGCACCGTGACGCCGGCGAAGTCGACCCCACCCGACGCGGACCGATGAGACCTCGATGAGCCGTCCGCCTTCGGATTGGATAACGCTCGCGGAGGCCGGCCAGATCCTCGGCGACGCGAACGTCCGTTTCCGCCCCGAGACCATCGGCAGGTGGGCGCGAGACGGCCGCCTCCAGACGCTCAAGCTGGGCGGTCGCCGGTATGTCCGGCGGGTCGAAGTCCGGGCGCTGCTCCGGCCGCGCCGACGCGTCGCCGCCGAGGACGTCCAGCCGCGGCTTTTCGAGGACCTTTGACCGGACCGGCCGCCACGCAGCGGCCGAGCCTCACGCGCCGGATCAGGGCGCGCGTCGAACCGCTCGTTGCGGCACTCCTCGGCGTCCCCCGGATCGCGATGGCGCACCGCGTCTTGTTTCGGTACGGCGCGTCGAGCGGGCCGCTCCTCGCCCGCGGCCTGGCGTTCACTGCGGTCTTCACGCTGGTTCCGGCGCTCCTGTTGATCGCCTCGATCGCGACGCTCGCCGTCGGCGACCTCGAGACGCGTGCCCGGATCGCGGCATTCCTGGCGGCGCAGTTTCCGCCGCTCGCCGACCTGCTGAGCGGCGCCCTCGACACCGCCCTGGCCCACGCCGGCGCGTTCTCCCTGATCGGCGCGGCGATCCTCGCCTGGTCTGCAAGCGGGCTCGTGCGCGACCTCGACGGCGCGTTCGGCATCCTGTTTCGCGAGGCCGGGAATGGCGGGACACTGCTCCGGACCGTCGGCGCGGTGCTGGTGGTCGCGATTGCCGTGGTTGGGCTCGGGCTGATCGTCGTGCTCGCAACGGTTCCCGGGCCGCTCTCCGAGCTGCTCGGCCTGGCTGGACTGCGTTTCACGTCCGTCCTGCCGCTCGCCGCGGTCTTCGCCCTGGCGTTTCGATTCCTGCCGCGGTCGCGGCCCGGCTGGCGCGATGCGATCGTCCCCGCTGCCTGGGTCGGTCTCGGTGCGTCCGTCCTGACCGGTGCCTTCGCCCTCGCCGGGCCCGTGCTCTTCGGCTCCGCGGACCTCTATGGCGCGTTCGCGGGGATCTTCCTGGGCCTGGTCTGGCTCTCGTACGTCACCCAGCTGTTCCTGCTTGGGGCAGCCTGGGTCGCGGTGCGCGCGGACCAGCGGTCGGCCCGAGCCAGTGCGCCGCCATTGGCCACGGCCTGACGACCAGGGACGCCCGGTACGCCCTGGCGCCCGCGGCCCCTGCCTTCATCCCTGGCGGGTTCCGCAGCGGCGGCAGAAGCGCGCGTTGGCGGAGAGCGACAGGCCGCAACTGACGCACGACTGGATCCCGACCGGTCCGGCGGCGCCCGGCGCTTCGGCGGCGAGGATGTCGCGACTCGAGGCAGCCCAGACCGGCGACTCGAGGGGCCGTGCGGTGGCGACCCGCGCCGCCCACGTGGCAGATGGCATCGCGTCCGCCGCCCGGCGGGTGACGCTTCCCGGCGTGGCCCAGGCGGGTGGCGCCGACTGCGGCTCGCTGGGAGGGGCGCCGTCCGGGGCGACCATGCGCCAGATCGGCTGCACCGCGATATCGGTCGGCAGCGCTGCCGACGCCGGTGCCGGCGGGGGCTCCGGGGTTGCTGCGACGGCCGCGACCGCGACGGCCGGTTCGACCGCGACGGCCGCGACCTCGGGTGCCACGGAGGGCGGCTCGGGCGCTGCGACCGCGACGACCGCGACCTCGGGTGCCACGGAGGGCGGCTCGGGCGCTGCGACCGCGACGGCCGCGACCTCGGGTGCCACGGTGGGCGGCTCGGGCGCTGCGACCGCGACGGCTGCGGCGGCCGGTTCGACCGCGACGGCATCTTCGGTAGGACCAGTCGAGGCCGTCGGCGTCGCGAGCGGCGTGGCGCGATCCCTTCTTGGGCGGAACCGCTGCAGGAGGCGCCGCGTCTGGACGCGCGCGCCAACGACGGGTTCCGGCGTGGCGCCGGGCTGAACTATGATCGGACCCGCCTCGACGGCTGCGTGCGGGACCTCTGCAGCCCCGAGACCAGCCGGCTCGTCGCGCTTTGCGGGCGCCGCAGCAGGCCCATGGTCGGGCCGGCCGACGTGGCGGGTGAGGGCGCTCTGGATGGCGGCCAGCTCCAGGGACGACAGCTCGATCGCCGTCTCGGGAGCTGCCGCGTGGTTTTCCGTCTCGTCGATGGGCTCCGCCGCGGGCGGACCCGCGGCCCCGACCCTCGCAGCCTCAGGGACGGGTCGGCGGTCGGAGGTCGGCCAAGCCGACGCCGCCACGTTCGGGTGGGCTGGATCCGGGAATGTCGAGACATGCCTGTCCGGCCCGACGACCGCCAGGTCCGGGAACGGGGCCGGCAAGACCTCCAGGCTGAGGTCGGGAGCGCATGAGAGGCATTCCCCGACGCCGCTGTTCCAGCAGTTGCGGCAAGTGTACTGGCGGCAGGTCATGCAGAAGTTGAACGTAAGGTGGAACGCGTCCAGCTGCTGCGAGGACGCGCTCCGCGTGTCGTCTTCGCGCGCGGCAGCCATCGCCTCGGCAAACGAGGCGTCGTCGTTCGCGACGAAGTTCCTCACGCCCCGGGTGAGCGTGCGGATCCGTCCGGTGCCCCGGCGGTGCGGCGCGGTCGCTTCGAACGTGTATCGCGTGCCGCATCGCTCGCAGAAGGATTCGGTCAGGACGTCGGCCATCGGGCCCCCCTGTTCACGCCCGGTCGCGGGCCCCCCGGCCCCGTCCGCGGGGTCGAGAGTATACCGTAGGCTTCGAGGCCTCCCGGGAACCGAGGTACGGACGGGCCCCGGCAAACGTCCCGCGGTCGCCGCCGCCTCGCGGCCCGCACCCGTCCGGAGGTTCTGCGCGGAACACATGCGACCCCTCGCGGCGCTGGAGCGCTTCCTCGAGCGGCTCTTCGAGCGGCCGGGTGCCCGCCTGTTCGACGTCGGCGTCGCGCCGGCCACGCTGGCGCGACGCATCGAGCGCGCGATCGACCAGGAGCGGCGGCCGGGCGCCGAGGGGCCGGTCGCGCCGACGCGCTTCGAGGTGGCCGTGGACGCTCGTGCCGCGGAGGAGCTGGCGCGCGTGCCCAACCTGGAGGGTGAGCTTGCGGCAGCGGCCCTCGCCTACGCGCGGCGACGCGGCTACCTGATCCCGGAGCGTCCGTCCGTGGCGATCGTGGCATCGGCCGGCCTCGAGCGCGGCGCCGCGACGGTTCGGGCGACATTCGCCGGGCCGATCCCGCTCCTGGACGCCGCCGGCCCGGCCATCGATCGAACGATCGTGCACCCGTTGGCGGCTGTCGTTGCGCCGAGGGCGCTCCTGCGCGTGGTGGAGCCGGACGGTGTCGAACGCCGATTGGCGGTGGAGGGCCGACCCCTCGGGATCGGCCGCGGCGCCGACAACGAAGTCGTCGTGGCGGACCCGCTCCTGTCGCGCCACCACGCCCGGATCGTGTCTCGCAACGGGCGGCTGGTCCTGAGCGATCTTGCCAGCCGGAACGGGACGCGAGTCAATGGCCGGGTCGTGCTCGAGGCCGTGCTCGGCGCGGGCGACCGGGTCGAGCTGGGCGGGACCATCGTCGATGTCCTCCCGCCGGAGGGGCCGTGGACCCGCTGACCCTGGCCCTGTGGGCCATCCGCCTGGCATTCGTGGCCGCGCTCTACCTGTTCCTCGCGCTCGTCGTCCGGGCGCTGCTCCGGGACGTCCGGGCCGCGTCCCGGGATCCATCCGGGGCGCTGGGGCGCCTCGTGGTGATCGCGAGCGCAAGCCTCCCCGCGGCCGGCAGCGTCTTCCCCCTCGACGCCGTCACGACGCTGGGGCGCGACCTGGGCTGCGGCGTGGTGCTCGAGGACCCGTTCGCATCATCCCGGCACGCAATCCTCACGTTCCGCGGGCGCGGCTGGTACGTGGAGGACCTCAGCAGCACGAACGGCACGCTCGTGAACGGGGTGACCGTCGCGGGCGGGATCTCGCTGGGCTTCGGGGACGAGATCCAGATCGGCGAGATCAGGATGCGCCTGGAGCGTGGGCTGGGGTGACGGCCACCGCGCTGCCCGGCTTCCCCCACCCGATCCTCCGGCGCCGCGAGCTGGGTCTCCTCCTGGCGGTGGCCGGCGCGCTTCTCCTTGGGAGCCTCTCCCTGGGCTTCACCCGGACCGGCAGCCCGTCGCTGGCCCATCCGGCCGGGCTGGTCGCCTACCTCGGGGCGCTCGCCGCTGTCCACGTCGCGCTCGTCGTTGCGGGGCGACGGATCGACGAGGTGCTCCTGCCCGCGGTCGGCCTGCTGGGCGGCATGGGCCTGCTCCTCGCCGAGCGGCTACCCCAGGACCTGGTCGTCCAGCGGTTTGGCCCGGTGGCTCTCGGCCTGGCCACGCTCCAGCTGATGTGGCTCGTGCTCGCGCTGGCGATCGCGGCCGTGGTCGCGATCACGGTGCGCTCGGATCGCTGGCTTCGACTCTACAAGTACACCTGGGCAGCGCTGGGCCTGGGCCTGCTGCTGCTCACGTTCGTCTTCGGGAGCGACGTGAACGGGTCCCGGCTGACGCTGGACCTCGGACCGGTGAGCGGGCAGCCCTCGGAGCTGCTCAAGGTGATCCTGGTGGTCTTCTTCGCTACGTATCTGGCGGAGAACCGGGTCTTGCTGGCCGACGCACGCGTCCGCGTGGCTGGCCGGCTGACGCTGCCGCCGGCCCCGTACCTCCTGCCGGCCGGCCTCATGCTGGCCCTGGCGTTGGGCATCGTCGTCATCCAGCGTGACCTGGGCGCGGCGCTCCTCTTCTTCGTGGTCTTCCTGTGCCTCTTCTACCTCGCGACCGGCAGCAAGGTGGACGTTGTGCTCGGGATCGGGCTCTTCCTCGTCGGCTTCGTGGTCCTGGCGCTCGTCTTCCCGCACGTTCGGGATCGCGTGGCGACCTGGCTGGACCCGTGGGCCGACCCGCTCGGGACCGGCTACCAGACGATCCAGGCGCTCCACGCGTTCGCGCGCGGTGGGCTGCTGGGGACCGGCCTGGGAGCGGGCCTGCCGATGATCGCCGGGCACCTGCCGATTCCGGCCGTCCACACTGACTTCCCGCTCGCCGCCCTCGGCGAGGAGCTGGGGATGGCAGGCGTGCTCGCAATCCTCGGCTGCTACCTCGTCGTCGTCGCACGCGGGCTCCGCATCGCGGCGGCCGCGGCCGACGACGTCCGGGCCCTGCTCAGCGCGGGCCTGGCGCTGGTGATCGGCGTGCAGGCCGCGATCATCGCGGCGGGTAATCTCAAGCTCATCCCGCTGACCGGGATCACGCTCCCGTTCATCAGCTACGGCGGGTCGTCGCTCCTCGTGAACGGGCTGATCGTGGGGCTCCTGCTGGCGTTCTCGGATCGCGGGCCGGCGCCGCCGCCAGAGCCGAGCGGGGCCCGCCGGTTCGGGCGAGACGGCGTATGACGACGCTCGGCTCGGGTGTGCGCCGCGAGCGCCCGCTGGGCGGGCGCGTGGTCCGCCTGGGCCTCGTCCTCGCGCTCGCGTTCGGCGGCCTTATGCTGGGGGCAGGCTACTGGCAGGTGCTCCGCGCCGACGATCTGGCGCGCGACCCGAACGATGCCGGTGTGGTCGCTGCAGCCCGGTCCACAGTTCGCGGCCGGATCCTGGACCGGGACGGCCGCGTCCTGGCGGACAACCGGCGGGACGCCGGCGGCGAGCCGTATCGCGTGTACGCGGACGCTTCGTTGAGCGCGCCGCTGGGCTACGCGTCTCGCCTGTACGGATCGGCGGGCCTGGAGGCGGCCTACGCGGCGGAGCTGCTGGGGATGGGCGGCGACGACCCCATGTCGCGTGCCCTGGCGAAGTTCCGTCCGCGTCAGCAGCGCGGCGACGACGTGCGGACCAGCCTCTCGCTGACGCTGCAGCGGCTGGCAGTCCGCCTGCTTGGTGCCGACCGGGGCGCAGTCGTGGTACTCGACCCGCGGACGGGTGAGGTGCTGGCGATGGCCAGCACGCCGACGTATGACGCGTCGGGGATCGCGAATCCCGCCACCTCCCGCGCTGCGTTCGCCGCCGCCCGGGCCGATCCCGGGCAGCCGCTCCTCGACCGCGCGGTCCAGGGGCGCTACGTCCCCGGCTCCGTCTTCAAGATCGTGACCGCGATCGCCGCTCTCTCGTCGGGCGCGATCACCCCGGCGACCACGTTCCCCCAGCAGCCCCGGTCTGAATCGGCGGGCCTGCTCGTTTCGGGCTTCCGGGTCCGCGACGGACACCATCCGTTCACTGGGGCCGAGCTGCTGGACTTCGCGCGGGCGACGGAGGTTTCCTGCAACATCTGGTACGCGCTGGCCGGGCTCCGCACCGGCGGCGCAGGGATGGACGAGGCAGCGCGCCGGCTCGGCTTCGGCTCGGCGATCCCGTTCGACCTCCCGAACGCGACGTCGCAACTGACGAACGGCGGCGGCCCGCTGCCGGGCGGTTTCGCGGATGACGTGGAGCTGGCCAATGCCGCGTACGGGCAGGGCGAGGTGCTCGCAACGCCCCTCCAGATGGCGCTCGTGGCCGCAACGGTCGCGAACGGCGGCGAGGAGCCGCGGCCGCGCCTGGTAACCGCGTTTGTCAGCCCGTCCGGCGCGGTCCGGGACGTGCCCGGTGGCACGCTCGGGCGCGTCCTCTCGGCGAAGGATGCCGCCACGATCGCGGCGGCGATGACCCGCGCCGTCGAGGGCATCGACGGGCAGAAGTTCACCTCCGGCGCCCAGCTCGCCGGGGTGAGCGTGGCCGGCAAGACGGGCACGGCGCAGCTGGGCGGGACGGGCGAGCCGCATTCGTGGTTCATCGGCTTCGCGCCGGCGGAAGCGCCGACCATCGCGCTCGCCGTGATCGTGGAGCAGGGTGGTCGGGGAGGGGAGCGGGCGGCCCCGCTCGCCGGGGCGCTGCTCCGGGCATATTTCGCGGCGCAGCCGTGACGGACCCGAGCATTCCGGACCACGTCCGGCCGGACCCGACCGCGCCGGTCCCGGACCGCGCGCGCGACGCCGTTCCGCGCGAGCCGCGCCCGCTGATCGAGCGGATCGGCCTTGCCCTCATCGCCGTCGTCATCATCGCGGTCTTCGGCGCGATCGCAGCCGCGTCGTTCGGGTCGGGCGAGCCGTTCCTGGCGCTGATGGCCGGGATCGGGGCGCTGATGACCGCGTGGGCCGGCGGCCTGACCCTGTTTCGGGGCTGACTCGCGCCCGCGGAATCGGCCGTGGAACCGTCCCCGGGGTTCGGACGTACTATTTGGTAGCCCCGAGACCGCCACCCCCCCGCGAAGAGCGGGCTTTGCGCCGTCCCCGGACTGCCCTCGCCCGACCGCCGCGCAGCGACAGGAGCCCGCGAGCACGATGACGAAGATCCAGGAGTCCGGCGACCGCGTCGTAGCCAACGTGGAGCGGGTGATCGTGGGGAAGCACCACGAGGTCCAGCTGGCTCTCGTCGCCCTTCTCTGCCGCGGTCATCTCCTCATCGAGGACGTGCCCGGCACCGGCAAGACCGTGCTGGCAAAGGCGATCGCGAAGAGCCTCGGCTCGTCGTTCCGGCGGATCCAGTTCACGCCCGACCTCCTTCCGTCGGACGTGACCGGCCTCTCGATCTACAACCAGAAGACGCAGGAGTTCGAGTTCCGACCCGGGCCGATCATGAGCCAGGTGGTCCTCGCCGACGAGATCAACAGGGCGACCCCCAAGACGCAGTCCGCGCTGCTCGAATGCATGGAGGAGCGCCAGGCCACGATCGACGGGATCAGCCACCAGATGCCGGACCCGTTCCTCGTCATCGCCACCCAGAACCCGATCGAGTACGAGGGGACGTTCGCACTTCCGGAGGCCCAGCTGGACCGATTCATGCTCCGGCTCCGGATGGGCTACCCAACGCCCACGGAGGAGATCGTCATCCTCGAAGAGCAGAAGCGGGTCCACCCGCTCGATTCCCTCGGGGAGGTCTGCCCGGTGGAGGAGCTGCGCGAGATGCAGGCCGCCGTCCGCGAGATCTACGTCGACGCGAGCGTCGCGGAGTACATCGTCCGCCTTGTGAACGCCACCCGGACCCACCCCGACATCTACCTCGGGGCCTCGCCTCGCGGCTCGATCGCGCTCTACCGCGCCGGCCAGGCCCGGGCCGCCCTGCTGGGGCGTGACTACGTCATTCCGGACGACGTGAAGACCCTCGCCGGTCCCGCGCTCGCGCACCGCGTGATCATCAAGACCAGCTCGTCCATCCGCGAGGTGGACGCCGAGACCGTCGTGCGCGAGCTGCTGGACTCCGTGCCCGTCGACGCGCCCGCCCGGCCCGGCGGCCCGCGTCGGATCGAGGCCGAGGCCCCGCGCGGCCGCTGACCGGCAGCGGAGCTCCGTCGCCTGTGCGCTACCTGCGTCGCCTCCCGTTCCTCGTCGTCGGCGGCGTCCTGGTGGTGGCCGCGTTCAGCACCGGCTACGAGTTCCTCTTCTACCTCGTCTATCTCGGTCTCCTCGTGGTCGGCGGGAGCTACCTGGTCACCCGCAACGGGCTCGCGGACCTGGAGGCGGGCTACTCCGTCAACCAGCTCCACGCGCACGTCGGCGACCAGCTCCGCACCACGTACACGCTGCGGAACACGAGCCGGCTGCCGAAGCTCTGGCTGGAGGTCCACAACCCGTCGACGCTCCCGATCCCGCTGCCCGGCCGGGCGATCTCGCTGGGGACGCGGCGCGAACGGTCGTGGGTAGCCCGCGTGCCGCTGGTCCGGCGCGGCCACTTCCGCGTGGACCCGCTCCAGATCCGGACCGGCGACCCGTTCGGGTTCTTCGAAGCGAACGCGGCCGTCGGGCACGGCGTGACGCTGGTCGTGTACCCGAAGATCGAGCGGATCCCGCGCTGGCGGCTCCGGGCGGTGAGCCTGGAGGGGAGCCGATCCACGCCCGTGCGGACGCACCAGACGACCCCGCTCGCCACCTCCATTCGGCCGTATGCGCCCGGCGATGCGTTCAACCGGATCCACTGGCCGTCCACCGCGCGGACCGGCGCGATCCACGTCAAGGAGTTCGACCTGGAGCAGACTGCCGACGTCTGGCTCTTCGTGGACCTGGAGCGTCGCGTCCAGTGCGGGTCGGGCGACGATTCCACCGTCGAGGTGGCCGTGCGCGTCGCGGCCGCGATCGCCGAGCTGGCGCTCTCGGAGAACCGTTCGGTGGGCCTGACCACGACGGGCGCGCACCTCACCCACCTGTCGCCGGACCGCGGCCCGCGTCAGCGTCAGAAGATCCTGGACCTGTTGGCGGCGGTGGACGGCGACGGAACCGTGCCGCTCGTGGAGGCGCTCGTCGCCGGGCTCCCGCTCCTTCGTCGCGGGATGTCCGCCCTCATCGTGACCCCGGCAGCCGAGCCGGCTTGGGTCCGGCCGCTCGCGACGCTTCGCCCCCGGGGAATCGGCACGCAGGTCCTCTACCTGGACCCGCGTGGGTTCCTCCGCCACGAGATCGTGGCCGCCGGCCGCAGCATCGAGGAGCCGGATGCCGCCGCGGAGCTCGCCGAGCTGGAGCAGGCTTCGCGCCGGGTCCACCACGCGCTGGCGGAGTTCGACGTCCGGACCTGCGCGGTCCCGCCCGGCGTGCCGCTCGGCGAGGTCCTGGTCGGATGAGCGCCGCCCGCACCGCGTTCGACTACGGGGCGGCCGCCCCGGTCGACGATGAGCGTCGCCTGCCGCTCGGACCCGCGGAGGGCTGGTCCAGTGTGCTCCTGCTCGTCTTGATGGCGGCGCTCGTCGGCTGGGCCATCGACGACGCGCACTGGGTGCTCGGCGCCCAGACGCTGACGAACTTCCTGCCCTGGGCGGGGGCGCTCGGGGTCCTGTGGGGCGCCGTCGCGGCGAAGGCCGGCCGTGGGCGGCTGCTCGCCCACGTCGGCGGGGCCGTCATCGCCGCCACCTTTCTCACGCTCGTCGTGGGCGCCCAGCTCGCCCCCGGCGAGTCGATCGGCGGGCTCTTCCAGGCCACCTCGAACTCGGTCGTGGAGGCGTACTTCGACCTCGTCGTCCGCGGCCGCGCCACCACCACGGAGATCGGGCACTTCCTGCTCGTGCTGGGGATCATCTGCTGGGGCGCGGGCCACTTCGCCGGGTACACCGCGCTGGCCCACCGGCGCCCCGTTGCGGCGGTCTTGCTGCCGGGCTCGATCCTCCTCGCAAACGTCGTGCTGACGATCCGGGACCAGTACCCGCTGCTCGTGGTCTTCTCGCTCGCGGCCCTCCTCTTCCTCGTCCGGTTCCACGTCGCGGATGAGCAGCGGACGTGGGTCCGCCACCGGATCGGCGACGTCGGCGACGCGGTCGGGCTCTCGCTCCGGGCGGGTCTCATCTTCGTCGGCGTCGCCATCCTGGGCGCGCTGCTCCTCACGCGGTCGGCCTCGTCGGCGCCGCTCGCGGACGCGTGGCCGGGACTCAACCAGAAGTTCACCCAGCTTGCCCAGCAGGTGGTCCGGTACTTCCCAGCGGGCGGGCCCGGGACGCGGATCACCGGCACGCAGTTCACGGAGTCGGTCACGGTGACGGGCGCATGGGTGACCGACGCGACGCCGATCCTGACCATCCAGACTCCGGCCGGCAGCCCGCGGACGAAGTGGCGCGCGGCCGCCTACGACCGGCTGACCGGGAACACGTGGAGCTGGAGCCAGACGGCGGAGGTCAGCGTGGGGGCGTCGAACGGGCTCCTCGCCGGCACGCGCGACGCACCGCTCGACACCGTCAGCTACGTGACGGCCGGCTACCAGGTGAGCGGTCTCGCGGCAAGCAGCATCGTGGTGACCCCGGGGATCCCGATGCGTCTTGACCGCACTGCCCGCGTGACCCTGATCCAGAGCGGCGGCGACACCGCGTTCGGCCGGATCCTGCCCGCGGGCGGTGGCAGCTACACGCTGGAGGCGCTCCTGCCGGACCTGTCAAGACCCGACGACCCGAAGGCCCTGACGGCGAACCGCCTCCGGGCTGCTGGGACGGAGTACCCCGCCGACCTCCTGGCGACCTACACGGCCATCGAGCCCGGAACAGTGGGGCCGGAGACGCGCGCGCTGCTCTCCGAGATCCTCAGCCAGGCGCAGCCCAGGACGCCGTACGACACGGCGCGGGCGATCGAGGCCTTCCTGCGCGACGGCCGCAACTTCACCTACAGCACGGATGTCACGAAAGTCGATTGCGGCGGGCGCGGCGTCGTCGACTGCTTCGTCTTCTCGCGGAAGGGTTACTGCGAGCATTTCGCCTCGACAATGGTGATGATGCTTCGCACGCAGGGGATCCCGGCCCGATTCGTCGAGGGGTTCCTGCCCGGCGATCGAAACGCGGGCGGCCGCGAGACGATCCGCCGCGACAGGGCACACGCCTGGGTGGAAGCGTGGTTCCCGGGCGCCGGTTGGATCGAATTCGACCCGACCGGGGGCGGCGTGGGTGTCCCGGTCGCGCTCCCGGCCGGCCCCGCCGTCGCGACCTTGGCGCCGTCCGCCAGCGCGGGTTCGAGCGGGAGCCCACGCGCGAGCCGGCGGGCGGGCGTCGACGAACCGGCTGGGCCGACGGGCGGCGGGTCCACGACCGGCTTCCGGACCCCGGGCATCGGGCCGATCATCGTGGTCGTGATCCCGCTCTCGGGCGCGCTGCTCGGGCTCGCCTTCGTCCTGCTCCGGCGCCGTCTCGGCCGGCCGGCCGAGCCCGTGGCCGTCTACCGCACGGTTGCCGGCCTGGCCGGCCGGCTGGGCTACCCGCGCCGCCCCACCCAGACTGTCTACGAATACCTGGGGTCGCTCTCCGACGTCGTGCCCGCCGTCCGGCCGGACCTGCAGCTCGTGGCCCGCTCCACGGTGGAGGCGACGTACGGCCGACGGCGCTTGGGAGCGGACCGCCTCTCGGCGCTCGGCGAAGCACAGCGGCGCCTCCGCGTCGCGCTCCTTCGCCTCGCGTTCGTGCGTCGCAGGGGCGGGCGCAGCTAGAGGGCGCCGCTGCGGGAACGCGCAGCGGCCTCGTCCTCGGCGCGCCGTTCCGCGTCTCCCGCCTCGATCTCCAGCGGCGCGAGGTGCTCCGTCCGGTTCCAGGCTCGCAGGACCGTCCGGCCGTTGCGAATGTCGAGGACGGCGATCCCGGTCGTGGTCTGGGTGAACGTCCAGAAGCGGTCGAGGGGCAGGCCGAGCAGCGCGAGCAGCGCGACCTTGAACGCCCCGTCGTGGCCGACGAGGAGCGTCCACGGCCCGGCATGGGGGTCGTAGAACGACCCGGCAACCGGGGCCGGGGAGCCGGGAACGGCAGCGGCACGCTCGGCGTTGGCAACGGTCGTGGATGCGTGGGCGAGCCTGTCGATCACCCGGGCGAGCGCCTCCCGGACCCGCCGGTCCACCTCGATCAGCGATTCGCCTCCGGGCGCGAAGGTCCGGACGGGGTCGCGGCGCCAACCGGCGACCTCGGCCGGCCAGCCTGCCTCGACCTCCCGCTGGTATAGCCCCTCCCAGGCACCCTGCGCGATCTCGAGAAGGCCCGGCTCCGGGATGAGCGGCGGCGCCGGCCGGCCGCGGGCCGCGATGGCCGCCGCCACCGCGGCCGCCGTCTGCGCGGTCCGGGCCAGCGGGGAGTGGACGATCGCGATGGGGTCCCCCGGTGGCACCGGCAGCCGCGGCGCGGCCGCCGGGTCGGCCAGTCGCATGCCGGCGAGCGCCGCCTGGCGCTCCCCGAGCGGCGAGAGGGGCGTGTCGGCCTGACCCTGGAAGCGGCCCTCGGCCAGCCAGACGGACTGGCCATGCCGGAGCAGGACGAGCGATGCGGCGAGATCTGATGGGACGGCGAGGGGCGCGACCGTCCCGGGCGCGTCAGTCACGCGCCGTCTCCGAGCTCGACGCTCCAGATGTCCAGGACGCCGTCCATCGCCCGGATGTGATCGGCGACGTCGTCGGGGACGGCCTCGTCCAGGGCGAGGAGCATGAACGCATCGCTCCGCGGTGCGGAGCGGCCCAGGTGCATCGCGCTGATGTTGATGTCCGCCTCGCCGAGCATGATCCCGATCCGGCCCATCATCCCGGGGCGGTCCTGGTGGCGCGTCACGAGCATCCACGGCGCGGGCGCCATCTCCAGCTCGTAGTCGTCCAGGCGCACGAGTCGCTGCTCGCCGTTCGCGAGCGTCCCGGCGACTGCGTGCGGGAGGCCGTCCGCGACGCCGGTTACGGTGACCAGGGTGGCGAACGCGCCCGCGTCGGGCGTCTTCCGCTGGACGAGAGTGATCCCCCGTGCCTTCGCGAGGAGGGCCGCGTTGACGAGGTTGACGCGCTCCGTCGTGGTTCCCTCGAGCAGGCCGCGCAGCACTGCCGCCTGGAGGGGCGTGACGTCGTGGGCGGCCAGCTCGCCGGCCACCTCGAGGGTGAGGGTCTCCACCGCTCCCCGGGCGAACTGGGCGTAGAAGCGGCCGAGCGTCTCTGCCAGTGGCAGGAACGGCGCAATCGCGCGCGCGGTTTCGGGCGTCAGGAGCGGCGCGTTCACCGCGTAGCGCGCGGGCCGGCCGTCCAGCACGTCGAGGACCTGCTGAGATGCCTCCTCCGCCACCAGCACCTGGGCCTCGGCGGTCGATGCGCCGAGGTGCGGCGTGAGGACCGTGTTCGGCGCGTCGAGGAGCGGGTTGCCGGTCGGCGGCTCTGTCGTGTAGACGTCGATCCCGGCTCCCGCGATCGTGCCGGCGCGGAGCGCCGCTGCGAGCGCGGCCTCGTCCACGACCGCGCCGCGGGCGACGTTGAGGAGGAAGGCGGAAGGTTTCATCCGGGCCAGCTCGGCGGCGCCGATCAGTCCCTTCGTGGTCTTCGTGACGGGAACGTGGAGCGTGACCGCGTCCGAGCGCCCCAGGAGCTCCTCGAACGGGACGAGCTCGATCCCGTGGCGCGCCGCCTGCTCGGCGGACACGAAGGGGTCGCTGCCGATGACGATCATCTCGAGGGCGCGCGCCCGGTCGGCGATCGCCTGGCCGATCTTCCCGAGGCCCACGATGCCGAGTGTCTTGCCGCGTAGCTCGTGGCCCGAGAAGGCGCTCCGCTTCCACTCGCCGCGCCGCATCGAGGCGTCCGCCGCGGGGACCTTGCGGGCCAGCGCGAAGAGGAGGGCCAGCGTCAGCTCGGCCGCCGCGATGGTGTTCCCCGTGGGCGCGTTCACCACGGTGATCCCGGCCCGCGTCGCCGCGTCCAGGTCCACGTTGTCAACGCCCACGCCGGCCCGGCCGATCACCGTCAGGCGGGTGCCCGCGGCGATCATCTCCGCGTCGACCTTCACCTGGCTGCGCACGACGAGGGCGTCGTACTCGGGCAGGATCGCCCGGTACTCCTCCGGCGTGAGACCGACCTTCTCGTCGACGTCGTGGTGGCGCCGGAGGATCTCGACTCCCTCCCTGGCCAGGGGCTCCGCGACGAGGATCCTCATGCCGGGACGCCTTCGGCAACGGTGAGACGGGCCTCGACCGTGGCGAGGACCGCGCGCTGGGCGGCGGCGACCGCCGCGCCCGGCTCAACCGGCCGGCCGAACGCCCGGGCGACCTCCTCGAGGACGCCGATCGCGCCCAGGATGTCATCCACGTTGACCGCGCCGAGGTGGCCGACCCGGAAGATCTTCCCCTTCAACGTGCCCTGGCCGCCGGCGAGGACGACCTGGCGGGCCTTCACCTCGCCGTTGAACGCCTTCCAGTCGAGATCCTCGGGAATCCAGGCCGCCGTCACCGTGTTCGACGCGAACGCCGGGTCGGCCAGGAGCCGGAAGCCGAGCGCCTCCAGCCCCGCCCGGGTCGCAGCGGCGCAGGTCGCGTGGCGAGCGAACACCCCCGCGGGTGTCTCGGCCTCCATCAGCGCGAGGCCCGCGTCAACCTGGTACATCACCGCGACTGCGGGCGTCCAGGGCGTCTGGCCGGTGGCGGCCGACTTCCGCGCGTCGCGAAGGTCGAAGTAGAAGCGCGGCATGCGCGCCCCATCGGCCGCAACCCACGCGCGATCCGAGAGGGCGATCATCGACATCCCCGGGGCGGCCATCCACGCTTTCTGGGAACCGGTCACCACCACGTCCAGGCCCCAGGCGTCCATCTCGAACGGGACTGCGCCGAGCGCGGAGACGCCGTCGACGAGGATGAGCGCCTCGGGAGCGAGCTCTCGCACCACCGCGGCGAGCGCCGCGATCGGGTTCGTGACGCCGGTCGAGGTCTCGTTGTGGGTCAGCAGGACCGCACGGTAGTCGGCGTCAGCCGCGAGATGGGCGCGCAGCGCCGCCGGATCGGCGGCCCGGCCCCACTCGGTCTCGAGGCGCGTCACATCGGCGCCATACACGCTCGCGATCTTCGCGAAGCGATCGCCGAACGCGCCGTTGGGGACGGCGAGCACGCGATCGGCGGGGGAGAGCGCGTTGACGATGGCGGCCTCGAGGCCACCCGTGCCGGCCGCGGTGATGAGCAGGACCTCCTGCCGGGTACCGAAGAAGACCCGCATGCGGCGATCGATTCGGGCCAGCAAGGCCGCGAACTCGGGGCCGCGGTGGTTGATCATCTGGCGCCCACCGGCCTCTCGCACCGAGGGGGGCAGGTGGGTCGGGCCGGGGATCCGGAGATTGGGCTCGAAGCGATACACGGCAGCGCCTCCTGGTAGGGCGGTCGATCGCGGCCGTCCGCGCCCGGTGGCGCGCACGAACTGGCCTGAGGGTAGGGGAGGTGGAGGCGCCCCGTCCAGCGTGGTATATATGCGTGCATATGCCTTCGCTGAAGCGGACCACGATCCTGGCCGAGCCGGACCTGCTGGATCGGCTGGACCGGCATGCCCGGCGGACGCGGTCGACCAAGACGGCGGTGATCGCGGCTGCGCTGGAGGCATATCTCGCTGCCCACGAGGCCGCCCCGCCGCTCGCGTTCATCGGGGTGGGGCGGAGCGCGCATGGGCGCCTGTCGCTCGACGCCCGCCGGATCGCCGAGCGCGAGGTCGGTACGCGACGACGGGCCGACGGGGGCGGCTGACGAATGGCGGTGCTGCTGGACGTGTCGGCGATCATCGCTGCGGCCGACACGGCGGACCTCAACCACGACGCCGCCCGTGCCTGGTTCGGACGCGTCGACGAGCCGCTCCTGCTCGGCGCCCTCACCCTGGGCGAGGCCGACCACGTTCTCCAGCGTGAGCTGGGCCAGCCGGCGGCGCTCGCCCTCGTCGAGGCGCTGACGAGCGGTGCGATCCGGGTTGTTGCACCCACCCACGAGGACCTCGTCCGCGCCGCCGCGCTGCTGGTGGAGCATGCCGAGCACCATCCCCGCCTCTCGGACGCGCTCCTCGTGGCCGCCGCCGGGCGCCTGGGCGTTCACCGGATCGCCACGTTCGATCGGCGGCCGCTGGCAGTGCTGGTGCCGCGCGGCCCGCGGGGGGAGCGGCTCCTGGACCTGGAGCCGTGAATGGGCAGCGGGCGCAGAGACACGGTCATTGCCGGCGCGCGCCGTGCGTCGCATCATGGTGTGATGCTTGAGCGTGCTGGGGAGGGCGACAAGATGGCCAGGTCCAGGCGTCGCTCGGTCCGCCTGTCCAGGCGACCTGAGCCGCCCGACGAGACGCCAATGGACCTGGGCGGGGTTGTCCGACAGGTGGGCCTGTTCGAGGCCATCAACGGCCTCCCGCATGGCGTGGCCGCGGGCGTCGTCGGGATCGGTATCGGGCTGGTTGCGCTCCTCGGTCGCCCGGTTGCCCGTCTGCTCAGGTCCGTGATGCGGCGGTGAGAGGCGTGACTCCACACGCTCGTGGCGTACGTTCTGCGCCTGGGTCCGCGCGTGTTCCGCAGTCGCGAGCGGGGAGCCGTGGATGCGACGTGCATCCACAACAGCATCCGCGGCGTGCATCCAATGGACGATCGCGCCGTTCGCGTAGCCGCGCACGGGCCGGCACGTCGGGAATGGCCCATCAGATGCAGAGTTCCGACCAACTCGGTCCCGGTTCCGCGCTGCGGCGCAGGGGCTCAGGAGGGTCGTCGGCAGGCGCGACTGCGGCACGGGCGAGGCCGCCCGCGGGCGGTTCAGCGGCGGAGGCGGGAGCCGGCCGCAGGCACCGCCAAATGGCTCGGCGGTCAACCCATTTGGTATCGGCGAGGTTACTCGCTGCGCCGGCGCCGGGCCTCCGCCTTCGCGTCGAGCCGGGCCAGGTGGAGCTCGCGGAGGCGAGACTCGGCCCCGGCCTCGGTCGGCTCCCAGAACCGTCGACCCGCGACGCCGCGCGGCAGGTATGCCTGGTAGGCAGCGGCGCCCGCCGCGTCGTGCGGATTCCGATAGGTCTTGGCGGCCGGCCGGAGATGCCCCGGAACCGGACGCGGGCCGTGCGCGCGCAGCTCGTCGCGGGCGGCGAAGAAGGCCCGGCCCGCGGCCGCGGACTTGGGCGATGCGGCGAGAAAGACGGCGGTTTGCGCGAGCGCGTAGAGGCCCTCGTCGTTCGTTTCGGCGCCGATCTTCTCGACCGCGGTGAGGGCCGCCACGGCAAGGGGCAGGCCGGCCGGCTCCGCATTCCCGATGTCCTCCGACGCGGAGATGACGAGCCGGCGGGCGAGGTAGCGCGGATCCTCGCCGGACTCGAGGGCCGTGGCAAGCCACCAGAGCGCCGCATCCGGGTCCGAGCCCCGGATGCTCTTGATGAGCGCGCTGATGACGCCGGAGCGGTCGTAGCCCAGCATCGGTGACTGGGCTGCCCGCGCGATGTCGGCGGACTCGACGATGACGGGGCGGGCAACGGGGCGGGCAACGGGGCCGGGCGCGCCGTCCGGGGGCTGGCCTCCGGGGGCTTCAACCGCCTCATCGCCGGCGGCCTCGCCCGCGGCGGCCTCGCCCGCCGCGTCCTTGCCGTCGGCGTCCGCCGCCGCATCGACCGCTCGCCGCTCGGCGAGCAGGGCGGCCGTCTCGAGCAGCCCCAGCATGCGTCGCGCATCACCCGACGCGTACCCGATCAGCTGACGCGTCGCGGTCTCGTCGAGCGTGTACGCGCCGGCCAGGCCGAGCGTCGGGTCGGCGAGCGCGCGCGATGCGATCGTCGCGAGGTCCGTTTCGCCAAGCGGCTGGAGCCGGAAGACGCGGAGCCGCGAGAGGAGTGGCGGGGTGATGCCGCCGGCGATCGGTGGTTCCGTCGTCGCGCCTACCAGCACGATCGTGCCGGCCTCGACGTGCGGGAGGAGCGAGTCCTGCTGGGCCTTGCTGTAGCGATGGACCTCGTCGAGGAAGACGACGGTCGTGCGGCCCTCCAGGGCCGCCGCGCTGCGGGCCTCTTCGACCACGCCACGCAGCGTCGCGACACCGTCGGTCGTGGAGTTGAGGGCGGCGAATCGCGCCCCGATCGCCTCGGCGAGCAGCCGGCCGATGGTCGTCTTGCCGGACCCGGGCGGCCCCCACAGGATGCACGACGGGAGCCGGCCACCCTCGACGAGGCGACGCAACGCCGCGCCCGGGCCGAGGAGGGCATCCTGACCGACGACCTCGTCCAGGGAGCGCGGCCGCATCCGGTCGGCAAGCGGCCGCAACCGATCCGGGGGGATGAACAGGGGTACCGGGGCCGCTCCGGCGGCTCGGCGGGCCACGTGCAGCTGCTCCCGGGCCGTTGGTCAGGCGACGGGGCGTCGGATCAGGCGACCCGGCCGATCCCGGCGATCTGCGAGACGATGAACGCGGCGAAAAGGATCGCGAAGATGCCGATGAAGACGATCGCGATACGCCGCAAGTCGCGCTGGACGTACAGGTACTCGTCGGCGGCGACGACCGCGAGCGTGCTGACGGCCCGGCTGCGTCCGCGCACCGGGATCTCGACCGCCCCGCTTCGACGGCGATCGCGACTTCGCGCTAGCGACGCGTTTGCCTGGCGCTCCTCGTCGACGATGCGCGCCTCGATTTCGGCCGCGCGGGCCAGCTCGTCGTCGGTGAGCGTCCCGGTCGGGCGTTGCGGCGCAGGCGCCGGGGACGTCGCGGCGGTCGGGCGCGCGGTCATGCTCTTTGTGGGCGACCGCTGGCCCGGTCGCGTGCTGCCGCGCTGGCGCTTCGCCATGCTGAGGTGAGCCTCCTGGATCTTCCCGGCCGCCGGTGCCTGGCGTGCTGAGACGCGTGGTCGGACCGGGGAGCGTGCGCATCCGCCGACGCTGAAGGATAGCACCGGCGGCGGCGGTGCTCCGGCGCGTGTCGGTGGCGCCCGCGAACGGGGCCCCGGGCGAGCGAGCCCTGCTAGACTCGCCGCAGCCCCACCGGAGGACCCGTGAGCGACCTCAACGCGCTCGTCAGCGTCAATATCGGGCCGATCGTCGGCCTGCTCGTGGTCGCCCTGGCGATCCTCACGTGGGTGCTCGTGGTCGTCGCGCGGCGCGCGCGGCGGCTCGAGGCACAGCTCGCGGCGCTCACTCGCGGCGACGACGGCAAGAGCCTGGCCGACGTCCTCGAAGCGCACCTCGACAAGGTGTACGCCGTCGCGCGCCGCCAGGACGAGCTCGACGGCCGCGCCGCGGTACTCGAGGAGCGCGCTCGCCACACGCTGCAGGGCATCAGCCTGGTCCGCTTCAACAACTTCGATGACACGGGTGGGAACCAGAGTTTTGCGCTCGCCCTGGCAGACCCGGAGGCGAACGGCCTGGTCCTCTCCAGCCTGCACGCGCGGAACCAGACCCGCGTCTACGGGAAGGCCGTGGCCCGTGGCGTCGCAGAGGGCGCGCTCTCCGCGGAGGAGAGCGAGGCGCTGCGCGAGGCAACGGACCGGGCGCTCGGGCGCTGACGGAGGGCGCGTGAAGCCCCGCCCGGCCGCGGGCTCGCTCTCCACGGCCGAGGGCGGGTGATGGCCCGCGCACGCGGGAGCGCGCTCGGCGGGAACGCGCCGCGCCGGCCGAGCCGGCGCCGCGAGCCGGCGCCGCTCGAGCAGATCCCCGTCTGGTTCGAGCACGTCGCCACCCCGCGGCCGGCCTCGCGGCCGCCGGTCGCGGCGGGCGTGGAAGCGCTCCTGGCGAACCTCAACGCGCAGCAGCGCCGTGCCGTTACCCACGGCGAGGGTCCGCTCCTTGTCGTCGCGGGCGCGGGGACTGGCAAGACCCAGGTCGTGACGCGGAGGATCGCGTGGCTGATCGCCACGAAGCGCGCGAAGCCGTCGGAGATCCTCGCCCTCACCTTCACCGACAAGGCGGCCGAGGAAATGCAGCTCCGCGTCGATCAGCTGGTGCCGTACGGCTACACGGACACGCTGGTCGCCACCTTCCACGCGTTCGGGGACCGGGTGATCCGCGAGCACGCACTGGAGCTGGGGCTCCCGTCCGAGCCGCGGGTCCTCTCGCGGCCCGAGACGGTGATCTTCATGCGCGAGCGGCTCTTCCGGCTGGAGCTGGACGCCTACCGGCCCCTTGGCGATCCCACGAAATTCCTGGCCGCACTCGCCGCGCTCTTCAGCCGCCTGAAGGACGAGGACCTCGGACCGGAGGAGTACCGCGCCCACGCGGCGGCGCTCACGATCGCGGCGGAGACGGACGGCGATACACCGAGCAGCGCTGCACTTCGCGACGAGGCGCGTCGTCACGTGGAGCTGTCAGCCGCGTACGAGCGCTACCAGGAGCTGCTGGCCGAGGCCGGCGCGATCGACTTCGGCGACCAGGTGCGCCTTGCGCTCACGCTCCTCCGCGAGCACCCCGCCGCTCGCCGCGGGCTCCAGGCGCGCTTCCGGTACGTGCTGGTCGACGAGTTCCAGGATGTCAACCGTTCCCAGGCGGAGCTGGTGACGCTCATCGCGGAGCCCCACCGCAACATCACCGTGGTGGGCGACGACGACCAGTCGATCTACCGGTTCCGCGGCGCCGCCACCGGCGCGATCGTCGACTTCCTGGGTCATTTCCGGCGCGCCCGGACGGTGGTCATGCGGCGGAACTACCGGTCGCGGGCGCCGATCCTGGACGCGTCGTACCGCCTGATTCGATTCAACGATCCGGACCGGCTGGAGGTCCAGCGCGGGATCGCCAAGCGGCTGGTGCCGCACCGCCGGGGAATCGGGCCCGCGCCCGTCCGCCAGATTGCCTTCACGACCGGGACGGACGAGGCGGACTGGGTCGCGGCCGAGATCGAGCGGCGGATCCGTGCCGGTGCGCCGCCGCGGGACCACGCGGTGCTGGTCCGGGCGAACGCGGACGCGGACGCGATCCTGCGCTCCCTGAACGTCGCCGGCATCCCGTGGCGCTTCTCGGGCGTCTCGGGGCTCTACAGCCGCCCAGAGGTGCGGCTGCTCCTTGCCTTCCTCCGGGCCATCGCAAACCCGCACAGCTCCGTGGACGTGTTCGCGCTCGCCGCATCTGGGCTCTACGGGTTCCCCGGCGATGACCTCGCAGCGCTGACGAACCGCGCGCGGCGAACGAACCGGAGCCTCCGCGAGACGCTCGAGGAGCTGGAGCGCCAGCCGGGCCTCCTCCGCCTGCGCTCCGAGACCCGGACATCGCTGGCACGGCTCGTGGCCGACCTGCGTCGCTACAACGAGCTCGGGAACCGGCACCCGGCTGGCGAAGTCCTCTACGAGTTCCTCAAGGGTTCCGGTTCACTTCGACGCCTTGCGGAGGCCGGCACGCCGGCCGCGGAGGAGGCGCTGAGCAACGTGGCGCGCTTCTTCGAGATCATCCGGGCCCAGTCCGACCTCCTCGCCGACGACCGGGCCGTCTTCCTTGCGCCGCACCTGCAGACCCTCATCGAGGCCGGTGACGACCCGGCCACGGCGGACCTGGACCCCGATGCGGACGCGGTCGCCGTGGTCACGATCCACAAGGCAAAGGGCCTGGAGTGGCCGGTCGTGTTCCTGGTCGGGCTGGTGGATGGCCGATTCCCGGCCCGGGGCCGGCGCGAGCAGCTCGCGGTGCCCGACGCGCTCCTGCGCGGGACGTTTCCCACCGGTGATGCGCAGGTCCAGGAGGAGCGGCGACTGTTCTACGTGGGCATGACCCGCGCCCGCGACGAGCTGGTGCTGAGTCACGCGCTCGACTACGGCGGTAAACGCACGCGGCGCGTCTCCCCGTTCGTGCTGGAGGCGCTGGACCTGCCGGCTGGCGCCGCACCCGCGACGCGCCCTTCGAACCCGCTGGAGCGCCTGGGCTCCTTCGAGGCTCCGGCTGTCGCCACGCCGGCTCCCGCGAACGCGCGGTCGACGGAGCCGCTGGTCCTCAGCTTCCACCAGGTCGACGCTTACCTGGCATGCCCGCTCCGGTACAAATACGCCCACGTGTTGCGCGTGCCGACGGCGCCGCATCACGCGATCGTCTACGGGTCCGCGCTCCACCTCGCGGTCCAGGAGTTCCATAAGCGCCACGCGCGCGGCGAGGTGATGAGCGAGGCCGAGCTGATCGCCGCATTCGAGCAGGCGTGGACCACGGAGGGTTTCGTCTCCCGCGAGCACGAGGACGCGCGCCTGGAGGCCGGCCGCGACGCGCTTCGGCGGTTCCGACGCACCCAGCTGGAGCCGGGGGCCGTCATCCCGGCCTACGTCGAGCGCGAGTTCGCCTTCACCCTGGACGGGGACCGGGTCCGTGGCCGGATGGACCGCGTCGACCTCATACCGCTGGGGGCGTCGGCCGACGACGCTGGTCCCCACGGGCCCGACGGCGCCGTGGCGGTCGCGGACGCCGCCGACGTGGTCGAGCCGGCGCTGCCGCTCCTGCGCGAGCGCGTCGTGATCACCGACTACAAGAGCTCGGACGTGCGCGACCCCGCGAAGGCGCGTGAGCGGGCGCGCGAGTCGCTCCAGCTCACGATCTACGCGATGGCGTGGCAGGCCGAGACCGGGCGCCTGCCGGATGCCGTGGCGCTCCACTTCCTCGACTCCGGGCTGGTCGGAACGGCCGAGGTCGACGCGGCCCGGGTCGAGCGCGGCCTGGCCGACATCCGCGCGGCCGCGGCTGGGATCCGGGCCGGCCGGTTCGAGGCCCGGCCGTCGTACATGGCCTGCTCGTGGTGCGCCTTCCGCGACATCTGCCCGTCAAGCGTGGCGCGCTGACCGCAGGGTCGCGCCTCATCACGCGCCTCGCGCCTCATCAGTCGTGACGGGAGGCTAGACTCCCGGACGTGGAGGCACGCGATCGACTGGCCAACCTCGGGATCTTCGGGGCGGCGACCGTCTCGTGGGTGCTCGTGGCACTCCTCGTCCTGACACGCGACCCGCGCGAGGATCCCGCCGCGGGGTTCGTTGGGGCGGCGCTCATGGGCCTCGCGATCGGCCTGACCACCGTCCCGCTCTTCTGGCTGGCGGCATTCGGCCGCCACCGCCGCATTTCCTATCGCGGCGATTGGGTCCGCGCCGCACGCCGCGGCCTGTGGGTCGGGCTCGTGGTGGGGCTGTTCGTGGCCCTTCGCCTCCCGGGAATCCTGAGCCCGCCCATCGCTGTCTTCGTGATCGTGCTCGTCGTCTTCGCCGAGCTCACGCTCTCCATCGAGCGCTGAGCCGTCCTCGTCGCATCCCAAGGTGGAGGTCAGCATGCCAGCCCCGTTCGACTTGAAGGCCCGTGCCACGGCCGCCATCGAGGCGAACCGGGACGAGATCCTGGCGCTTTCGCGCGCGATCCATGCCGATCCGGAGCCCGCCTTCGAGGAGCATCGCGCCGCCGCGCGCGTCGCCGCTGCGATCGCCGGCCACGGGTACGCGGTAGAGCACCCTGCTGGTCGGCTCGCGACCGCCGTCCGCGGCCGGCTCACCGGCGGCCTTGGGCCGAACGGGCCGCGCATCGGCGTCCTCGCCGAGTATGACGCGCTGCCGGGCCTTGGCCACGCCTGCGGCCACAACACGATGGCGGCGTCCGGCGTGGGTGCCGCGATCGCCCTGGCGGCCGTGCGCGACTCGTTCGCGGGCGAGGTCGTCTTCCTCGGCACGCCGGCCGAGGAGCGCGGCAGCGGCAAGCAGTTCATGCTCGACGACGGGCTCTTCGAGGGGCTCGACGCGGCGCTCCTCTTCCACCCGGCCGACCGCGACATGGTCAACTGCATGCTCCTCGCGAGCGAGGACGTGGACGTCACGTTCGTCGGCAAGGCGGCGCATGCGGCCGGCGAGCCGTGGGAGGGCAAGAACGCGCTCGACGCGGTCGTCCTGCTGTTCCAGGCGATCGGGCTCTGGCGCCAGCAGCTGCCGCAGCACGCCCGGGTCCACGGCATCATCCTGGAGGGGGGCTCGGCCGCGAACATCATCCCGGACCGGGCAACCGCGCGGTTCATGATCCGGAGCACCGACCAGGCCTACTTCGAGTCGATGCGCGAGCGCTTCCGGGCCCTCGTGGACGGCGCCGCGATGATGGCCGACGTGAAGGGCGAGCTGGCATTCTCGGGCGGGTCGACGACGATGAAGGACAGCCTGACGCTGGCGGGGCTCTGGCGTGCCAACATGCAGGCGAAGGGGCTCGCGGACGAGGGCGTCGACCCGGAGCACATCGGCAGCTCGGACATGGGGAACGTGTCGCTCGTGCTCCCGACGATCCACCCCTCTCTCGCGATCTGCGACCACGGCGTGGCCTGGCACTCCATCGAGTCGCGCGACGCCGCGGCGACGCCCCGGGCGGAGACGACGACCCTCGTCGCAGCGTCGCTCGTCGCCGAGACGGCCCTGGACCTGCTTGCCGATCCTTCCCTTGTCACGGCGGCCTGGCGGGAGTTCCGCGGCGAGGGGTAGGAGGCCAGATGGGCGAGGGACGCGTGGCACGTGCGGTTCCAGGCCCGGGGGGCTCATGTGACACATTCGAGCCCGCCCGCGCATCTCTTCGGCGTGAACACGCGAGTTCAGGCCGGGACGAGAAGCTGACATGACTCGAGTGGCTGGCCAGCGCCCTCGCCGATGGAGGCCCCTGGTCGCCCTTGCCATGGCCTGCGTCCTCGCGGCAGCGGGCTGTTCCCCTGGGGGTTCCCCACGGGTGACACGTGACCCCACCGTCACGTCGCTCGTGAGTGCGGCTCTTGCTCTGATGGAGCGCCGGACAGCGGCGCTCGTTGAAGGAGCTGTCCCAGCGCCCCTGATCGGTCCTCTGGCATCGAACGCCGCTCGCGCGTCCTCGTCGGTTATCGCGCAGGAGCAGTCGGCGATCAGCGAGCTGACCGTGCGACGGGACGCGGCCCGGCAAAGGGGCGAGGCGTACACCAGCGCCACGACCGTCCTCACGCTGCAGAAGGCGACGGTCTCGGACTCCCGGATCGACCTCGTCGTGACCGAGCGGACGACTCTCAGCTACAAGAAGGTTGTCGGCGGCGAGCCGGACGTCACCGCCTTCCAGGCAGAGCGGGAGTTCCACTTCGCCCGGGACGAGGCGGGCTGGGTGCTGGTGTCCCACGGCTTGACGAATCCGGCCCCGCCCGTGCCCATCAACGAACCCTGACGCCGCGCTATCATCCGCGGGCGCCCCGCCGGACGGTGGACACGAACCGGCGGCGCCCGCACCGGCGGCCGACGCTTCCCGCGACGCCCGGGCACCCGCCCGCCCAGTCGCCCGGCCGCCAGGAGGTTTCGCGTGACCGAGCGGCACGGCCACGATCCCGCCGCAGGGGGATCCGGGGCGTTCGACGCGCCCGCCGCCGCGCTCGACGCGCCCGCCGCCGCGCTCGACTACGCCCACGCCAATGGCTGGGACCGTGACTACGAGGCATTTGGCGACTTTGACCTGCCGACGTACGTGGGTCCTTCCACGTTCGCCAAGCTGCCCTGGGTCACCGATCCGGCCGAGCTGCGCCGGCGCGGGGTGGACGTGGCGATCGTGGGCGCCCCGTTCGACGACGCCGTGAGCCACCGCCCCGGTGCGCGCTTTGGGCCGCGCGCGATCCGCGAGGCGCAGTACAGCACGGGGTCGCTCCACTCCCTCCAGCTGGGGGTGGAGCCGTTCGAGCTCCTGACGGTCGTGGACGCGGGCGACGCGAACATCATCCCGGCCTGGATCGAGCGCAGCCACGCCTTCATCTACCAGAAGGTCCGCGAGGTCGCCGAGACGGGCGCGATCCCGATCGTGCTGGGTGGGGACCACTCGATCACGTGGCCGTCCGCCACCGCCGTCGCCGAGGTCCGCCGTCCGGGGAGCATCGGGATCGTCCACTTCGACGCCCACGCTGACACCGCGCCCGAGGACTGGGGCGTGCTGGCCGGTCACGGCACGCCGATGCGGCGGCTCATCGAGTCCGGGGCGGTCAAGGGCCGCAACTTCGTGCAGGTCGGCCTGCGCGGGTACTGGCCGCCGAAGGACGTCTTCGCCTGGATGCAGGAGCAGGGGATGCGCTGGCATCTCATGCGCGAGATCGAGGAGCGCGGCGCGGAGGCGGTCATCGACGATGCGATCGGCGAGGCGCTCGACGGCGCGGACGCCATCTACCTCTCGGTCGACATCGACGTGATCGATCCGGGGATGGCTCCCGGGACGGGGACGCCGGAACCGGGCGGCATGCTGACCCGCGAATTGCTTCGCGCCATCCGCCGGATCGTCGGTGCCGTGGAGCTCGCCGGGATGGACATCGTGGAAGTCTCGCCACCGTACGACCACGCGGAGGTGACCGCGATGGCGGCCAATCGGTGCGCGATGGAGGCGATCGCCGCGCTCGCAGCCAAGCAGGCCGCCGGGACGCCGGTCCGCTTCGCCGGCCGCGGGACGCGACCGGCGTGACTCACGTGCCGCAGACACCCGAACCGGAGCAGCTCCCGGACGCGCTCGCGCGTCTCTACGACCTGGACCTGCTTGACGATCCCGGGGACCTGGACCTCTGGCTCGCGCTGGCCGAGAAGACGGGGGGCCCGATCCTGGAGCTGATGGCCGGGACCGGCCGTCTCGCGGTCCCGCTCGCCGAGGCGGGCTTCGCGGTCACCGCCGTGGACCTGGACCCGTCGATGCTCCGGCGAGCCGCGCTCCGCGCGGCCGCAGCCGACGAGGAAGTCGAGCAGCGCCTTGAGCTCGTGCTCGGCGACGTCGTAGGCCTGGAGCTGCCCGCCGCCGGTACGTTTCGGCTCGCCTTCGTGGCCCTCAACTCGATGCTGCTCCTTCGCTCGCGCGAGGCCCAGCGGGCCGCGTGGGCGGCGCTCGCCGCGCACCTCGCTCCGGGCGGCCTGGCTGCCATCGACGCCTGGCTGCCGGAGGCTGCGGACCTCGCCCGGTACGACGGCCGGCTCCACCTCGAGTACCTGCGGCGAGACCCGGAGCGCGGGGCGTGGGTCACGAAGACGGCCGCCGCGCAGCACGATGGCGCAACGGGAACGGTCGCCCTCACCACGTTCTTCGACGAGGGCGACCCGGGCCAGCCGCCCGTCCGGTGGTTTCGCCGCGACGTCGTTCGCCTGACCTCCGCCGACGAGCAGCGGGTCCTGGCCGAGTCCGCGGGCTTCGAGGTGGAGCTCATCGCCGGCGGCTACGACCTGGAGCCACTCGGCCCGCACGACGACCGCCTGGTCCTCCTGGCGCGCAAGCCCGGTTCCGCGGCCTGAGTCTGGTATCGTCGGCGTCGATGTCCGGACCCCCAAGCCAGATCCGCCTCCTCCTGGTGGAGGACGTGCCGCAGGTGGCCCAATACGTCCGCGGCCTCCTCAACGCCCAGCAGGCCATCAGGCTGATCGACGTCGTCACCGACGGCGGCCGGGCGGCGGCGCAGGTCCAGCAGCTGCGCCCCGACGTCGTCATTGTCGACTGGCTGCTCCAGGGGCGCACGAAAGGCGCCCGCGTCGTGGAGGTCCTCCGCGACGGCGGGCTGCACATCCCCGTGATCGCGCTCACGGTCCCCCAGAGCCCGGTCGAGCCCGACCCGGCCGTGGGGATCGCCGCGGTCATCTCCATGCCGTTCTCCGGCTTTGAGCTGGTCAACGTCGTCAACGCGGTCCACCAGGCGGCCTCGAGCGCCAACGGGACGAGCCGGTCGCGCGTGGTCGCTGTCTTCGCACCGAAGGGCGGCGTCGGGAAGACGACGATCTCGTTCAACCTTGCGGTCGCGCTCGCCGTGCAGGGCCAGCGCACCTGTCTCGTGGACGCATGCCTCCAGTTCGGCGACCTCCGCTCGCTCCTCAAGGTGCCCGGTGACGCCCCGTCGATCCTGGACCTGCCCACGGACAGGATCGGTGAGTCGGACCTGGCGGACGTTCTGTGGCGCGACCCCTCCGGGATCGACATTCTCCTGGCGCCGCCGCGCGTCGAGCTCGCTGAGATGGTGAGCGTGCGCGACATTGACAAGGTGCTGTCGCTGCTGCGTCGCGTCTACGAGGTCGTGGTGATTGATATGCCGCCTGCCCTCGGGGACGTCTCGCTCGCGATCCTCGACGCCACCGACACGATCCTCGAGATCGTCACGTACGATTCCACGACCATCCGCAACACGCTCGCCGTCGCCGACGCGTTCCGGGCGATCGGCTATCCGGCCGGCAAGATCCGTTACGTCGTGAACCGGGCGGATTCGGCCGGCGGGATCGCGCCCGGCGACCTGGCCCGCGCCCTCGGCCGGGCGCCCGACCACGCCATCGTCTCGGACGGCAAGCTCGTGATGCAGTCCAACAACGAGGGCGTGCCGTTCGTGCTCGCGAGCCCGGACGCCCAGATCAGCCGCGACGTCGCGATGGTCGCCTCGGCGCTCCTCGAGGCGCCGGCGCCGGCCGCCGCCCGGCGCTGAGCCGATGTCTGATCCGCGCCCCATCGGCATCTTCGATTCCGGCGTCGGCGGGTTGACCGTCCTCCGCGAGATTCTCCGCAGGACGCCCCAGGAGAGCCTGACCTACCTGGGTGACAACGCGCGGGCGCCGTACGGGACACGGCCGGACGCCGAGGTGCGCCGTTTCTCGATCGAATGCCTCGATCTCCTGGTGGACCAGGACGTCAAGGCGCTCGTCGTCGCCTGCAACACCTCCACGGCCGTGGCGCTTGGCGAGTATCGCCGCCGCTACGACATTCCGGTCCTCGGGGTGATCCGGCCGGGTGCCCAGGCTGCGGCGCTCGCGACGCGGACCCGACGGGTGGGCGTGATCGCCACGCCCGCCACGATCCGCACGCACGCCTACTTCGACGCGATCAAGGAGGAAAACCCCGGGGTCGAGGTCTATGAGCATGCGACGCCGACCCTCGTGCCGCTCGTCGAGGCCGGCGTGCTGGCCGGCGAAGCGGCCGTCGCGGCGGTCGCGGAGGCGTTGGGGCCGTTGCTGGGCCAGCGCGACGGGCGCGGCGAGTTCATCCACCCGCTGCCGGCGTCGGCGAAGGTCGACACGCTGCTCCTCGGGTGCACGCACTACCCGCTCCTGCGGCCGATCATCCAGGCGGCGGTGGGGGAAGGGGTGGCGATCGTCGACAGCGCGACCGCGACGGCCGGGGCGCTCGCCGAGCTGCTCTCCGTCAACGGCCTCGAGGCGCCCGGGACCACGCGCGGGACGGCCGCGGACGCCGGTCGCGCCGGCCACGACGCACCCACCGAGCGAGCCGCGCCGCCCACGCGCCGCCTGCTCACGACCGGTGACCTTGGAGCATTCCAGGCCCTGGTCAGCCGCCTTTTCGGTGTCGACTTCCCGTCCGCCGAGTGGGTCTCGGTCGGCGCGGACGCAGCCTGAGGCCGTGGCAATGGCGGAGAGGCGGAGCGGCGCGGGGCGCCCCACGGGACGGCCGTCGGGCGGCACCTGGCAGGCCGGTTTCTTCGTGGGCGCGGCGCTCGGCGCCGCCGTCACCGTGCTGGGTCGTCGGGCAGAGGACCAGGCGCGCGCCGGCCTCGTGGACTGGCGCGCGGTCGCGCGACTCGCCGAAACGCGTCTTCGACGCGCCCCGGGCCGGCTCAGCGGCCCCGAGATCGCCGCCACCGAGCCGGCGTACGCGGCGGCGATGGCGCTCGTCGTCCCGGCCCTGGAGGAAGCGCTCGGCACGCCGCTTCCCGGGATCGTGGACCGCGTCGCGGTCGTGGACCGCGCGGGCTGGGTCGAGGCGAACCTCGTCACGTTCGCGGAACTCTTCGGGAAGCTGGAGGGCGAGCTCCTCGACCAGCTGGTCCCGCAGGGTGCCGGCCTGCTCAAGGCGTCGATGGCGCTCGCGAACCGCTGGGTCACCACCCGCCAGTTCGGGTTCCTGCTGGGTTTCATGGGCCAGCGCGTCCTGGGCCAGTACGACCTGGCGCTCCTGTCGGCCGAGGCGGAGCCAGGGCAGCTGCTCTTCGTGGAGGAGAACATCCGCGCGACCGCGGCCTCGCTCGGCGTCGACGTGGCGCCGTTCCGGACATGGATCGCGCTCCACGAGACCACCCACGCCTTCGAGTTCGAGGCGCACCCGTGGCTCCGGCCGTACCTGGCGGAGCGCCTGGAGCGGCAGCTCAGCGCGTTCACGCGGAGCACCTCGTCGCTGGGCGGAGACGCGGCCCGGGCCGTGGGGCGGGCGCTCCGCGGCGGCGACGGCCACTGGCTGGAGCGCCTCATGTCCGACGAACAGCGGGCGCTGTTCCGCGAGACGCAGGCGGTGATGAGCCTCCTGGAGGGGTTCGGTGACTACGTGATGGATGCGGTTGGCAGGGACCTGGTGCCCGGTGTCGAGACGATCTCGGCCCGGTTCCATGCCCGGCGGGCCTCGCGGACGCCGATGGAGCGGGCGATCCTCCGGGTCACCGGCCTCGATCTCAAGATGGAGCAGTACGCGCGCGGCGAGCGGTTCGTCGCCGGGGTCGAACGGATCGGCGGCTCCGGGGCCCTTCGCCGGATCTGGGACGGACCGGAGACGCTGCCGCGCGACGACGAGCTCGATCACCCCGAGCGCTGGGCCCTTCGTGTTCTCGGGACGGTCGCGTGAACGGCCAGCGATCCGCCGCCAACCCGGGGCCGGGGAGTGGCCCGGGCGGCGTGCCCCGTGCGATCGCGCTCTCACCGATCCTCTCGGCGCGCTACCGCCCGGAAGACCTTGCCCGGATCGCCGCGGCAGCGCCGGGCGCGCGGCTCGTCATGCTCTCCCACGAAGGGTTGGCCGACGGACCGGTCGACGACGTCGAGGTCCTGCTCCACGGGTTCCTGGCGGCCGACGCATACGAGCGTCTCCTGGTTCGGGCGCCGTCGCTGCGCTGGGTCCACTCGGCCGCGGCGGGGGTGGAGCGACTCCTCACTCCGGCGGCGCGTGCACGCGGGCTCTCCATCACGAACGCGCGCGGCGTCTTCAGCCGCCCCATCGCGGAATACGTCCTGATGATGGTGCTGGCCGTGAGCCGCCGCCTCCCGCAGCTCCTGGAGCTCCAGGCCGAGCGCACCTGGCAGCCGTTGGGAGGGCGTGAGCTCCGGGACGTCACCCTCGGGATCGTCGGGTTCGGGAGCATCGGAAGGGCGGTGGCGGAGCTCGCGGCGCCGTTCGAGCCACGGGTTATCGCAATGCGCCGCGACCCGGCGCCGCGGCCGGACGAGCCGCCGCTGCCCCCCGGGGTGGAGCTCCGCGGTCCGGGAGCCTTCGGCGACCTGCTGGCTGCATCGGACTTCGTCGTCCTGACCCTGCCGCTGACCGTCGAGACCGAGGACCTCATCGACGATCGGGCCCTGGCGCTCATGAAGCGAACGGCGTGGCTGGTCAACGTGGCGCGGGGTCGCCTGATCGTGGAACAGGCCCTGCTGCGCGCTCTCCGCGAGGGCCGGCTCGGGGGCGCTGTGCTGGACGCGTTCCGCGACGAGCCTCTCCCGTCGACCTCGCCGTTCTACGACCTCGCGAACGTCATCCTCACGCCGCACACGTCGTGGTCCAGCGCCCGGGTCCTCGACCGGAGCGTGGAGCTCTTCGCAGACAATCTGCACCGCTTCGCAGCCGGGGAGCCGCTCCGCAACAGCGTGGACGCCCGGGCCGGATACTGACGGAATGCAGATCGCCATCGTTGGGCTTGCCGGGTCGGGCAAGACAACCGTCTTCAACACGCTGACCCGGGGCAACGTCCAGACCGGCGGGTTTGGTGGAATGGAGCTCCACGTCGGCGTCGTCAAGGTCCCGGATCCGCGGCTGGATCGGCTGGCCGAGATCTTTCATCCGAAGAAGATCGTCCACGCGGACGTGACGTACGTTGACCTGCCGGCGCCGCCCGCCTCCTCGGAGGGCCGGGTGGGCACCGAGGAGTTGCCGGCGGAGCACCTCGCCCGGCTCCGCGACGCCGACGCGCTGCTCCACGTGGTCCGTGCCTGGGACGACCCGGCGCGGCCACATCCGGCCGGCTCGGTGGATGCGTGGCGGGACCTGGAGCAGCTGGATCTCGAGTTCGTGCTTGCGGACCTCGCCGTCGTGGACCGCCGCCTCGAGCGGCTGCGGGGCGCCGGCCGGCACGGACCGCCCGCGGAGCGCGAGGCGAACGAGCGCGAGGCGATCCTCCTGGACCGGCTCCGGGCCCGGCTCGTGGAGGGCCACCCGATTCGCGACGAATCCCTCGAGATGGAGGAGGAGAAGAGCCTGCGCGGCTTCCGGTTCCTGACCCAGAAGCCCGTCCTGATCCTGCTCAACGTCGGCGAAGGCGACCTGGCGGCGGCGCCCGGCCGGGTGGCGGAGATGGTTTCTCGCTACCCGCACCGTCACGCGCTGATCGATGCTCTCTCAGCACGGATCGAGATGGAGCTCGGCCAGCTGGACCCGGAGGAGGCGGTCGTCTTCGGCGCGGAGCTCGGCATCGCCGAGTCCTCGCTCGATCGCGTGATCGGGCTGTCGTACCGGCTCCTTGGGCTCATCTCGTTCCTGACCGCCGGGCCCGACGAGGTCCGGGCCTGGCCGATCCCGGATGGCTCCACGGCGGTTGATGCGGCGGCTGCGATCCACACGGACCTCGCGAAGGGCTTCATCCGGGCCGAGACCGTGCAGTACGAGGACCTCGTGGTGCTGGGGGCCATGGCGGAGGCCCGCCGGCACGGCAAGCTGCGGTCCGAGGGCAAGACGTACCGCGTCCGGGACGGCGACGTCCTCGAGATCCTCTTCTCGAAATGACCGGCCGCCCGGACACCGACGTCCGCGTTTCGGGCGCCGGCCCTGGTGGGCCTGAGGTCGTGGTCGTCGGCTCCGCGAGCCGCGACCTCGCCGCTGACGACCCGCGAGGCTGGCGGCTGGGCGGTGGCGTCACCTACAACGCGCTCACCAGCGCGCGCCTCGGATTGCGGACGGCCGCGATCATCGGCCTGGACCCCCAGGCATTCGAGTCGCACGAGCTGGAGCTGCTGGCAGCGGCAGACGTGGACCTGCTCCGCGTCCCCCTGCCGCAGGGCCCCGTGTTCCGGAACGTCGACTCGCCGGGAGGCCGGATCCAGACCTGCCTGGAGCCGGGCCGCCCGCTGCCCCATGTCGCGATGCCGGTCGCCTGGCGGGCCGCTCGGGCCTGGATCCTCGCGCCCGTCGCGGGAGAGCTCGACGACGCGTGGGCGGACGCGATCCCCGCGGACGCGTTCGTCGCGCTCGGATGGCAGGGGCTGCTCCGGACGCTCCGAGCCGGTGCGCTCGTGGACCGCCGGGCGCCGGGCCCCGGGCGCCTGGTTCGGCGAGCTGACGTGGTCTCGCTCAGTGAGCACGACGTGGAGCCCGGGACGTTGCCGGAGGACCTCGCCCCGTTGCTGCACCCGGGCGCGTGGCTCGTCTTCACGCACGGCGTCGCCGGTGGGCGGCTCGCCGAGGTGACGGCGGACGGTCTCGGGAGGGTCGTGCACTACTCGGCGGTCGAGGCCGCGGGCGAGGTGGACGCCACCGGCGCCGGTGACACGTTCCTCGCCGCGCTCGTGGCGAGCGTCGTGCGCCCGGCCGCGGGTGGCGCGGCGGCCGGCGAGGCCGGACCCGTGCCGGACCTCCGCTTCGCCGCGGCAGCCGCATCGTTCACCGTGGAAGAGTCCGGCTTGAAAGGCGTGCCAGGTCGCGCAGCCGTCCTTCGCCGGCTGGCCATCCCTGTGGGTCAGTCGTTACCCGAGCCGCCGTCCTCCTCGACGTACTCCGCGAAGGCGCCCCGGTAGTCGGCGTTCGACAGGCCGAGCGCGCTGAACTCGTCCTCCGTCGCGATCAGGAAATTGTCGTCCTCGTCGGTCGAAACGTTGACTGCGGCCGTGATCCGCGCATCGGAGATGAAGAGGAAGGCGTGGTTGCGCTCGAGCTCCACCGCGATCGCCTCGATCAGCGTGTCCTCTTCATGGTGGCCCTGGAGCTGCTTCCGGAGCCCCTGGACAAGCTCGAAGAAGTCATCCGCGGGCATCTCCTCCTCGCGGCCAAGGAGGACGTCGGAGTAGAGCTCGTCGTCGCCCTCGTGGAGCTCGTAGAAGTGCACCGCATCTCCTTTGCCTGCGTTGAGCCCGGATTCTAGCGGGCGATGGGGCGCGACCCAAGCGGCGCCCCGGCAGCGAGGTGCGCTAGGGCCTCAAGCGTCCGATCGACCTCCGCCGCGGTTGAGTAGTGGACAAGGCCGAGCCGAAGGACGCCGCCGTGCTCGTACGTGCCCAGCCGTTCAATGAGCCCTCGGGCGTAGAAGTCGCCGTCCCAGGTGAAGATTCCCGCCCGGCCGAGTTCGGCTGCGGCGTCGGCGGGCGAGATCCCGTCGAGCGTGACGGCAAAGGTGGGCGTCCGCTCATCGATCCGGGCCGGATCCGCGATTCCCCATACGTGGATGCCCGGGATCGCAGCGAGGCCGTCCAGCATCCGGCGGCCGATCGAGCGCTCGTAGCCGGCGATTGCGCGCATTGCCGCCACGAGCTCGCCGCGAACCTCGCCGGTGCCCGCGCCGTCCGCTCCATCGCCGTACTTCCGGCCCAGGTCGCGGAGATACTCGACCGCGGCGAGCGTCCCGGCGAACGCCTCGAAGGACGGCGTGCCCGTCTCGTAGCGATCGTGTGCGGGCCGGACTTTGTACGCGGGGAGGCGGTCGAGGACGGCGGCCTTCCCGTACAGCGCCCCGAGGTGCGGCCCGAACCACTTGTAGACCGAGCAGACGAGGAAGTCCGTATCGAGGGCGCGGACGTCGATCGAGCCGTGGGGCGCATAGTGGACCGCGTCCACGAACGTGAGCGCCCCCGCCGCGTGGGCGCGCCGGACGATCTCGCCGACGGGGTTGATCGTTCCCAGCGCGTTCGACGCGTACCCGAATGCGACGAGCCGCGTGCGAGGGCCGAGGGCCGCGTCGAGCGAATCGAGGTCGAGGGTGCCGTCCTCCGGGTGGATGTCGACGGTTCGGACCACGAGGCCGCGGTCCGCGGCGACCGCTCGCCACGGCGAGACATTCGCCTCGTGGTCGAGCGTCGTGACCACGATCTCGTCGCCGGCCGCAAAGCTTGCGGCGATGGAACGGCTGACGTGGAACGTCAGGGTGGTCATGTTGTAGCCGAACTTGACTTCGCCCGGGTCGGCCGCGCCCAGGAGGGTCGCGACCGCAGCGTGGGCCGCGCCAGCCATCGCGTCGGTCGCCCGGCTCGTGACGAAGGAGCCGCCGCTGTTCGCGTTCATCGCGCGGTAGTAGCCGGTCACTGCGTCGATCACCCGCTCCGGGACCTGCGTCCCGCCCGGACCGTCGAGGAAGACGACCGGCGTGCCGTCCTGTTCCCTGCGCAGTGCCGGGAACTGGGCACGGATCGCGGAGACGTCGAAGGCGGGCATGTGGGCTCCTGGATGCGGCGGGATCGCCGTCGAGCCTATCATCGGGGACCAGCGCGGTGGTCGTCAGGGGCGGGCGCCGTCCTTGGTGCGACGAAGCCGCGCCCCGAGCCGTCGGCGGCGATGGGCAAGGGCGGGCTCGAGGGCTGGGTCGGACATCCCGAGGAGCCGGGAACGCTCGGTGGCGCGTTCCGCGGCAGCGGTCGCGGCCAGGGCTCCGACATGATCCGCGAGGGCGTGTTCCCGGACCTTGGCGACCTCCACCCAGGCGTGGGCGGCACCGGGCCCACCCGCGGCCGCGATCGCCTCCCAGGCGGCGGCTGCGTCGGCGGGGCGCCCGAGGCGGCGGAGCGTCCGGGCACGCTCGGCCCGAATCCGCTCGCGGGAGACGGTGATGGCGGGGGACGCGACACCCTGCGGCCACGCCTCCGACCCGAGGGCCGGCGGCCGCCAACCGGCGTCCGCCTCGTCGAGGCAGTCCAGCGCCGCGTCGTGACGCCGCTCCCGCGTGTAACCGCGGGCGAGCGCCACGAGATCGCCAGCCGGCGCCAGGCGGCGCCGATCCGGATCCGCGTAGCGCCGGTCGAGGTGGACGAGCAGCCGCCCGAGCGACCGCACGTCCTCCGCGTTGTGGGTGACGACCGGCCCGAGGGGCGCCGCGCTCCCGCCGTGGACGAACGCGAGATATCGCTCCGGGATCTCCCAGCCGCCGACGTCGCCGTCCCGCCGCACGCCGAGCAGCTCGCGCTCGACAGTGGCGAGCCGCGCGTCGCCCAGGCGGTGCCGGAAGAGCCGCCTGACATGCGGGAGGAGGTCCAGCATCCCGGCGTGCACGGGCGCCGCCCGGCGGATGAGCCGGTAGCGCGTCACGAGAAGCGGCCAGTCGAAGCCGCGGCCGTTGTAGGTCACCAGCCACGCATCGGGCGGGATCGCCGCGTCGACCGCCGCGAGGAGGGCAGCCTCATCGCCATGGTCCGGGCAGAGGAGCTGGACCTGCCGGAAGCGGTCTCCCTCCCACCAACCCAAGCCGACGAGGAACGCGAGCGTCCCGGCGGCCGTGCTCAGCCCGGTCGTCTCCGTGTCGAGGCAGACCAGGCGCGCGTCGGCCGGTGGCTGGCCCGGCAGCGAGGCGAGGCGCGGGCGCTCCAGCGGCAGCACGATGGTTTCCGGTTCGACGCGAACCACGTGCCCGGCCGGCCCGTCGAGCGCCTCGCCGCCGACCGCGGCGGCGAGGCGCTCCGCCTGGGCCGCGCCCCATTGGCGGCCCGTGGACGCAACGTTGTCGCGCCGCGGTGCCGGGTGGGGCGACCGCGCCGCCCGAAGGGCGGCCAGACGGCGCTGGAGGAGCGCGGTGTCGCTCATGGCGCGACCGGGACCGTGACCCGGACCGCGGTCGCCGCGCCGCCGGCTCGGCGTCGGGCGGCCGCAGCCCCGTCACGCGCATCCCCCGGTTCGGCCGCGCCGAGCGCGGCGAGCAGTCGGAGGACCAGGCTCTTCGCGTTCACTTCGGCGTCGCCGCCGGGTGGCCGCGGGCCCGTGCAGGACGGGCAGCCGCTGTCGCAGTCGCACGCCGCGACAAGCTCCGCGGCGCCACCGACCAGCTCCGCGTGGCGTTCCCAGAGCCGCTCCGCCAGCCCCACCCCACCCGGCACGGCCTCGTAGAGGTAGATCGTGGGCGCCTGCGCGTGTGGAGAACGGACCTGGGCCACGAGACCTAGGTCGCGGGGATCCACCATCAGGAGGACGCTGGCGACGGTCTGGAGCGCGCGCCCGGTCCCGGCGAGCGCGACGTCGAGGTCCGCGCGGCGCCAGCCGGCAGCGGCGCCACCCAGCGTGGCCCAGTAGGCCGTGGTCTGGAGCTCCAGCTCGGGAAGGTGAATCTTGCCCCAGCCGAGGTTCTCATTCGTGACGAACTTGAGCTTCTTGTAGATCGTGGCGCGGCTCGCCACCATCACCTCGCCGTGGCGACGTTGGCCACCGGGGACCTCCGCCTGGGCGAAGACGTCGAGCGGCTTCAGCGTGACCGCGAGCTCGGCCTGCGTGTAGTGATCCACGTCGACGCGCCGGACGTAGGCCTTGCGTGCGTCCCAGTCGAGCCGGTCGACGTGGAACTGGGCCGACTCGTGGAGGTAGATCGCGCCCTCGTGGACCTGGGTCTGGGCGGAGAAGAGATCCAGCTCACCGATCACATTCGGCCGGTCCGGCGTGGTGTCGATGATGACCACGTTCTCCTCGGCAGCCGTGCGCAGGGAGATCGACGACGCCGGGAAGTTGTCCGGCGAGGCCCAGTACCAGCGCCCGTCGTCGCCGGCATGCACGTGGCCATCCTCGCCCAGGAAGGCGAGGAGATCATCGGCCGGCCCCGGACCGAAGACCTCTCCCGGCGTGAACGGCAGCTCGAACGCGGCCGCCTTGAGATGGGCGAGCAGGACGTGGAGGTTGTCCGGGTCCACCCGCGCCTCCTCCGGCGGACGGTCGAGCAGGAACTCCGGGTGGTGGACCACGTACTGGTCCACCGGTGCGGACGAAGCGACGAGGACCGCCACGCTTGCGTCCTGCCGCCGCCCGGCCCGCCCGATCTGCTGCCACGTTGCCGCGATCGACCCGGGGTAGCCGGCCAGGACGGCCACGTCGAGGCGGCCGATGTCCACGCCCAGCTCCAGCGCATTCGTGCTCACGACGCCGAGGATGTCCCCGCTGCGCAGGCCCTCCTCGATCGCGCGGCGCTCGGTGGGCAGATACCCGCCGCGATAGCCGCGGACCCGCGCCCGCGGCCCGCCATGTTCCCGGAGCGCCTCGCGGAGCCCCGTCAGGATCAGCTCCACGCCCGTGCGCGATCGCCCGAAGACGATCGTCTGGCGGCCAGCTCGCAGGAACGGCAGGGCCCAGCGCTGGGCGAGGGTGAGCGCGGAGCCGCGTGCGCCCGACGGCGCATCGATGACCGGAGGGTCCACGAACAGGACGTGCCGCTCGCCCGCAGGCGCGCCGTTCCGGTCCACGACGAGCGGTGCCCGGCCCGTGAGGCGGGTAGCCAGCTCACCCGGGTTCGCGATCGTGGCCGAGCAGGTGACGATCACGGGGTTTGAGCCGTAATGGCGGCAGATGCGGAGGAGCCGCCGGAGCACGTTGCCGACGTGGCTTCCGAACAGCCCGCGGTACAGGTGCAGTTCGTCCACGACGATGACCTGGACCTGCTCGAAGAGCTGGAACCACTTCGTGTGGTGGGGAAGGATCGCGGCGTGGAGCATGTCCGGGTTGGTCACCACGACCTGGCCGGCCTCACGGATCGAGGAGCGGATCGGCGCGGGCGTGTCGCCGTCATAGGTCGCCGTGGAGACCGCCAGGCCGGCCGCGGCGGCGAGGGCACGGAAGGCGGCGACCTGGTCCTGGCCGAGGGCCTTCGTCGGAAAGAGCCAGAGCGCCCGGGCCGACGGGTCCTCGGCGAGCGCCTGGAGGACCGGCAGCTCGTAGCAGAGGCTCTTCCCGGACGCGGTGGGCGTCACGACGCACACGTCGCGTCCGGAACGCACCGCGGCGAGCGCTTCCGCCTGGTGGGTGTAGAGAGCGGCGATGCCCTGCTGCGCAAGAGCGCCCCGGATTCGCGGATCCACCCAGGCCGGAAGTGGCACCGTGTCGGCGTCCCGGGCCGGCAAGAGGGCATGGTGGACGACGCCGCGGGCCAGGGACGGCTCCTCGAGCAGCCGTGCAAGCACGGCGTCGGCGGGAGCGGCCGCGTACGTGCGCATCGTTGCGCCTCCGGTTGTATTCGAACAGATGAGCGGTATGGCGGCAGTCTAGCACCCAGATCCGGGCGCCCGGCGGATCGTCCACGTGGTCCGTGACAGCTTGTCCGGCACGCCGCGCGGTTTGACACGCTAGCTGCGTGCAGCTACCATCCGGCCATGCCGCCCAAGCCGCCGTCGAGCGTGGCCGTCCCCGAGGCGATCGAGGAGGCGGGGAGCGCACCGTCGCCGGGTGCCGGTACGTCGCCCGTGTCGCTGGCCGGGCTGGGGATCGCGGGGTTCTCGCGACGTCGCGTCGGCTGGGCGGCGACGGCGCTCGTCACGATCTGGGTCGTCATCAGCTTCGCTGGCCAGGCGTCCGAGGCCGGGCGTGCCGCCGAGCGCGCGGTCCAGGAGCAAGCCACGAACGAGGCCCTGGTCGCCCACGTGACGGCGCTCCGCGACGAGTTGAACCTCGTCCAGACGCAGCGCTGGATCCTCCAGCAGGCGCGCGGCTACGGGCTGGGTTCGAAGTCCGAGCGGCCCTTCGAGATCGCCGTTGACGCCCCGTCGATCGCGCCTGACGCGCCGGGCACGCCGGTTCGCCGGCTGGGCACCGCAAGGCAACAGCAGACCCCGCTGGAGAGTTGGCTCGTCGCCCTGTTCGGGTCCGGGAGCGCCGCAGGCCAGTGACCCCGCGCGGCGACGGACAGCCGCCGGCGAGTGACGACGGGCCGCGCGAGGACGGCGCCCACGCATTCGTGTGATCGTTTTGCATGAAGGCCTCGTGACCGGTCCACGCGTGCGTTTCGACCGCGTTCACAGTCCGCCGAATCCCGTCTTGACGGCAACACTGGAGGCGCGCAAGATGCGGTGCAATCGATTACACGGTTCCCACGGGGAACCATTGGGCGCGGAGGCGGGAGGGCCGGCGGTTCGAGCGGTGGACCGCGGATAGCGGGGACTGGAGGAATCGGACACGCCGCGTCCGGCGGGTGCGGCCAGCATGGAGGCGACGATGGGTTCGGAGGCGGCCGGTGCGCGCCGGCTGACGGGCACCCAGATCCTGGTCGAGTACCTGGTCCGCCAGGGCGTCCCCTACGCGGTGGGTATCCCCGGCCACGGGTGCTGGAACCTGACCGACGTGCTCCTTGATTACGCCGACCAGGTGCAGACCATCCAGGTCATGCACGAGCAGTCCGCGGTCCACGTCGCCGACAGCTATTACCGGGTCACGGGCCGCCCGCTCCTGGCATTCACGAGCATCGGCCCGGGGCAGACCAACACGGTGGTCGGCATGGCGACGGCCTATGCCGACTCGACCGCGGTGATGCTCATGACGGGATCCGCCCACACGTACATGCGCGGCCACGGGCTGTTCCAGGAGGTGGAGCGCCGCCACGTCGCCGACAACCCGCGGATCTTCGAGCCGGTCGTCAAGGAGTGGTGGCAGCCGTCGCGCGTGGACGAGCTGCCGTTCGTCCTGCACCGGGCCTGGAACCAGATGCTCTCCGGGCGCCCGGGGCCGGTCCTGCTGGACCTGCCGATGGACGTCCAGGCGGACGCGGCCGATGTCGTGATCCCGGACCCGGAAGCTCGTGAGGCCCGCCACGGCCCCCGCGCCGCGGGGCAGGATGTCGAGCGCGCGGCGGCCCTGCTCCGCGCGGCAACGCGGCCGGTCATCGTGGCCGGCGGCGGCGTCATGCTGGCTGGCGCCTGGGCGGAGCTGACCGTGCTCGCGGAGCGCCTTGGCGCCCCGGTCGTCACGACGTGGCAGGGCAAGGGGGCCATCGACGAGACCCACGAGCTGAATGCCTGGAGCATCGGGGACACGGCCTCCACCTCCGGCAACGAGCTCGCGGCGTCCGCCGATGTGCTCCTGGCCGTTGGCTGCCGGTTCACCGACTGGTCGGCGAGCTCGTGGCGCAAGGGCGTCACGTTCTCGATCCCGCCCAGCAAGCTGATCCACCTCGACATCGACCCGCGCGAGATCGGCAAGAACTACCCCGTCGAGGTTGGCCTCCTCGGTGACGCGAAAGCGACCCTGGAGGACCTGCTCGAGGCGCTGGGCCCGGCGACTGCCGGCCACTACCGCAGCACCGCCTACTTCGAGGAGATCCAGGCGAAGAAGGCGGCCTGGGCGGAGCTCAAGCGCAAGAAGGAACGCTCGAGCCTGGTGCCCATGACCCAGGCCCGGGCGATCTTCGAGATCCAGCAGGCGACCCAGCCCGACGCCATCGTCGTGACCGGGGCCGGGCTGCCCCAGAGCATCGTCAAGCAGAACTGGGTGACCCGTGCCCCGCGGACGCACATCACGTCGGGCGGCTTCAGCACGATGGGCTTCACCGTCCCCGGCGCGATCGGCGCCAAGCTCGGCCGACCCGACCGCCAGGTGATCGGGATCGCAGGCGACGGCGACTTTCTGCAGACGGTCCAGGAGCTTGCCGCCGCGGAGCTCCTGGGCCTCCCGGTCGTCTTCGTGGTGCTCAACAACAGCGGCTGGATGAGCATCAAGGGCGGCCAGCGCAGCTTCTTCGGCCGCACGGCAAAGACCGACTTCCTGCGTCCCGACGGCTCCCTCTACTCGCCCGACTACCGCGCGATCGGCGAGGCCTTCGGGCTCCACGCGGAGCAGGTGGACCACCCCGATGCAGTCCGCCCGGCCGTGGAGCGCGCCCTCGCCCACGGTGGGCCCGCCCTCGTCGCCGTGAACGTCGGCCGGGAGGCGGAGCACGCCCTCGACAAGACCGGGTGGTGGGATGCCCCGGTCCCGGAGTTCCATCCCGAGCAATACGCGAGCCAGCTCGCTGGCCGCGCAGAGGAGCAGCAGCGATGACGGGCGCACGAACCATTGAGCCGGCCGCAGTCGTCGGCCGCCGCGCCATCCCGCGCGCGAGGATCGGGATCGTCCACATCCTCTGGGCGAACGACGACCTGCCGGAGCTGACCCCGCCGATCGAGCCTCTCCAGATCCTCGACGAGATCTCCCGGCTCGGCTTCGAGGGCACCCAGCTCGCCGGGTCGTTCCCGCGCGGCGCGGCCCTCGACGAGGCCCTAGCGGCACGCGACCTGTGCATCGCCGAGGCCTATGCCTGCATCGAGTGCGACGCGGACGGCCCGGTGGCGAGCGCCCTGGAGGTCGGTCGGGCGAAGCTCGCCGAGCTGCATGCCGTTCACGGCGACACGCTGGTGGCGGCGCTGCCTGTAGGCCCGGCCCGCGTCCCGTGGGGCGGGCGCGCCGACGGCCCGGACGTCCCGAGGATGACCGACGAGGGGTTCCGCCGCCTGGCGGTGCTCCTGGAGACACTCGGCCGCGAGGCTGCCGACCTGGGCCACCCGCTCGCGTTCCACAACCACGTCGGCACGTACGTCGAGACACCGACCGAAGTCGAGAAGCTCTTCTCGATGAGCGACCCGGCGGTCGTCGGGTCGTGCCTCGACGTCGGCCACTACCTCCTCGGCGGCGGCGACCCCGTCGCCGGGCTGACCCGCTACGGCGACCGCGTGAAGCATGTCCACCTCAAGGACGTGGACCCGACCGTGAAGGCCGCGATGGCCACGGGTGAGGTCGACGGCTTTCTGGCTGGCCTCCGGAGCCGCGTCTTCTGCGAATCCGGCCGCGGCCTCCTCGATGTTCGCGGCGTGCTGCGGACGCTCGACGGGATGGACTACGCGGGCTGGGTGATGGTCGAGCAGGACACGACCTGGCGTCCGCCGTCCGAGAGCGCCGCGATGAGCCGCGCGGTCGTGGACCTGATTCTCCGCGAGCTGGCCGGGTAGGCTTGGTCACCATGACGACCACTGCCGGTTCCGGCGACGTGCTTCTCCGCATGTCGGGGATCACCAAGCGGTTCCCCGGGGTCGTGGCGCTCGACGACGTGCAGCTGGAGGTCCGCGCCGGCGAGGTGCTCGTGCTCCTCGGCGAGAACGGCGCGGGCAAGAGCACGCTGATGAAGATCCTCGGCGGCGCATACCACGCGGACGCCGGGAAGATCGAGCTCAAGGGTCGCGAGGTGAAGATCAACTCGCCTCGCGATGCCCTTGACCTCGGGATCGCGGTGATCTACCAGGAGTTCAACCTGGTTTCCCAGCTCTCGGTCATGGAGAACGTCTTCATGGGCCGCGAGCCGCGGATCCCGGGGCGGCCGGGCGTCATCGACTGGGCCCGGATGCGCCGAGAGACGTCGGCCATCCTCAGGGAGCTGGACCTGCCGATCGATCCCGGCCACCAGGTCGGGAAGCTGGGCGTGGCCCAGCAGCAGATGGTCGAGATCGCCCGGTCCGTCAGCGCCAACGCAGACATCGTCGTGATGGACGAGCCGACCTCCGCGCTTACGAACCACGAGATCATCCAGCTCTTTCGGGTCGTGAAGCAGCTCCAGGCACGCGGCGCGGGTGTGATCTACATCAGCCACCGCCTCGAGGAGGTTCCTCAGGTCGGCACGACCGTCACCGTCCTGCGCGATGGCCACTACGTCGACACGGTTCCTGCCAGCTCGCCGATCGCCGACTTCATCCGGTTGATGGTCGGCCGCGACCTGACCCAGCAGTACCCGAAGAAGCTGGTCAAGCCCGGCGCGGAGGTGCTCCGGGTGGAGCACCTCGAACGCCGCGGCGTCCTCAACGACGCGAGCTTCGCCGTGCGGGCAGGCGAGATCCTCGGGATCGCCGGCCTCGTCGGGGCGGGCCGCACGGAGCTCGTGCGAGCCATCTTCGGCGCCGACCACCTGGACGCCGGCCGAATCTTCGTCGACGGGAAGGAGGTTGGGGTCCACCATCCGGTCGACGCGATCCGGGCGGGAATCGGGCTGCTGCCCGAGGACCGCAAGACGCAGGGCCTCGTGCTCCTCCTGTCGATCGCGGAGAACGTCAGCATGGCGTCGCCGGGCGACGTCTCGCGGCACGGGTTCCTCGATCTCGGCAAGGTCGCGGCCCGCGCCCGCGGGTTCGTCGAGTCGCTGCGCATCCGGACGCCGTCGGTCTACCGGCCCGCCCGCTCCCTGTCGGGCGGAACGCAGCAGAAGGTCGTCCTTGCGAAGTGGCTGGCCTCGCGCTCTCGAGTCCTGATCTTCGACGAGCCGACGCGGGGAATCGACGTGGGGGCGAAGGTGGAGGTCTACCAGCTGATGACGAGCCTGGTGCAGCAGGGCGCCGCCATCGTCATGGTCTCGAGCGAGCTACCGGAGGTCCTGGGCATGAGCGACCGGGTCCTCGTCATGCGAGGAGGCAGCATCGTCGCCGAGCTGGCGGGCGACGAGATGAACCAGGAGCGGATCCTGGCCGCAGCGATGGGGCAGGAACATGTCGTCGCAGCCTGAGCCCGGGGCCGCCGTCGCCCAGTCTGAAGAGCGGCGCAACTGGACCGAGGTCGCCTTCCAGCTGGGTGCCCTGCTCGGTCTGATCCTGCTGATCGCCATCTTCGCATTCTCGTCGCCGTCCTTCCTGACCACGGGCAACCTGGCGGGGATCGCCCGTCAGACGTCGGTCAACGCGCTGCTCGCGCTGGGAATGCTCGTCGTCATCCTGACGGGTGGCATCGACCTCTCCGTCGGCGCCGTGCTCGCGCTTGCCATGGTCGTCCTGGCGATGGTCATCACGAAGGCGGGTCTCGACCAATCGATCGGGCTGCTCGCCGCCCTCCTGGTAGGCGCCGCGCTGGGTGTGGGCAACGGCCTGCTCCTGACCCGGCTCCACCTGCCCCATCCCTTCATCAGCACCCTCGGCATGATGAACATCGCGCGCGGGGCAGCGCTCGTGATCACCGGCGGGGCCTCGATTTCGGCGCTCGGCGGCGGGATCGTCAAGTTCATCGGGAACGATGAGATCCGGCTTGGCTCGGGTGACGGTGCCGTCTCGATCCCGATCATGCTCTTCGTGGTCGTCCTCGCATACGTCGGGTTCTACTTCTTCCTGAATCGGACCGTCGTCGGGCGTCACATCTACGCAACCGGCGGCAACCCCGAGGCGGCGCGACTCTCCGGGGTGCCCGTGGACCGGATCCTGGTCCTCGTCTACACGATCTCCGGACTCATGGCCGGCCTCGCGGCAGTCGTCCTCGCCGGGCGAACGGACTCGGGGTACCCGAACGCAGGGCTCGGCTTCGAGCTCGATGCCATCAGCGCCTGCATCATCGGCGGCACCAGCTTCTTCGGTGGGGTGGGCACGGTGAGTGGGACCCTCATCGGGGCCCTCATCATGGGGGTCCTGCGGAATGGCCTGAATATCATGAGCGTCGACACGAACTGGCAGACCGTGGTCATCGGCGCCGTGATCATCGCGGCCGTATACGTCGACGTTCTCCGGCGGCGCGCCGGGCAGTCCCGGTGACATCCCGCTGAAGTCGGGTGCCCGCCGTCGGTCGGGCATGCTGGAGAGGAGGTTCGCCCCACGATCGCCGCGCAACCAATGCACCCGTACGAGCACGGAGCTGGCTGATCAGCTCCCCAGAGGAGGATCACACGTGAAGTCCAAGCGCACACGTGCCGCGAGCGTCGCCGCACTCGGCCTGCTCCTGGCGGCCTGTTCATCCGGCGCGACCACGGCTCCGGCGGCCTCGCCCGCGGCGAGCGCGGGCGGCGCCACCGGTGCAGCCGCCTGCCAGGGCAAGACGATCGCGGTGATCGTCAAGGCCGGCACCAGCACCTACTGGAAGACGGTGGGCGCCGGCGTCGATGACGCGAAGGCCGAGTTCCCCGGCTGCACGATCACGTTCGAAGGTCCGGATGCGGAGACGAACGTCACGGCCCAGATCGCCGAGGTCGAGTCCGCCGTCGCCAAGAAGGTTGCGGCGATCGTGATCGCCGTGACGGGTGCGGACCAGGTGCTGCCCTCGCTCCAGAAGGCGGCCGACGCAGGGATCCCGATCATCCTGATCGACACCAACAAGGAATTTGCTCCCAAGAAGGCGTTTGTCGGCACAGACAACGCCGCGGGCGGCAAGGCGGCCGGCGACTTCTTCGTCAAGACGGTCGGCGTAAAGGCCGGCGACAAGGTCCTGATCATCCGTGGCCAGGCGGGCGACGCCGTCCACAACCTGCGCGAGAAGGGCGCGTCCGACGTTCTCAAGGCGGCCGGCGCCACCGTCATCGTCCAGCCTGCCGACTCCGACCGGGCCAAGGGTCAGTCGGTGATGGAGAACGTGCTGCAGGCCAACCCGGATCTGAAGGCCGTCTTTGCCACGAACGATGAGATGGCCCTCGGCGCCCTCAAGGCCGCCCAGCAGGCCAACAAGACGATCCCGATCATCGGGTTCGATGCCAACCCGGATGCCCTCGCCTCGGTCGCGGCAGGCGGGCTCACGGGCTCCATCGCGCAGTTCCCCAAGAAGATCGGCCAGATGGGCGTCGAGACCGCGGTCAAGGTCATCGCCGGCCAGACGGTCAATGCCAGCGTGAACACGGGCGTCGAGCTCGTCACGAAGGACAACGTCGCCAACTTCAAGTAGGCCCCTCGCCTCGGTTTCCGGGCGCGCGGACCCCGCCGGCCGCGCGCCCATTCTCTTCCGCGCACCCCGCACACTCAGCACGCCCAAGGAGGCACGTCCGTGTCCGCCACAATCCGCGTCGGCCTGATCGGGCTGGGCTGGCTCGGAGCACGCCATGCCCGGAACATCGCGGCCGGCCGTCGCGGGACTCGCGCCGTCCTGGCCAGCTCCGGCGAGCGGAGCCGCGCCGTCGCCGACGAGATCGGAGCGCCCTGGACGTCCGACTGGACCGCCGTGGTGGACGACCCGTCGGTGGACGTCGTCGTGGCGGCGCTCAACGCCCGCACCCACCCGGCCATCATCGAGGCCTGCGCGTCGGCCGGGAAGCCGCTCTTCGTCGAGAAGATGATTGCCCTGGACGTGCCGGACGGCGTGCGTGCCGTCGCGGCCGCGAAGCGCGCCGGGATCCTGGTCCAGGTCGGCTTCCAGCGTCGCAGCGACCCGGCCTACGTCCGGGCTCGCGCCGCGATCGAGGCCGGCGAGATCGGCACGCCGATCGCGGCCTTCAGCTGCACACGCGATCCGCGCGGGATCACGAGCGTGAGCGTCGATTCGGGCGGCCTGCTGATGGACCTGCTGGGCCACGACTACGACGCCTGCCGCTGGCTGATCGGCGACGAGCCCGTCTCCGTGTACGCCGAGGCCCGCTGCATGGTCCAGCCCGAGCTCGAGTCGCAGGGCGACTTCGATCACGCCCGTGTCCTCGTCTCGTTCGCCGGGGGGGCGAGCGGGCTTGCCGAGGCCAGCCGCTTCGCCCGCTACGGCTATGACATCCGCGGGGAGGTTGAGGGGTCACTCGGCGAGGTCGAGATCCTCGGCGCGGAGACGATCCCGTTCATCGTCCGGACGGAGACCACCGCCCGTTCCGAGGTCACGCCGCGCCTCCGCGACGACTGGTTCTGGAATCGCTTCCAGGACGCGTTCGGGCGCGAGCTGGACACGTTCATCGACGCCGTCCGGGGGACGGCGCAGCCCGCCGCCACGCTCGACGACGGGCTCGCCGCTCTCCGCATCGGTGCTGCCGCCATCCGGTCGGTCGAGGAAGGCCGACCCGTCCTGCTGGAGGAACTTCCATGAGCGCCGCTCCCGGTACCCGTCACGCCCCCCTCGCCGTCGCGGTCCTGGGGGCCGGCCGGATCGGCCGCAAGCACGCCGAGACGCTGGCCCACCGCGTGGAGAGCTGCCGCGTCCCGTGGATCGTGGAGCCGCTCGAGGACGTGGGCCGCGCCTGTGCCGCCGACTTCGGTGCCAAGTGGACCTCCGACCCGGCCGAGGCCATCGCGGACCCGGCGGTCGACGCGGTCCTCATCGCGACGCCCACGAACACGCACGCCGACCTGATCGAGCTGGCGGCCTCGTATGGCAAGCCCATCCTGTGCGAGAAGCCGATCGACCTGACCATGGAGCGGACCCTTGCCGCGATCAGCGCCGCCGAGAAGGCCGGCGTGCCCCTCCAGATCGGATTCCAGCGCCGCTACGACCCGTCCTACGTGCGCGCCCGGAAGATGATCGAGGACGGCGCGGTCGGCAAGGTTGAGCTCGTCACGGCCACCAGCCGCGACCCCCAGCCGGCGCCGCTCGCCTACCTGGCGGTCTCGGGCGGGATCTTCCGCGACTGCTCGATCCATGACTTCGACCTCGTCCGGTACCTGACCGGTCACGAGGTCGTGGAGGTCTTCGCCTACGGCGCCGCGCTCGTGGACCCGGCGATCGGCGAGATCGGCGACGCGGACACCGTGGTCGCCTCGCTCCGCTTCGACAACGGGGCCCTGGGCGTGGTGACCTCCTCGCGCCGCGCCGTCTACGGCTACGACGTGAGCACGGAGGTCTTCGGCTCCGGCGGCAAGGTCGTGGTGGGAGAGGCCCCGGAGACGTTGGTCCGCCGCTACGGCAAGGATGGGGTCACCCACGACAACATCTACTGGTTCCTCCAGCGCTTCGAGGCGTCCTACGTCGTCGAAGTCGAGGACTTCGTGGCCTGCCTGCGCGAAGGGCGTGCGCCGCGCGTGACGGGCGAGGACGGGCGCGCCGCGCTCGCCATCGCCGACGCGGCGACCCAGTCGTTCAAGGAAGGCCGGCCGATCGCCGTCGCGAAGCGGCCCCTGCCCGCCGGCGCCGGGCGATGACCGCCGGCAGCTGACGGCCGCACGGTGATGTTCGGGCCCGCCCGATGGGTGTGACGATCCGCGACGTCGCGCACCGGGCCGGCGTCTCGACCGCGACCGTCAGCCGGATCATGTCCGGCGCCTCGACCTCGCGGCCCGCGACGGTCGCCGCCGTCCGGGCCGCGGTGGAGGAGCTGGACTACCGACCGTCGAGCATCGCCCGCTCCCTCAAGACGCGGATGACCAAGACCCTGGGCCTGATCGTCACCGACGTCCATAACCCGTTCTTCCCTGAGCTGGTCGCAGCGGTCGAGGTCGCGGCCTGGGAGCGCGGCTTCCGGATCATCCTGTGCAACGGGGCCCGCGACCCGCGACGCGAGGCCGACTACCTGGCGCTCCTCCAGGACGGCCGGGTGGACGGGCTCATCGTGGCCGCCGGCCACCTGACCGACGGGTACGCCGCGCAGCTCGCGAGGGCGGCCGTCCCGGTGGTCATCGTGAACAGCGGGCGCGCGGACCTGGGCGTGCCCACGATCGTCTCCGACAATCGGGCGGGGGGCCGCCTCGCGGCGGAGCACCTGCTCGGGCTCGGTCACACGCACCTGGCCGTTGTCACCGGCCCCATCGAGGCCGCCGACTCGATGGACCGCGTTCGGGGCGCGCTGGATGCCCTTGCATCGGCCGGCATCGGCCGCGACGAGGTGCCCGTCGTCCTCGGTTTCGGGGTTCCGGGCGCCGGAGGACAGTCGGTCGGCGAGCTGCTCGCGGAGCGGCCCGACATCACCGCGTTGATCTGCTACAACGACGTCACGGCGATCGAGGTTCTCCGGGCGCTGCGTGCCATTGGCCGCCGCGTGCCCGAGGAGATCAGTGTCGTCGGCTTCGACGACATCGACGCCGCGGCGTGGGTCGAGCCGCCCCTCACCACGGTGATCCAGCAGAAGCGCGAGATGGGCTACTGGGCGGTCCGGCGCCTCGTCGAGAGCATCGCCCGGCCGGCCGTCGGCGGCGGAAGGGCGGAGCGGGTGGTCCTCTCGGTCTCGCTGTGCGTGCGAGGGTCGACCGGTCCGGCCCCAAGCAACGCGGGGCGCGCCATCTCCGCCGTGCCGCATGTCGGCGATCCAGCCCGACACCGGGAACGGCTGCACCGCCACGCCGCCCGGCCCGGCCCGGACGGGGCGATCGTGGCCGTTGACGCGGCCTCGGCCGGCTGGAGCTACGTCGACTTCGCCGCCTACCGGCTCCGGCCGGGGCAGCCCGCCAGCCGTCCGGCGGACGATCGGGAGCGCCTCGTCCTCGTGCTCGAGGGCCGGGCCACGGTCCGGGCGGGAGACCACGACTTCGGCGTCGTGGGTTCCCGGGAAACCGTCTTCGACGGCCCTCCGCCTCCGGTGGTCCTGGTGGCGCCCGGGCTGCCGGTCAAGGTGGTCGCCGAGACTGACGCCCTCGTCGTCATCGCGAGCGCTCCGGCCGGACCAGTTGGCCGCACGGCGTACGTGGCGCCCGATGAGATCCTCGTGGAGGTCCGTGGCGCCGGCCAGACGGAGCGGCGCATCCACCACCTGCTCCCGCCGGCCGCGGAGGCCGGCCGCCTGATCGCTTTCGAGGTGTTCACGCCGGGCGGAAACTGGTCCAGCTACCCACCCCACAAGCACGACACGGAGGACCCGCCCCGGGAGGCTCGCCTCGAGGAGCTCTATTTCTACCGGTTCGCGAAGCCCCAGGGGTTCGCGTTCCAGCGCGTCTACACGCCCGACCGCTCGCTCGACGAGGTCATGGCGCCGGGCGACGGCGACGTCGTCCTGGTGCCGGCGGGCTACCACCCGGTCGGCGCCCCGGCGGGCTACGACTGTTACTACCTGAACGTCATGGCCGGCCCGAACCGCGCCTGGCACTTCACGGTGGACCCGGACCACGCGTGGCTGATGAACTGGGACCCGGCGGCGCCGCAGGCCTCGGATCCCGAGGAGGCTTCCCGATGACAACCACCCCGCTCGACAGCCCGCTCCTGCGGATGACGCAGGAGACGCCGACCCAGTACTGGAACGACTCCTGCGCCGTCGATGAGCTCACCTACGCCATCGAGCGCGGCGCGACGGGGGCAACCTCCAACCCGAGCATCGTGCTGGACGTCATGAAGAAGGAGAAGGCCCACTGGGTCCCGCGGGTGCACGAGCTCGCCGCCGCGAACCCGACATGGAGCGAGGTGGAGCTGACCTGGGCCATCATCGAGGAGATGGCCGCCCGGGGCGCCGGCATCCTCTACCCGGTCTTCGACCGTACGGGCGGCCGCCACGGCCGGCTCTCGGTCCAGACGAACCCGGCGAACCACCGCGATCCGGCCCGCATGACCGAGCAGGCCGTGCGGTTCGCCGCCCTGGCGCCGAACATCCAGGTCAAGTTCCCGGTCACCGCGTCGGGCCTCGTCGCCATCGAGGAGGCGACCTTCCGCGGCGTCAACATCAACGGGACGGTCAGCTTCACGGTGCCGCAGGCGATCGCCATCGCCGAAGCCGTTGAGCGCGGCCTCGACCGGCGCGCCGCGGCCGGGCACGACGTCGCGTCGATGACCCCGATCGCCACGATCATGATCGGGCGGCTGGACGACTGGATGAAGGTCGTCGTGGAGCGGGACAACCTCGCGGTCCACCCCGACGCGCCCAACTGGGCCGGCGTCGCCGCGTTCAAGCGGGCCTACGGGATCTTCCGCGAGCGCGGCTACCGGTCCCGCCTTCTCGCGGCGGCCTACCGTCACCGCCTCCACTGGACCGAGCTGGTCGGCGGGGAGGTCAGCCTGACGCTCCCGTACCCCTGGCAGGTCCGCTTCAACGCGAGCGGGATCGCGCCCCGGCCGCGGATGGACGAGCCGGTCGATCCCGCCCTCATCGCCGACCTCTACGACCGGATCCCCGACTTCCGCCGCGCCTACGAGCCGGACGGGATGACCCCGGACGAATTCGAGACCTACGGGGCGAGCGCGCGAACCTTGCGCGCCTTCGTCAAGTCCTACCACGACCTGCAGGGCGCGATCCGGGACCTGGTCCTGCCCGACCCCGATATCCGGATCGCCTGGAACAGCTAGCATCCTCCCCGCCATGGAGACCCCGCCGCCCGCGAGCGGCGGAGTCGAGCGGCGGTCGGTGCCGTCGCGGTCGCGGTGCTCGACGGGCGACCCCACCCGAGCCTTGCGCTAGAATGGCAGCCCGTGGCTGGGTAGCTCAGTTGGCAGAGCAAGCGGCTCATAATCGCTAGGTCACAGGTTCGAGTCCTGTCCCAGCTACCACCACAGCGCAGCATCCCGCGGCCGGCTCATCGGGCCGGTCGTGTCGATCCAGGGCTCGGCTGGCCCGGCCGGGATCAGCGCGCGCGGCGGCCCGGGACCGACTCGGCGGGCGGGTCCTGCGCCCGAGCGCGACATCCGGCGGCCGGCCTCCTGCGTACTCCATACAGTCGAGATGGCATGCCCGGGGCCCGAACGGGGGTCCGCAGGGTGGGCGGCTATACTCCAAACCTGACGTCGGCGGAGCGCCGCCGGCGCGACTGACCCGGAGGCCAGGTTGAACGGCAAGTTCTTCCGCAACGGCATCGTGATGCTCGTCCTCGTGGTGGGCACGGTGCTGCTGCTCTACATGTTCCTCGTCTCGCCCACGAACGAGACGCCCAAGCCCTATTCGGGCTACCTCGCCGACGTTCGGGCGGGCCTCGTGACGAAGGTCACCCAGCAGGATCTCACCCTGACGGTGACGGCCACGGGCAGCCCCGCGTCCAAGTACATCACGATCCAGCCGGGGCTCGGCATCCCGAGCGCGCTCCAGGAGACGGTGGAGGCGGCGAAGGCCGGCGGGCAGGACCCGAACAAGATCGAGTTCACGGCGATGAAGGCGTCGGATGCCGGGCAGTGGGTCAACCTCCTGGTCGGCGCCCTGTTGCCCGTCCTCCTGATCGGCGGCTTCCTCTTCTTCATGATGCGGCAGGCCCAGGGCACGAACAACCAGGCGCTCTCCTTCGGCAAGAGCCGCGCCCGCATGTTCCTGGGCAACAAGACGGTCGTCACGTTCGCCGACGTCGCGGGCGTCGACGAGGCGAAGATGGAGCTCCAGGAGGTCGTGGAGTTCCTCAAGTACCCCGAGAAGTTCAACTCGCTCGGCGCGCGGATCCCGCGCGGCGTGCTCCTGATCGGCCCGCCGGGAACCGGCAAGACGCTCATGGCCCGGGCAGTGGCCGGGGAGGCCGGCGTGCCGTTCTTCTCGATCTCCGGCTCGGAGTTCGTCGAGATGTTCGTGGGCGTCGGCGCCAGCCGCGTTCGCGACCTGTTCGACCAGGCCAAGCGGAACGCGCCGTGCATCGTGTTCGTGGATGAGATCGACGCCGTCGGGCGCCAGCGCGGCGCCGGCCTCGGCGGCTCCCACGACGAGCGCGAGCAGACGCTGAACCAGATCCTCGTCGAGATGGACGGCTTCGACACCGCGACGAACGTCATCGTGGTCGCGGCCACCAACCGGCCCGACGTCCTGGATCCGGCACTCCTGCGGCCCGGCCGGTTCGACCGGCAGGTGATCCTGGATCGCCCGGACATGAAGGGCCGCGTCGAGATCCTGCGCGTGCACTCGAAAGGCAAGCCGCTCGACAAGGCGTTCAACGTCGAGGACGTCGCGAAGCAGTCGCCGGGCTTCTCCGGGGCGGATCTCGCCAACCTTGTCAACGAGGCCGCGATCCTCGCGGCACGCCGGAACAAGAAGCTCATCGGCATGCCCGAGTTCCAGGAAGCGCTGGAGCGCATCGTGGCCGGCCCGGAGCGCAAGAGCCGGGTGATCTCGGATGCCGAGAAGCTGATCATCGCGTACCACGAGGGTGGCCACGCCGTGGTCCAGCGAATCCTCCCGAAATGCGACCCGGTGTCCAAGGTCACGATCATCAGCCGCGGGATGGCGCTGGGCTACACCATGGCCCTCCCGTCGGAGGACCGCTACCTCCAGAGCAAGACCGAGTTCGAGGACAAGATTGCCGGCATGCTGGGCGGCAACGCGTCCGAGCGGCTGGTCTTCGGCGACACCACGACGGGCGCCTCCAACGACATCGAGAAGGCCAGCGAGCTCGCCCGCCGGATGGTCACCGAGTTCGGGATGAGCGAGAAGCTGGGGCCGCTCGCGTTCGGCAAGCATGACGAGATGGTCTTCCTGGGCCGTGGCATCGGCGAGCAGCGCAACTACTCGGACGACGTCGCGCGGCAGATCGACGACGAGGTCCGGGCGATCATCGACAACGCGTACGCCCGGGCCCAGGACGTCCTGACCCGTCACCGTGACAAGCTCGACGCGCTCGCCGCGCAGCTCGTCGAGCGGGAGACGCTCGACGCCACCGAGTTCGAGGCGCTCTTCAGCGACCTGCCCCCGAAGGAGCCGATCCACGGTATCGTGCCGAAGCTCGGATCGGCCGGCGCACCGGCCGGCGCGGCACAGCCGGCCTGAAGCAGCGCAACCGCGCCGGACCCAACGCGCCCCACAGCGGAGCAAGCCATGACGATTCCCGTGCCGGCCCCCACCCTGGGGGCCTACCTCGACGCGACCGCCGAGCGGCGTCTCGCGCGATACCTGGACTTCCTCCGGATCCCCAGCATCAGCGGGATCTCCGAGCACGCCCCGGACTGCCGGCGGGCCGCCGAGCAGCTCGCTGCAGACCTGCGGACCGCGGGCATGGAGCACGTCGAGGCCAGCGAGACGGGCGGCCACCCGATCGTCTATGCGGACTGGCTCCACGCGGCCGGCGCGCCAACCGTGCTCCTGTACGGCCATTACGACGTCCAGCCGGTGGATCCGCTGGATGAGTGGGAGGCGGCGCCCTTCGAGCCGATCGTCCGGGACGGGCGCATCCTCGCCCGCGGCGCGTCGGACGACAAGTCGAACGTCTCCATCGCCCTCTCCGCGGCTGAGGCGATCCTCGCGACCCGGGGCGCGCTCCCGATCAACCTCCGCTTCGTTTTCGAAGGGGAGGAGGAGTCGAGCTCTGTTCACCTGGAGCCGTGGCTGACCGCCAACGCCGCGCGTCTCACGGCCGACGTGGCACTCGTCGCGGATTCAGGCTTCTTCGCCGGTAACGTGCCCGCGATCACGGTGGGCCTGCGCGGGCTCGCCGCGGCGGAGATCCACGTCCGGGGCCCCTTCCAGGACGTCCACTCCGGCGTCTTCGGCGGCGCCATCGAGAACCCGATCAACGCGCTCGCGTCGATCCTCGCCGGTCTGAAGGGCCCCGATGGCCGGATCCGCGTTCCCGGCTTCTACGACGACGTCGTTGCGCTGTCCGATGCGGAGCGCACCGCGATGGCCGCCCTCCCGTTCGACGAGGAGGCGCTCCGCGCCGAGCTCGACGTCCCCGCGCTCGTGGGCGAGTCGGGCTGGACGACGATGGAGCGACGGGGCGCTCGGCCGACGCTGGACGTCAACGGCATCTGGGGTGGCTTCTCGGGTGAGGGAAGCAAGACCATCATCCCCGGACGAGCCCACGCCAAGATCACCTGCCGGCTGGTGGCGAACCAGGACCCGACCCGGATCTTCGAGCTCCTGCGCGACTATGTCATGGAGATCGCGCCGCCCGGCGTCCGCGTGGAGGTGGTCGCGATGGGCGGCGGACGGCCGACGCTCACGCCCCAAGATCAGCCGGCTACCCGGGCCTTCGCGCGCGCCCTCGAGGCGACCTTTGGACAAGCGCCCGTCTTCGTCCGCGAAGGCGGCTCGATTCCCGTGGCGGCCAGCTTCGAGTCGATCCTGGACCTGCCGGTGACGGTCATGGGGTTCATGCCGCCGAATGGCAACTTCCATGCCCCGAACGAGTGGATGGACCTGGGCAACTTCGAGACCGGCATCCGCGCTCTGGCGGCCTTCTTCGACGAGTTCGCCGCGCATCCGGGCGGCTAGCGATCGCCCACCCAGAGGTCAGGGCCGTCCAGGGCACGTCCGTTGGGTGATTGGGCATCGGCCGGGTGCTACGATGGCCGCACGGGGATGATCCCGTTGCCTCCGCATGTCAGGGGAGCGTGAGACCGCGTGAGCACCGAGATGGAGCGTCCTGCCACCCGTGAGCCTACGGCCGAGTGGCGTCAGGATACGTCGACCGGAAGCCTGGTCCCGCGCTCGGCGCTTGATGTGCTCGTCGACCTCAACGAGCGGATCTCGAGCGGGAACCTGGCCGAGTACCAGGCTGTGCCACTCGGCTTCACGCCGCTCGACAAGACGATCGGCGGCGGCATCCGACCGGGCGAGCTCCTGCTCATTGGCGGTGCCCAGGGGACCGGCAAGACGACGATGGCCCTCCAGATGGCGCGCAACGTCGCGTCGGGCGGGCAGGCCAACGTCCTGTACATCTGCTTCGAGCACGAAGAGCACTACCTGCTCAACCGGATGATCGCCATGGAGTCGGCGCTCGCCCACCTGCCCCACAAGACCGGTGCCATCAAGATCCAGGATGTCCGGCGCGAGATCCTCGGCTCGTGGGTCGCGGAGGGTCAGGGCGGTCCCGTGCTCGCCTCGAACCCGCGCCTGCGGCCCAGCCTGGACCGGATCGGCCGGTACGGGCACAACCTCTACCTCATGCGCGGCACGCAGACGGCCAGCACGATCGACAACATGCGGCTGCTGGTCCAGAAGCACCGGGTGCTTTCGGGGGATCGCCAGCTGCTGGTGATCGTCGACTACCTCCAGAAGGTGCCGCAGTACCCGGAGCCGAACTCGGAGACCGAGAAGGTCACCTTCGTCGTCAATGGCCTCAAGGACATCGCGCTCTCGGAGCAGGTTGGCATGATCGCGATCGTGGCGGCCGACAAGGAGGGCCTCAAGGCCGCCCGACTTCGCAACCACCACCTGCGCGGCTCGTCGGCCATCAACTACGAGGCCGACATCATTCTCATCCTCAATGAGAAGTACCAGATCGTCGCCAAGGTGAACATCGAGTTCAACCCGTACCAGGCGCAGCGCTTCCGCGACTGGGTGGTGGTCTCCGTGGAGAAGAATCGGGGCGGCCAGGACAACATCGACGTGGAGTTCGAGAAGCACTTCGAGTTTTCCTGCTTCGATCCGACCGGGCGGGCTGTCCAGGAGAAGCTGATCGAGGAGCGCCTCTACAACGACTGATCGTCCGCGGCGTCGGCGCTGCGGACCGCCATCCCCGGGACGCTGGTGCGGGCCGGTCCGGTGGCGTATCGTGCCGTCATGAGCGCGTCCCATCACGCCGACTTCCCGAGCAGCGTCGACATCGTCGTCGAGATCCCTCGCGGGAGCCGCAACAAGTACGAGTTCGACGAAGAGACGGGGGTCTTCCGGCTTGATCGGGTCCTCTCGTCGGCCGTCTTCTACAACTTCGACTACGGCTTCATCGAGGACACGCGGGCCGCTGACGGGGACCACACGGACGCGCTCCTCATCATCGACGAGCCCACGTTCACCGGCTGTCACGTCTGGGGCCGGCCGATCGGCGGGCTGGAGATGAGCGACGAGCACGGCTTCGACTTCAAGGTCCTGTGCGTGGCGCTCGGCGACCCTCACCAGGCGCACATCAACCGCCTGCAGCAAGTGCGACCGCATCGGCTGGTTGAGATCGAGCACTTCTTCCAGACGTACAAGCTCCTCGAAAAGAAGGCGACCGAGGTCGTGGGCTGGCGCGACCGGGACCGTGCCCTGGAAGTGCTCCGCGAGGACCGCGCCACGTGGGGGCGCGAGCAGGCCCGATGACCGGGGGCCGTGCCGAACGCTGGGTCCGCCCGCTCGCGCCCGGCGAGCGGCGCCTCTTCATCGCCGTCCCGCTGGGTGACGATGCGCGCGAGGCTGTGGCTGGCCTGATGACCGATCTCGGGGCACCACCCGACGGGGGCCGCAACCCGGATCCCGCCGCGCCGCCGTCCGCGCGGCTGCGCTGGGTCCGCTCGACGAACCTGCACCTCACGCTCCGGTTCCTCGGTGCGACGGCGGCGGCCTCGATCCCCGCGCTCGAGGCCGCCGTGGACCGGACGGCGCGGGACTCGGCGCCGTTCGAGGCGCGCCTTGCGGGCGCCGGCGCCTTTCCATCGCCGGCGCGGCCGCGGGCCGTATTCCTCCGGGTCGGCGAGGGCGCGGCTCTGCTGGCGGCACTCGCAGATCGACTCATGGCGGAGCTCGCCGAGGGTGGCTGGCCGCCGGGGGAGCGGCCGTTCGCCGCCCACCTGACGCTCGCTCGCTCCGACGGCGTACCGGGGGCGTCACTGGCGGTGGAGGCCCTGGTCGCGGCGGCAGCCTTGCTCCACGCGGCCTGGACCGTGGACCGGATCATTCTCTTCGAGAGTCTCCTGGGCGGGGGCCCGGCCCGCTACGTGCCGCTCCGGAGCGCACGCCTCGACGGCGGCACCTTGCGAGACCCGGGGCGCGCGTTGTAGCCTCGTGGCCCCGTCCGGCGACGGGGCGATCCCCGGACGTTTCCACCCCCGCGACCCCAGGAGATCCGCGCATGACGAACAACCGCATCAAGTTCGTGCTCGACGAGGAGCGCATCCCGCGCGCCTGGTACAACATCGTCGCGGACCTTCCGTCGCCCCCGCCACCGCCCCTCCATCCCGGCACGATGCAGGCGCTGGGGCCGGACGACCTCGCGCCGCTCTTCCCGATGGCGCTCATCGCGCAGGAGGTCAGCGCGGAGCGGGAGATCGAGATCCCGGAACCTGTCCGTGACGCCTATCGCCTCTTCCGCCCCAGCCCGCTCTTCCGCGCCCGCCGACTGGAGAAGGCGCTCGACACGCCCGCCCACATCTACTACAAGTACGAGGGCCTGAGCCCGGCGGGCAGCCACAAGCCGAACACGGCGATCCCGCAGGCGTTCTACAACGCCGAGGCGGGCGTCAAGCGCCTGGCGACCGAGACCGGCGCCGGTCAATGGGGGACCGCGCTCGCGATCGCCGGAGCGCTGTTCGGCCTCGAGGTCAAGGTCTACATGGTCCGCGCGAGCTACGACCAGAAGCCGTATCGCCGGATGCTGATGGAGACCTACGGCGCCTCTGTCGTGCCGAGCCCGTCGCCGACCACGAACTATGGGCGGGCCGTGCTGGCGGTGACGCCGGACAGCCCGGGATCGCTCGGGATGGCGATCAGCGAGGCGGTCGAGGACGCCGCGACACGCGACGACACGAAGTACGCCCTGGGGTCCGTGCTCAACCACGTCCTCCTGCACCAGACGGTGATCGGCCAGGAGGCGATTCTCCAGATGGAGATGGCCGGCGAGGAGCCGGACGTCGTGATCGGCTGTGTCGGGGGCGGCTCGAACTTCGCCGGGCTGGCCTTCCCGTTCGTCGGTCGGATGCTCCGCGGCGAAGGATCCTACCGGGTGATCGCCGTCGAGCCGGAGGCGACGCCGTCCCTCACCCGGGGCGTCTTCGCGTACGATTTCGGCGACACGGGGCACATGACCCCGCTCGTCAAGATGTACACGCTCGGCAGCGAGTTCATCCCGGAGCCCATCCACGCCGGCGGCCTGCGCTACCACGGCATGGCGCCGCTCGTGAGCCACCTCAAGGACCTGGGCCAGATCGAGGCCCGGGCCGTTCACCAGAACCCGACGTTCGCCGCGGGGGTCCAGTTCGCCCGGACGGAGGGGATCCTCCCCGCCCCGGAGTCGACCCACGCGATTCGCGTCGCGGTGGACGAGGCGCTCAGGGCGAAGGAGGAGGGCGTCGCCAGGGTGATCCTCTTCAACCTGTCGGGACACGGGCACTTCGACCTGACCGCCTACGAGCGGTACCTGTCGGGTGCGCTCGAGGACTTCGAGTACCCGGCGGAGCGGGTTGCCCACGCGTTGGCGGCCCTCCCGGTCGTCGGCTGACATGGCGATCGCGGCGTCGTCGCGAGGGGGCCCCGATGGGGGGCGTAGGATTCGATCATGCCCCGCCTTGCCTGCTGGTCGTGCGGCCGGAACATCTATGCGACCTCGCCGCTCGAGTCGCTCTTTGCCGACGAGCGCCGCTGCCCCCGGTGCGGAGTGCAGATGAACCTGGAGCGTCGCGACGTCCAGCGCCGCGAGCAGGTCCGCCGCCAGAACCCGCCCGACGACCCGGGCCCCTCGCCCGATGGCGAACGCCGCGAGTCGGAGCGGCGATCCGGCCAGCGGCGCCGCGGTCGATAGCGCGCGTCCCGCCCGAACGCCCGGACCGGATATCCAACCCGTGCACGTCACCTTCCTCGGGTTCGGCCTGATCGGCGGCTCCGTTGCCCTCGCGCTGCGTGAGGCCGGTGGCTGGACCGCGGCCGCCTGGAGCCCGTCGGGTGCGGGACCTGCGCGCGCCCTTGAGGCCGGAGTCGTCGACGCCGCGCCAGCGACGCTCGATGACGCGCTCGCCGATGCCGATCTCGTCGTGCTCGCAGCCCCGCCGACCGCGTGCCTGGCGCTGCTCGATCGGCTCGCCGGCAAGGCCCGCGCGGCGCTTCCCGGGTCGGCCGTCGTGACGGACGTGGCAAGCACGAAGGCGCTCCTCGTCGCACGGGCGATGGCGAACCGGCTCCGCTTCGTGGGCGGCCACCCGATGGCGGGCCGGGAGACGAGCGGGTTCCAGGCGGCGACGGCGGACCTGTTCGTCGGGAGCCCGTGGGTCGTGGTCCCGGGCGATCCGGCCGACACCGTCGCCATCGAGCGGGTCGAGGAGCTGGCGCGCGCCACCGGTGCGTGCCCGGTCCGAATGGACGCCGCCACGCACGACGCGGCCGTCGCAGTGATCAGCCACCTGCCGATCGTTGCCGCCGCGGCGCTCGTGGAGGCGGCTGCGGGCGCGGCGGGGGAGTCGTCGCCGGCCGACTGGCCGGCGGCCGTCGCCCTTGCAGCCTCCGGCTGGCGCGACGCCACGCGACTCGCGCGCGGCGACGCCGACATGGGGGCCGGGATCGCCGCCACGAACGCGGTCGCGCTCGCGGCATGCGTTCGTGCATACCGCGACCGGCTCGACGCGTGGCTGGCGCTGCTGGAGGCGACCGGACCCGATGGGCTCGCGGACGAGGCCGCGATCCGCTCCCGCCTGGACGGTGCGCGCAACCGGCTTGGTGGACCCGGCTGAGGTGGGCGGAATACCGGACGAGGCGGTGCTCGTGGTCCCGCGCGAGGCGCTGATGGGCACGCCCGGCTGGCGTGGCGTGCTGAACCAGGGCACGGAGCCGTACCTCGCGGTCATCGAGCGAGAGGGCAGGTTCGCTCCCCGCGCCGCCATGGAGTCGGACCCGCGCTTCAAGCAGGTCATCCCGTACCTGGTCCTGCGCGACCGAGGGCGCTACTTCCTGATGCGGCGCACGCGGGCCGGCGCCGACGCCCGCCTCCACGAGCAGTTCTCGATCGGGGTCGGTGGGCACCTCAACCCGGGCGACGCGGACCTGGCCGGCGGTCTCGCCCGCGAATGGACCGAGGAGCTGGACGCGGGGTTCGTCCCGGAGTTTCGCCTCCTGGGCCTGCTCAACGACGACGAGACGGAGGTGGGGCGGGTCCACGTCGGCGTGGTCTTCCTCGCCGAGGCCGACGGACGGCCGGTTGTCGTTCGCGAGACGGAAAAGCTCGAGGGGCGGTTCGTCCCACCGATCGAGCTGCTGGCCGTCCATGACCGGATGGAGACGTGGAGCCAGCTCGTCTTCGACTTCGTGAGCGGCCTGAGCGCCGGAATGCGGGGCGGGGCGCCCGGCGCCGGCAACGAGGTGCCGCACCGCTTCTGAGATCGGCGCGCGGCGCGGCATCACCGGCACCGGCGCTTCCTGCGGCCGGTGGCGTCCCGCGGGTGCATACTGCCGTGGAGGCTGTTTGAGATGCGCCGACCAATCGTCCCCGCCCGCTTCATCCCGCTCGTCGTGGGAACGCTGGCGCTCGCGCTCGCCGCGCTCGCCGGGCCCGTCCGGGCGGCCGGTCCCGCCGTCATCGTCCTTCCCACCACGGGCGAGGTCGACGGGGTGATGGCCCAGTACCTCGCCGACGGGGTCGCGCGCGCGGAGCGCGAGGATGCGCCGGCGGTCCTCGTCGAGCTCAACACCCCGGGCGGCCGGCTGGACGCGACCCAGAAGATCACGGGCGCATTCCTCGAGGCGTCCGTGCCGGTGATCGTGTGGGTCTCGCCCGCCGGCGGGCGTGCGGCGAGTGCCGGCACGTTCATGACCCTGGCCGCGAACCTCTCCTACATGGCGCCCGGCACGAACATCGGCGCGGCAAGCCCGGTCGGGAGCGGCGGCCAGGACATCGGCGGCACGCTCGGCGAGAAGATCAAGAACGACGCGATCGCGAACATCTCCGCCATCGCCCAGGCGCGCGGGCGTCCCGTGGAGTGGGCCGCATCCACGGTCAGCGACGCGAAGAGCTACTCGGCGACGGAGGCGGTGGCGGCCGGGGCGGTGGACGGGATCGCCGCCACCCTGTCGGAGGTGCTCGCCGCGGCCAACGGGAAGACGGTGACGGTGGCCGGCGGCCGGTCCGTCACGCTGGCATTTGCCGGCATCTCGACCGATGTGGTCGAGATGAGCCCGTTCCAGGCGTTCCTCCGCCTGCTGGCCGACCCGAACCTCGCGTTCATCCTGTTCGTCGTAGGCGTCCTGCTCCTCGTCTTCGAGCTTGGAAACCCGAACCTCGTCTCCGGCATCGCGGGCGCCCTGGCCCTGGTCCTCGCGTTCATCGGGTTCGCCGACCTGCCCGTCAACGTGGCGGGCCTCGTGCTCGTCGGTTTCGGGGTCGTCCTGCTGGTGCTCGAGACCCAGTTCACCAGTCACGGCCTGCTCGCGATCGTCGCGGCCGCCTGCGTCGCGATCGGGGCGGGGACGCTCTACGGCAACCCCGGCATGCCGACCGTGCCCGGCGTCGAGGTCGCGCTGCCGGTCATTGTTGTGATGACCGGCCTGACCGCCGCGTTCGGCGCGCTGATCGCGGTGACCGCATACCGAACCCGCCGGATGCGGACGAGCCCCGTGCTCGTGGGCAGCCTCCGGGTCGCCGGCGAAGCGGGTATCGTCTCGACCGACATCAACCCGCTCGGCACCGTGCACGCGGTCGGCGAAGAATGGACCGCGCGCAGCGAGGACGGACGTCCCCTCCCGCGCGGCGCTCGCGTGGAGGTCGTTCGGCAGGACGGGTTGACGTTGTTCGTTTCCCCGGTCGAGCCCGGCTCGGCCACCTGATCCCGCAGCTCGAAAGGAGCGCCCGCGTGGAAGTCGCCGTGCTGTTCGCGATCCTTGTGGCCGTCCTCTTCCTCGTCCTGCTGCTCCTGTACCTGTCGGTCCGGGTCGTGCAGCAGTACGAGAAGATGGTCGTCTTCCGGCTGGGCAAGACCAACGAGGCGCTGGTCCGCGGCCCCGGGCTGCGCTTCCTCATCCCGATCATCGACCGTCCGGTGAAGGTGGACGTCCGCGAACAGTTCATCGAAGTTCCCAGCCAGACCACCATCACCAAGGACAATGCCCCGATCAACGTCGACTTCCTGATCTACTGGCGGATCAGCGATCCGCTCAAGAGCGTGGTGAACGTGGCCAACTTCAGCGGTGCGCTCCAGGGAGTTGCGACCACCACGCTGCGGGCCGTCATCGGCGACATCCTGCTGGACGAGGTCCTGTCCCGGCGGGAGCAGATCAACGAGGTCCTCCGCGTCAAGCTCGACGAGGTGACCGAGCGGTGGGGCGGCAAGGTCACCACGGTCGAGATCCGGGAGATCACGCCTCCACGCGACGTCCAGGACGCGATGAACCGGCAGCTCTCGGCCGAGCGGACCCGGCGCGCAGTGATCACCGAGTCGGAGGGGAAGCGACAGTCGGAGATCAACATCGCCGAGGGGTCGAAGCAGGCCGCGATCCTCGAGGCCGAGGGTCGGCGCCAGGCGCAGATCCTCAATGCCGAGGGCTTCAGCCAGGCGCTCGAACGGATCTATGCCGCTGCGGCCGGCATCGACCAGAAGACGATGCTCCTGCAGTACCTCGAGGCACTCAAGGCGCTGGGCGCAAGCCCCTCGACGAAGTTCATCATCCCGACCGAGTTCACGCGGTTCCTCGAGCCGCTCGCGCGGACGCTGGGCGCGGGCTTCGCGTCCGGGGCCGAGGCCGGCACGCCCCCGACCCTGCCAGTCGGTGGCGCGGGCTGAGCAACGGCTCCGGAATTGGGGGGTTCCGGCGGCAGCGGTCCGGTATCATCGACCGCGGATGGTCCGTGGTCGAACGGTCGCGGGGACGACCGCGCCACGGGACACGCGGGGAACCAGAGAGGTCGGATGTCCGCCAAGATCCTCGTCGTCGACGACGACCCGAACGTCCAGCGCCTCCTGAGCTTCACGCTCAAGCAGGAAGGCTACGAAGTCATCGTGGCCGGCGATGGTGCCGAGGGCTTCAAGCTCTGGGCGCAGGATTCGCCGGCCCTCGTCCTGCTCGACGTGATGCTCCCGAAGCTCGATGGTTACCAGGTGGCCACGAAGATCCGGGCGGAGGAGGGAACCTCGGGCCACGTCCCGATCATCATGCTCACGGCGGAGAGCGAGGTGGAGCAGAAGATCCGCGGCCTGCGGGCCGGGGCGGATGACTACCTGGTCAAGCCGTTCCACCCGGCCGAGCTCCTGGCCCGGATCAAGAGCCTCCTCGCGCGGTTCGCGCCGCGCGACATGTTGGTCGGCCGACCGCCCCTGGGACGGATCCTGGCCTTCTACGGCGCCAAGGGTGGCGTGGGGACGACGACGATCGCGATCAATGTTGCGATCGCGCTCCATCGCGAGCTGGGCCGGAAGGTCTGCCTGGTCGACGCCAACCTCCAGTTCGGAGATCACCGGGTCTTCCTGGACCTGGGCCTCGACCGCAAGAGCATCGTGGACGTGGTCACTGCCACGTCGATCGACGCAGACGTGTTCCGGAATGTCGTCGTGAAGCACGACTCGGGGGTGGACCTGCTCCTCGCTCCGCCGTCGCCCGAGACGGCGGAGCTCGTCTCGAAGGAGCACATGGGGCACATCCTCGAGACGCTCCGGGGTCTCTACGACTATGTCGTGGTGGACGTCGACAAGCGCCTCGACGACACGAACCTCGGAATCTTCGACGCGGCAGATTCCCTCTTCGTGATCATGACGGCGGACCTCTCGTGCCTCAAGAATGTGCGCCTCGTCCTCGAGACGCTGGGCCATATCGGCTACGAGGACGACCGCGTGAAGCTGGTCCTGAACCGGTCGAATGCGTTCACGGGGATCAACGTCAAGAGCGCCGAGGGCGCCCTCAAGCGGACGATCGAGCACCAGATCCTCAACGAGTACCGGGGCGCGATCAGCGCCCTCAACTCGGGCGCGCCGGTCATGTTCACGAAGGCCGACTCGCCGCTGGGACGCTCCTTCCACGACTTTGCCCGGGCGATCGACAAGCAGCCGCGGGTGGCGATGGGGACGGCCGTGGTGGCGCCGGCGCGCTGACGGCGGGGAGCCGGGCGCGCCATGGGCCGGCGAACCCGGCACGGACGATCGCGCGCCCGCGACCGGGGAGCCGGGCGCGCCCGCCGATAAGTCGCCGTGAAGTGGCGAATGACCGCTGGGTGAGGCACCCCGCCTACCGTGGCGGCCATGCTGGCAACGGTCCTCGCCGCGACACTTCGGGGACTCGAAGGCCGCCCTGTCCGGGTCGAGGTTGACGTGGCGCCCGGGTTGCCGGGCTTCACGATCGTCGGGCTCGCGGACGCGGCCCTCCGCGAGTCGCGCGAGCGCGTCCGCGGCGCGCTACGCAATTCCGGCTTCGTCCATCCGCCGCGCCGGATCACGGTGAACCTCGCCCCGGCGGACGTCCCGAAGGCGGGCTCCGCGCTGGACCTGGGGATCGCGATCGCCATCCTCGTCGGCTCCGAGCAGGTTCGACCCAACGGCCGTTGGGCCATGCTCGGGGAGCTGGGACTCGGCGGGGAGGTCCGGCCGGTGCCCGGGCTGCTGCCGATGGTCGTCGCGCTGGCCCGGCGCGGCGCCGGACGCGTGATCGTGCCGGCCGATGCGCTTGACGAGGCGCGCCTCGTGCCAGGGATCGAGGCGCTGCCGGCCGCATCGCTCGGGGAGGCGGTGGAGCTCGTCCGCGGCCGGCGAGTGCGCGGGCGTGGGCCCATCACGCGCGCCGAGCTGATCCCCGATGAGGCGGCCGTGCGGGTTTCGACAGCTCCGGACGACGATGGCTGGCCGGACCTCGCGGATGTCCGCGGCCAGGCGGAGGCGCGGCGAGCGCTCGAGATCGCCGTTGCGGGCGGCCACGCGCTGCTCATGATCGGCGCGCCGGGATCCGGCAAGACCCTGCTCGCGCGGACCATCCGCGGGCTGCTGCCGCCGCTCGACCCCGCCGAGGCGCAGGAGGCAACGGTGATCGCCTCGGTGGCGGGAGAGGGGCCGGTCCGGGGCTTCGTGACGAGGCGGCCCTTCCGGGCGCCCCACCACACGGCCTCCTATGCCGCACTCGTAGGCGGGGGGCCGCGGATGTCGCCCGGGGAGGTGACCCGCGCCCATCACGGTGTCCTGTTCCTCGACGAGCTGCCGGAATTCGACCGCGCCGCACGCGAGGCACTTCGCCAGCCACTCGAGGAAGGCCGGATTGCGATCGCACGCGCGGGCGGCGCGGTGGAGATGCCGGCCCGCTTCCAGCTCGTGGCCGCGATGAATCCGTGCCCGTGCGGATGGGCCGCGGACCCGTCCGGGCGCTGCACCTGCCCCCTGGGCCTCCCGGACCGATACGCGGCACGGATCTCTGGGCCGTTCCGCGACCGCCTCGACCTCTGGGTCGGCATGCCACGGGTAGCGCCGGAGGCGCTCCTGGCCCGCGAGGACGGCGAAGCGTCGGCGCCGGTCGCGGCGCGGGTTGCCGCGGTCTGGGCGCACCAGGTCGAGACGCGCGGCCGCATCGCGGGCCGGCTCACCGGTCGTGCCCTCCGGGCCGCGTGCCGGCTCGATTCGGGCGCAGAGCGAGCCGCAATTCGCCTGGCCGACGCAGCCGGCCTGACCGCCCGGGCCACCGAGCGCCTGCTCCGAGTCGCCCGCACGATCGCCGATCTCGACGCCTCGGAGCGCGTGGCTGTGCGACACTTGGAGGAGGCCGCCCGCTACCGGGTTCCAGCCACGGCCGCTGCGGCCGAGCGGGTCGGCTGACATGCTCGGGGTCGGACACGATGGGGCGCGCGGCGAGTGGCGGGCCGCCGCCGTCGAACCGGTGGCCGGCATCGCGTCGGGACGCGAGCCCAACACCTCGCCCTCGCCCTGGCCGTCGCCGTCGGCCGCGTCGCGTTCACGCCCGGCCCCGGCCACGCCAACGGCCGGCGCCCTGTCGCTCGACGAGGTCGATGCCTGGGCGGTGCTCGTGGCCGTGGACGGGATTGGGCCGGTCACGCTTGCGGCGCTGCTGGGCGCGCTCGGGAGCGGCCGGGCGGTGCTCTCGACGGCGGCGGGCCCGGCCGGTCCGCGGCGACTGGCCGAGGCGGTGGCGGCTCGTGGTGGTCGGCTCGACGCGAGGCTCGGGCGCTCCATCGCCGATGCCGCGCAGCAGGCGCCCGTGCTAATCGCGCGGGTCCGGGCGCTCGGGATCGAGGTGCTCACGATCGAGTCCGCCGACTACCCGGGACGTCTCAGGCTCCTGGACCTGCCGCCGCCCGTCCTGTTTGTGCGGGGAGACATCGCCGCGGTGAATCCCGAGCGGTCGGTCGCGGTCGTCGGCACCCGGCGTGCCACCGAGCGGGGCCGGCGGATCGCCGGCGCGATCGGCGGGGCGCTGTCGACCGCGGGTGCCGTCGTCGTCTCGGGACTCGCCATCGGCATCGACGGGGCCGCTCACGCCGCGGCGGTTGCCTGTGGCGGGCGTACGGTCGCGGTGCTCGGGTCGGGCCACCAACGGCTCTACCCGCGGGCACACGCGCACCTGGCGGACCAGATCGTCGCCCGCGGCGGCGCGGTCGTCTCCGAGCTCGCGCCGGACGTCGGCCCCGTACCGGGGACCTTCCCGCGCAGGAACCGGGTCATCAGCGGCCTCGCGGATGCGACCGTGATCGTCGAGGCGCGGGAGCGGAGCGGCGCCCTGATCACTGCGAGCTGGACACTCGAGCAGGGACGCGAGTGCTTCGTCGTCCCGGGGCCGATCGATGTCGAGCAGAGCGTCGGCTGCAATCGCCTCCTGCGGCTCTACCCGGGGCTGGCGCGAGCGGTCCCTGGCGTCGCCGAGCTGCTCGAGGACCTGGGCCTTGTCGGGACGGCCGCCCACGCACGTGCGGACTCGCGGACGCTCCGCGAAGGCCGTGCCGTCGGGCCGGATCCGGAGGCGATCCTCGCCGGCCGCGGCGCGGCGGAGGCGGCCGTCGCCCGTGTGCTGCTCCCGCGCGCCGCCACGCTCGACGAACTCGTCGACGCCACCGGGCTCGCGCCGGCCACGATCCTCGCCGTCCTCACCCGGCTGGAGGGTGATGGCCTCGTGGTGGCCGCGCTCGGGCGATACGGGGCGGGCGGAGCGCTGGCCGCGACCACACCGCCGCGCCGGCCCGTCCGAGTCGCGCGCGCCGTCGTCGCGCCAAGATCCGGGGAGTGACGCGCCGCGGACGCGGGCGCCTTCGGCGCCGCGCACGCGCACGCGCGCGACTGACGCGCCGGTAACGCGCACGCGCGCCGCCGAGGCGCCGGCTACGCGCGCGACCTCGGCGAGGAAGCATCCCTTTCTCTGTGCCGGGTCTCTCGGGCGCCCGGGGGACCCGGACCGGCGACCGGGGGATCCGGGAGGGGGACCCGGACCGGCGACCGGGGGATCCGGGAGGGGGACCCGGACCGGCG